>DUOQ01000098.1 GCA_012838755.1 Propionibacterium sp. | reverse complement strand
TACGGGATGCCCGTACCACCCCCGCAAGCCGTGGTGAGAGGTCAGGCCTGCGCCGCGACCTGGGCTTCGACCTGCTCGAGGACCGTGGCCGGGTCCTCGGTGCCGATGCGGAAGGCGTTGGCCTTCAGGGCCGCCTGGAGGGCGTCCCACTGCGGGTTGGAGACCGGCTGGAACTTCACGATGTCCATCGCGTCCAGGAAGGCCGCGTCGGTCTCGGAGGCGCCGGACTTGGCCGACTCGATGGCGGACTTCGTCACCGGGAGCAGCGCGGTGCCCTTGTACCAGGGCTCGTACAGCTCGTCGGAGTAGAAGAGGTCGAGGTAGGCCGCGGTGGCCGCCTTGCGGGCCTCGTCGTCGTTGTCGAAGGCGAGGATGAAGTCGGTGACCCCGGTGGCCACACCGGAGCCGTCCTTCGACGGGACCGGGGCGAGCGCGACGTTGATGCCCTTGGAGCTGGCGTCCGCGACGACCTGGCCGTGGCCGACGGCCATGCCGAGCTTGCCGGCGGCGAGGAGGTCGGTCGTGGCCTGGCGGTCATCCTCGAGGTTCGGCTGGGTGAGACCCTCGTCGTACATCTTCTTCATCTGCGTGAAGGCCTCGACGGCCGCCGGGGTGTTGGCGATCAGGTTCTCGCCGTCGACCCAGGTGCCACCGGCACCCCACAGCCACAGCGAGGACTCGACCTGGGCCTCTTCGGCGCCCAGCGGCATGCCGTAGCCGTAGATGTCGTCGCCGAGGTCGGAGATGGCCTTGGCCGCAGCCTCCATCTCGGCCCACGTCTTGGGGGCCTCGGCGATGCCGGCCTGCTCGAACAGGTCGGTGTTGTAGACCAGCATGCGGGCCGACGCGATGTCGGGAGCAGCCCACTGGACGCCGTCGGCGCCCTTGCCGTTCTCGAGGAGACCGGGCTCGATGTTGCCGAGGGTCTCGGCGCTCAGGAGCTCGTCCATCGGGATGAGGAGGCCGGCGTCGGCGGACGACGCGAAGGCGTTGTCGTTCAGGATGTCGGGCAGGTCGTTGGCCTGGATGCGCGACTGGACCGTGTTCGCGAAGTCGTCCCAGCCGGCGATCTGCAGCTCGACCTTGACGTTCGGGTGCTCCTCGTTGAACTTCTCGGTGATGCGGTTCCAGTCCGCCTCCGAGGTGTCGCCGTAGGAGGGGGCGAGGATCTTGATCGTGGTGTCGGCCAGTTCGCCGCCGGCCGCGGGGGTCGAGGCGCCGGTGCTGCCGCCGGGGGCGGGGGCGGACGTGGCCGGGGTCCCGCCGCCGGAGCAGGCGGACAACAGGAGGGCCGCGCCGGCGGTCAAGGCCAGGGCGCCCTTGGTGAAGCGTGACATGAGTGGTTCCCCTCAGCGTTGAGTACGTCTGATTACTTCAGACTCTTGCAAAACTAAATCTACTTGTCGTTCGCCCCTCTGTCGAGACGTCTGATGTCCCGAAAAGGTTGCAGTTTGTTCACGAAACGAATGAGCGTCACCAGGCGGCAGGCGCGTACAGCGTGACCTGCGGCCCGACCTCCCGGTAGCGGCCCAGGGGGCGGCCGTTGGGAAACGAAGCCTTGCCCCAGCCGTCGGTGTCGATGCGCAGCGCCTGCGAGGTCCAGCCGCGGACCCACTGCTGGTCGAGCAGGACGCCGCCCAGCCCCTTGCGCTCGCCCACCGCCGGGGCCGAGGTTAAGCATGCCCTCCATCCCCTCAAGTTCGGACAATGAACGAAGTATTGTCTGAGCATCGTGCGGGGGTCAATCCCCGGCGGCTACCAAGGTGGGGTCGTCGAAGACATCCCCAAGCGCCAGCAGCGCGCCGCCGCGGGCGGTCGACATAAACCCGGACTCCGACGTCGCCAGGAGCGTGGCGCTGCCCTCGTCCATCCGCCGCGCGGCCAGCGCCTCGGCCAGGGGCGGGAGGACCTGGTCGCCGAAGTAGGCGTAGTAGCCGCCCAGGACGATCATCCTCGGGTTCAGCACGTCGACGAGGATGCCGAGGCCCTCGGCCAGCCGCTCGGTGATGGTCGCCAGCGCGACCAGGGTGCGGGGGTCCTCCGCGGCGGCGCGCTCGGCCAGGGTGAGCAGCCGGTCCTCCAGGGCGCGCCCCGGGTCGCGCAGCGGATCGCCCTCGTCGGCGGCCAGGGCCAGGAACGCGGCCAGGCCGACGACCAGCTCCCAGCACCCCCGGCGTCCGCAGTTGCAGGGGCTCATCGACGGGTCGAGGGGGAGGTGGCCCACCTCGCCGGAGAAGCCGGACCAGCCGCGCACGAGGCGTCCGTCAGCGATGATGCCGGCGCCCACGCCGACCTCGCCCGACAAGTAGAGCAGGTCGCGGACGCCGTCGCGGGCCAGGTGGTCGTACTCGGCCAGCGCCGCGAGCTTGGCGTCGTTCTCGAGCCTGATCGGCGGCGTGCCGGGACCCAGGCGCCCGGTGAGCTCGGCCACGAGCGGGACGCTGCGCCAGCCCAGGTTGGGGGCGAAGCGGAGCGTGCCGGTGTCGTAGTCGATGATGCCGGGCGGGGCGACGGTGATGCCGACCACGTCGACGCCCGACTCCCGCAGCGAGGTGAGCGTGCGCACCAGCGTGGTGGCGGTGCGGTCGAGGACGGTGTTGATGCCCAGGTGGGCCACGTCGAGGGGGGTGACGGACTCGCGGACGACCGTGCCGGAGAGCGTCACCGCCGTGACGGCGATGTAGTCGACGCTCAGCTCGACGCCGACGGCGGTGACGGTGCTGCCGTCGAGGGTGACGGTCTGGCCCGGACGCCCCACCGAGCCGCCGCGGACGACCTCGCCCTCACGGACCAGGCCCCGGTCGGCGAGGGCAGCGATGAGGCTGGACGTGGTGGCCTTCGACAACCCCGTCTCGTGGGCGAGCTGGGCGCGGGAGCGACCGCCGTGCGCGCGCAGGTGGCGGAGCAGGAGGCCCATGTTGGCGGCACGCATCTCGGCCTGCGCCACCCGGCCGGTGACCGACCGTGCCTCCCGGGGCAGCGGTGCGGGACGCGGCGACGCGGCGCTCCTGGTCATGGACGCTCCTTCCTCCTGATCAAGTGTGGCAGGAAAACCGAAGCCTGACGCACTCTGAATTAGTAAGGCAACTAAGCAAATGAATGGTTGAGCGTATTTCCAGCGCGGTCAGGTGGCCAGCCTTGCCGAGAGCCTGCCGAGTTTGGTCGAACACCGGCGGGGCCCCGTGCGCTGTCGGCCCGATGACCTAGGGTGAAATGCATGCCACCCAGCGCGACGACGAGACAGAGCAACCGGGTGTGGTGGCTTGCGTTCGTGGTGATCCTCGCGGTGCTCGCGATGCTCTGGGGGTGGATGGGCCAGCGCTCGCCCGAGGCGTACGCGCCCGGTCCCGCGAGCCCTACGCCGAGCCCGACGCCCGAGATCCCCGAGATCGCGCGGCAGGAGGTGTGGCGCTCCGACACGCAGGCGTCCGGGCAGTACCTGACGAACACGATCACGCTCGAGCCCGCGGTGGAGGCGCCACAGGTGGTGCCGTACCGGGTGCAGGTGGAGGACACGACCGAGCTGGACGCCGACGAGGTCGCCCGCGAGGTGCAGGCCACCTTCGACGACGAGCGCGGCTGGGCGGGCTACGGCAAGCGCAGCTTCCGGCTGGTGACGGACGCCGAGGCCGCCGAGCTGACCGTCTACGTCGCCTCGCCCGACACCACCGACCAGCTGTGCGAGCCGCTGGACACCGGGGGCCTGTGGAACTGCCGGGTGGGGGCGTACGTCGCGCTCAACTCCGACCGGTGGAAGTACATGACGCCCACCTACGACGACCTGGGCACCTACCGGTCCTACCTGGTCAACCACGAGGTCGGGCACTTCCTGGGCCTGGGCCACGTCGGCTGCCCGGCGGAGGGTGCGCCGGCCCCCGTGATGATGCAGCAGAGCATCGACCTGGCTGGCTGCGAGCCCAACGCCTGGCCGCGCGAGGCCGACTGAGCCGGACGCCGACCTGACCCGGGGCGTCCCGCTCGGCTAGCCTCGGGGCGTGATCACGCTGCTGTCCCCGGCGAAGTCCCTGGACTACGAGACCAGGCCCGCCACCCGCAAGCACTCCGAGCCGCGGCTGCTCGAC
>DUOQ01000097.1 GCA_012838755.1 Propionibacterium sp. | reverse complement strand
GGGTACGAACGTCAGGGCCTTGCGGTAGGCGTCGATCGCGGCCTGGTGCTCCCCCAGCTTCGCCTGCGCCTGACCGTGCACCAGCAGCGCGTCGGAGTCGGTGGGGTTGATCACGAGGGCCCGCGCGATCTGGTCGAGGGCCTGCTGCGGCTGGTCCTGCTTCAGCGCGATGACGCCCAGCCAGTACAGCGACGATTGCAGGCGGGTGTCGGCGCCGGCGAACTCGCCGTCGCCGAACGATTCCGAGACCGTCCGGAACTCGGCCGAGGCGCCGAGCAGGTCGCCCTTGTCCATCAGGACGCGGCCCTTGGCCATCCGTGCGTCGGCGTTGGCCTCGTCGACCTTCAGCACCTCGTCGAGCTGCGTGACGGCCTCGTCGAGGCGTCCGGCCTCGTGGTACATGACCGCCAACGTGATGCGGGCGGGGACGTTGTTCGGGTCCTCGCGGACCGCGGTCTCCGCGCGCCCGATCTGCTGGGCGACGATCGAGGGGACCTGCGGCGTCCGCTGGTCGAACCAGTAGAACAGCCCGAAGGCGACCACGGCGACGACGAGGACGAGGGGGCCGATCCTGAGGAACCGGCCCAGGGCGCGGTCGGAGCGCTCGGGGGCGCTCACGTCGTGGTCCACCACGGGCTCGAGATCCGTCTTCGTCATCTCTTCCACCAACCCAGTTCCAGCGCGCCCACAAGCACGCAGGGGTGCACGGCGTGCACCTTGGCCCAAGCTTCACCCGGGCCGGGTGGGTGATCCCATCCCTCGGGGGATGGAGATCGGATAGACAACCCTCGGCACTCGCCCCCGATTCGCTCGTTTCGCGCTCGCCCGGAAAGCGGTTAAGGTGCTTGCGACCGGCCGTCGGTACCGGACGGGGGTATGCGAGGAGGCACCGCGTTGAGCGCTGTGCGACACGAGCGGACGCAGGCGACGGGGCCCACGTCCGGTTCCGCCACGCCCCCGCAGCCGACCGTGCGTCGCGACATCCGGACGCCCCGCCTGGTCGGCAACAAGCTCAAGGTCGTCAGCCTCGTCGCCCCCGTCGCCTTCTTCCTGCTGCTGGAGGCCGTGCACTACCACCTGGAGAACTCGCCGTGGTGGTCACCCGATTTCGCCCAGTCCTGGCACCTCGCGGTCGCGGTGTCGATGTGCGTGGGCATCGCGTTGTTCTCCTGGCTGATGCTGCGCCACATCGGCCGTGCCGAGTCCGCCATCGTGACGCAGAACCAGGACCTCGTGCTCGCCGACACCGTCGCCACCACCGGCCACGGGCAGTCGGACGCCCAGGGCGTCACCGACGCGGCCGCCCGGGTGCTCGCCGAGGTGCCCGGCGTCCGCTGCGTGCGCCTGCGGCTCCACCCCGACGAGCACGGGACGACCCTGGAGGCGGTCGCCGGGAGCGCCCCCCACCTCCTCACCGCCACGGTGCCCACCCTCGACCGCCCGCTGGCCGAGGGCGGCCGCAGTGTCGGACGCCTCGAGGTCTGGTCGGCCGGGCCCACCGACGTCACCGAGCACATCGGCCCCGCCACCGAGGACTCCCTCGCCGTCCAGGTGGCCGGTGCGGCCCTGCTCGCCCGCAACTTCGCCGAGCTCTACCGCCGCCGCGACGAGGGCCACGCCATCTACGCGATCCTGCTCGCGATCTCCCGGCAGACGGGCACGCTGCCCACGCTGACCGAGCTCGCCGGGCACGCACGCGACCTCCTCCACGCCGACGCGGCGGCCGTGGTCGTCACGGTGTCGGCGGCCAACATGGTCCGGTTCGACTCCGAGGAGGACGTGCCCGTGGCGTGCAGCGACGGGACGACCCTGCTGGGCGTCGGGCTGCCCGAGCACAGCGATCCCCTCACGGGGCAACGGGCCAACCCGATCGGCTGCCTGCCGCACTGGGCGGCCGAGGCGGAGCACGAGGTGCTCGGCCTCAGCGGCCGCGTCGGGACCCTGTGGGCCGGCCGCCACGACGATCGCCCCTTCACCGAACGCGACCGCTCGTTCCTGGCCACCATGGCCGGCCTGGCCGGCATCGCGCTGACCGGCGCCAAGGTCCGCGAGCAGGACCGCCAGCGGGAGGTGCTGAACGAGCGCACCCGGATCGCCCGCGAGATGCACGACTCGATGGCCCAGGTGCTCGGCGCGATGCACCTGCGGCTACGCATGGTGGAGACCTT
Source organism: Propionibacterium sp. (assembly GCA_012838755.1). Lineage (GTDB taxonomy): Bacteria > Actinomycetota > Actinomycetes > Propionibacteriales > Propionibacteriaceae > Propioniciclava. The sequence goes on along the minus strand of DUOQ01000097.1, from coordinate 2,633 downwards.
CCCGACCGTGACCGCCGATGCCGACACGGCGTCCGAGCTGGCCGCCCTCGCCAAGACGGCCGAGGAGGCGTACCGGGACGTGCGCGAGGTGATCCTGGGGCTGCGCGACTCCGACCGGGCCGAGCTCACCCTGGAGGAGAACCTCACCTCCTACGTCGAGAAGTTCGCCGACCAGTCCGGCATCGGCGCCGAGTTCCGCAACGAGACGGGCAGGCCGCTCGAGCTGACCCCGCGCACCGAGGTGCACCTGATCCGGGTGGTGCAGGAGGCGCTGACCAATGTGCGCAAGCACGCGCGGGCCACGAAGGCCACCGTCACGGTCACCGGAACCGACGAGTCGACGACGATCACCGTCGCCGACGACGGCCGGGGCTTCCACGCGCCGGTGGACGAGCCGACCACCGACGGCTACGGCCTGTTCACGATGCGCGACCGGCTCTCGCTGCTGCGGGGGACGCTCACGATCGAGTCCTTCCCCGGCGTCGGGACCCGCGTGGTCGCGACCGTCCCCGAACGCCCACACCGGTGACACACGAGGAGCTGCAGTGAAGACGATCCGGGTCCTGCTCGTCGACGACCAGCCCCTGTTCCGCGGGGCCGTGGCCGCGCTGCTCGCGCGCCAGCCGGGCATCGAGGTGGTCGCCGAGGCCGAGAACGGGCTGATGGCGGTCGAGATGGCCAACGAGCACAAGCCCGACCTGGTGATCATGGACGTCGAGATGCCGGTGATGAACGGCGTCGAGGCCGTGCGGCTGGTCCGCGAGCAGGTGCTCGACGTGAAGGTGATCATGCTGACTGTGTCCGAGACCGACGAGCACGTCGTGCAGGCCATGATGAACGGCGCGCACGGCTACCTGCTGAAGGACCTCCGCCCCGACCAGCTGTTCGACATGATCGCCTCGGTGATGCGGGGCGAGACCCCGATCTCGCCCGCCGTCGCCGGCCGGCTGCTGCAGCACCTCAAGGAGACCGGCGGCTCGACCAAGGGCACCGTGCTGCCCGAGGAACCGGCCCAGAAGCTCACCCGGCGCGAGCTGGAGATCCTGCGCCTGGTGGCGGGAGGGCTGTCCAACAAGGAGATCGGCAAGGAGCTGTCGATCACCGAGGGCACCGTGAAGAGCCACGTGCACAACGCGCTGGAGAAGTTGCAGATGACCAACCGGATCCAGGCCGCGGCCTACATCGTCCGACAGGGCCTGGGTCTCCCCGACGCCTGAAAGTGTGTCGGGGGATGGATGGGATCACCCCGCGCGAGGGAGCATGATGGGGCACGACCTGCTCACCCCGGGAGGTGGAACCCCATGACCAGCGTGGACGCGGCCCCGTGCCTGCGGGCGCTGGTCGTGCAGTCGTACTCCCTGCTCGGTGAGGGCATCGCCGACCTGCTGCGCCAGCGCGGCATCTCCGTCGTCGTGGCCGACGCGTCGAACCCCGCGGGCGTCGAGGAGGCGCTCGGGACCTCCCCCTGCCTGGTCATCCTCGACCGGGCGGACGCCGAGGTCACCCAGCTCGTCGTGTCACGCGTGCCGGCGGCGCAGGTCATGGACGTGTCCTGCGTGATCGGCCGCGGGTACCCGGCCGCCGCCGACCTGATGCGCTTCGAGGCGATCCTCGACGCGCTCGGGGTGGCCGCCGCCGGCGTGGAGGGGACTCAGCTGTAGACGTGCGGCGCCAGCGTGCCGACGTCGGTGAGGTTCCGGTAGCGGCCCGCGTAGTCGAGCCCGTAGCCGACCACGAACTCGTTGGGCAGGTCGAAGCCGACGTACTTCACGTCGACCTGGCTCCTGAGCGCCTCGGGCTTGCGGAACATCGTCATGATCTCGAGGCTCGCGGGCCTGCGCGACTTCAGGTTCTGCATCAGGTAGGCCAGCGTGAGGCCGGTGTCGATGATGTCCTCCACCACCAGGACGTGGCGGCCCTCGATGTCGGTGTTGAGGTCCTTGAGGATCCGCACCACGCCCGAGCTCTGCGTGCCCGAGCCGTAGGAGGAGATCGCCATCCAGTCCATGTTCACGTGGCTGGTCAGGTGGCGGGAGAGGTCGGCCATCACCATCACCGCCCCGTTGAGGACGCCGACCAGGAGGACGTCCTTGTCGGCGTACTCGGCGTCGATCTCGCCGGCGATCTCCGCCAGTCGCGCCTGCACCTGCTCATTGGTGTAGAGAACCTCGGTCAACTCACTGCTGATGTGCGATGCGTCCACGTCACCGGAGCCTACCCTTCCCACTGCGGGTGCCGACACTCAGCGTTGTCACTCGGGAGACGCGTGATTTTCCCCCGCACGAGTGACAAGGGTGAGTGTCGGCGCGACCCGGACGCCGGGACCAGCGAACTCCACCAGCGATCGATCAGCGGCCGGCCGCCGTCAGGCTGGACCCCGCGCCACGAACCCCAGCCGCCCATCGCGACGCACCACCCGTCCGCCGGGCACGTCGACGCCCTTCTGGCCGCGCCAGTGCGTGGCCAGCCGCTCGACCGCGTCCACGTGGGTGGCCGCCACGTCGGACGCCCCGGCCTCGGCCAGCCAGTCCACCAGCAGCCGCCGGCGCAGTCCGGGCGCGAGGCCCAGCAGGTGCGCACAATCGGTGACGAGGTCGGGGTCGACCCGGTCGACCAGCCCCCCGACCAGCCCG
>DUOQ01000096.1 GCA_012838755.1 Propionibacterium sp. | reverse complement strand
GGGGAGGCCCGCCGCGGCCAGCAGGGTGGCGGGGTGCCGCGTCGTGTCGTGGCGCGACAGGCGGAACCCGCGAGCGGTCGCCACCAGCTCGGCGGAGTCGCGGTGGGCGAGGAGGACCTCGCGCAGGCTCACCGCCCAGGCCTCCACGGCGTCCCGCCACAGGCCGATGGGTTCGTCGACCTCGTCGAGGATGCCGTCGGCGACCCCGGCCAGCAAGGTCTGCTTGTCGGGCACGTGGTGGTAGAGGGCGCCCGGCTGGACATCCAGCGCGGCCGCCACGCGGCGCATCGAGAGCCCTTCGAGTCCGTCCGCGTCCAGGATCGTGCGCGCAGCCTCGAGCACCTGGGTTGCGGAGAGAGCCATGCTGCGATGGTATCGGCGGGTCGGCGCGGGCTGTCTTCACCACCGTGGCGGGGCTTGCGGCACAGGTGGACGGAGTTGGAATATCTATTCCGAGGAAGGCATACTCATGCACATGACGACAAAGATTGCGGTCGCGGGCTGCACGGGGTACGCCGGGGGAGAGATCCTGCGGCTGCTCCTCCAGCGCGATGACGTCGAGATCGGTGCCCTGACGGCGAAGTCCTCCGCGGGCTCGCGCTTGGGCCAGCACCACCAGCACCTGGCGCCCCTGTTCGACCGCGTCGTCCTCGACACCACGGCCGAGAACCTCGCCGGTCACGACGTCGTGTTCCTCGCCCTGCCGCACGGCACGTCGGCCGAGGTTGCCGCCCAGCTCGGCGACGACGTCCTCGTGATCGACTCCGGCGCCGACTTCCGCCTCGAGGACGCCGACGCCTGGCAGCACTTCTACGGCACCGAGCACGCCGGCACCTGGCCCTACGGGCTGCCCGAGCTCCCCGGGCAGCGCGCTGCCCTGGCGACCACGAAGCGCATCGCCGTCCCCGGCTGCTTCCCGACCACGGTCACCCTCGCCCTCGCCCCGGCCCTGCAGGCCGGCCTCGTCGACGGCCACGACGTCGTCGTCGTCGCGCCGACCGGACCCTCCGGCGCGGGCAAGTCCCTCAAGCCGCACCTGCTCGGCAGCGAGTTGATGGGCTCGGCGTCCGCCTACGGCGTGGGCGGCGTGCACCGCCACGTCCCCGAGATGCTGCAGAACTTCCGCAAGCTCGGCGCGACCGACGCCACGCTCTGCTTCACCCCGGTCCTGGTGCCCATGTCCCGCGGCATCCTCGCCACGGTGACGGCCCCGCTCGCGGCCCCCACGACGGCCGAGGCCGCCCGCGAGGCCTACGAGCAGGCCTACGGCGACGAGCCCTTCGTGCACCTCCTCCCCGAGCGCCTGTGGCCCCAGACCCAGTCGGTGCTCGGCTCCAACCACGTGCACGTCCAGGTCACCGTCGACGAGGCCGCGAACCGCCTCGTGGTGGTGGCCGCGCTCGACAACCTCACCAAGGGCACCGCCGGCGGCGCCATCCAGTCCATGAACCTCGCCCTGGGCCTGCCCGAGACCCTCGGCCTCACCACGTGGGGAGTCGCCCCGTGAGCGTCACCGCAGCCAAGGGATTCACCGCCGCCGGCGTGAGGGCCGGCATCAAGGAGTCCGGGAACCACGACCTCGCGCTCGTGCGCAACGAGGGCCCGGCGAAGGTCGCCGCCGGGGTCTTCACCACCAATCGCTTCCAGGCCGCGCCCGTCGTGTGGTCGATCGACGTCCTCGCCGGCGGCTCGCTGGACGCCGTGGTGCTCAACTCCGGCGGCGCCAACGCCTGCACCGGCGCCGACGGCCTCGCCGACACCCGCGCCATGGCCGAGGCCACGGCGTCCGCGCTCGGCAGCACCCCGAAGCAGGTCGCGGTCTGCTCGACGGGCCTGATCGGCGTCCGCCTGCCCATGGACGCCGTGCACGCCGGCATCGCCGCGGCCGCGGAGGCGCTGGCCGTCGACGGGTCCTCCGACGCCGCCCTCGCCATCATGACCACCGACACCGTGCCCAAGCAGGCGACGACCGCCAGCGAGGCCGGCTGGAGCGTCGGCGGCATGGCGAAGGGAGCCGGCATGCTCGCGCCGGCGCTGGCCACCATGCTCGTCGTCGTCACGACCGACGCCGACCTCACCCCCGAGCAGGCCGACACCGCCCTGCGCGCGGCCACCCGCGTCACCTTCGACCGCACCGACTCCGACGGCTGCATGTCGACCAACGACACCGTGCTCCTGATGGCCTCGGGCGCGTCCGGCGTCACGCCCGACCCCCAGGGGTTCACCGACGCCCTCACCCAGGTGTGCGGCTCGCTGGCCCGGCAACTGCTGTCGGACGCCGAGGGCTCCAGCCACGACATCGCCGTCACGGTCATCAACGCCGTGACCGAGGACGAGGCCGTCGACGTCGCCCGCTGCGTCACCCGGTCGAACCTGTTCAAGACCGCGATCTTCGGCAACGACCCGAACTGGGGCCGCGTCCTGGCCTCGGCAGGCACCTCGAGCGCCACGTTCGACCCCGACCAGGTGAGCGTGTCGTTCAACGGCGTCAAGGTCTTCGACACCGGCGCGCTCGGCGAGGACCGCTCCTTGGTCGACCTCACCGGCCGCGAGGTGGCCGTCGAGATCGACCTCGCCGCCGGTGATGCCAGCGCCACCGTCTGGACCAACGACCTCACCTACGACTACGTGCGCGAGAACGCGGAGTACAGCTCATGACCTACACCACCCGCACCGCCCAGTTGCAGAGCGACGTCTACGCCAAGGCGGGCACGCTCATCGAGGCCCTGCCTTGGCTGGCGCAGTACGCCGGCGCCACGATGGTCGTGAAGTACGGCGGCAACGCGATGGTCAGCGACGACCTCAAGCGCGCCTTCGTCGAGGACATCGTCTTCCTGCGCCGCTGCGGCATCAAGCCGGTCGTCGTGCACGGCGGTGGCCCCCAGATCAACGCCATGCTGGGCAAGCTCGGCATCGAGAGCGAGTTCAAGGGTGGCCTGCGCGTCACCAGTCCCGAGGCCATGGACGTCGTCCGCATGGTGCTCGTCGGCCAGGTCGGCCGCGAGCTCGTGGGCCTGCTCAACCAGCACGGGCCGCTCGCCGTCGGCATGTCCGGCGAGGACGGCGGCCTGTTCACCGCCCAGCGCCGCGGCACGGTCGTCGACGGCGAGGAGGTCGACCTCGGCCTCGTCGGCGAGGTCGCCTCGGTCAACACCGACGCCATCTCCGACCTCATCGCCGCCGGGCGCATCCCCGTCGTCGCCTCCGTCTCCCCGGACGCCGCGGGCTCGGTCCACAACCTCAACGCCGACACGGCCGCGGCCGCCCTCGCGGTCGCGCTGAGGGCCGACCGCCTGATCGTCCTCACCGACGTGGAGGGCCTGTACGCCGACTGGCCGAACACCGACCAGATCATCGCCCGGATCACCACCCAGGAGCTGCGCGAGCTGCTGCCGACGCTGGCCAGCGGGATGATCCCCAAGATGGAGGCGTGCGCCGTCGCCGTTGAGGGCGGGGTCCCGCAGGCCACGATCGTCGACGGCCGCAAGCCCCACTCGTTGCTGCTGGAGATCTTCACCGACGAGGGCGTCGGCACGATGGTGGTGCCGGCATGAGCAACACCGAGGTCCTGGGGCGATACGACGCGGCCATGATGCAGACGTTCGGCGTCCCCCCGCGCGTCCTGGTCCGCGGCGAGGGCCCATGGGTCTGGGACGCCGACGGGACCAAGTACCTCGACCTGCTGGCCGGCATCGCGGTCAACTCGCTGGGCCACGCCCACCCGCGCCTCGTGGCGGCGATCGCCGAGCAGGCCGGTCAATTGATGCACATCTCGAACCTGTTCGCCTCCGAGCCCCAGGTCGAGCTCGGCGAGCGCCTCGACGCCCTGGTGGCCGGCGACACCGGGCTGCCGGCGCGCACCTTCCTGACCAACTCGGGCGCCGAGGCCAACGAGGCCGCGCTCAAGGTCACCCGCCTGACCGGGCGCCCCCGCATCATCGCGATGGAGGGTTCGTTCCACGGCCGGACCATCGGCGCGTTGTCGGTCACCGCGACCGCCGCGTACCGGACGCCCTTCGAACCCCTGCCCGGCAACGTCACCTGGGTGCCGCACGGCGACCTCGCCGCCCTCGAGGCCGAGATGGGGGACGACGTCGCCGCCGTCCTGCTGGAGCCCCTCCAGGGCGAGAGCGGCGTGGTCGAGCCCCCCGCGGGTTGGCTGGCCGGTGTCCGGGAACTCTGCACCCGGCACGGCGCCCTCCTGTGGCTGGACGAGGTCCAGACCGGCATCGGCCGGTGCGGCACCTGGCTGGCGGCCGGGGCCGAGGGCGTCCACGGCGACCTCGTCACGCTGGCCAAGGGCCTGGGGGGCGGCTTCCCGGTCGGCGCCTGTGTCGCCGTGGGGGAGGCCGCGACGCTGCTGCAGGCCGGCCACCACGGCACCACGTTCGGCGGCAACCCGCTGGCGGCCCGTGCGGCACTCACCGTGCTCGACACCATCGAGTCCGAGGGCCTGCTCAACCACGTCCGGGAGACCGGTGACTGGCTGGCCGCCACCATCGAGGGTCTCGGCCTGCCCCAGGTCAGCCACGTGCGCGGACGCGGCCTGCTGCGTGGCGTGGTGCTCAACCAGCCCAACGCCAAGGAGGTCGGGGCCGCCGCGCTCGCCGCCGGGTTCATCATCAACGCCCCGCGCCCCGACGTGCTGCGCCTCGCCCCGCCGCTGGTGGTGACCCGTGAGGACCTCCAGGGCTTCGTCGACGCGCTGCCCGAGCTGGTGACGGCGTGACCGAGCGGTCCGTCCCCGGCACGAAGGCCGCCCGGCAGGGCCTCATCGTCGACCTGCTCACCCGCGAGGCGATCCGGTCCCAGACCGAGCTGGCCGAGTTGCTGGCCGCCGAGGGGTTCGCCGTCACGCAGGGCACCCTGTCCAAGGACCTCGTCGACGTGGGGGCCGTCCGGCTCCGCTCGGCGTCGGGGGAGCTGACGTACGCCGTGCGGGACGTCGAGGCGTCCGACACCGGCCGCGCGCACGCGCGCATGGTGCGCCTGGCCGGGGAGCTGCTGCTGTCGGCCGAGGCGTCCGCGAACCTCGTGGTGGTCAAGACGCCGCCGGGGGCCGCCCAGTTCCTGGCCTCGGCGATCGACAAGGCCGGGCTGGAGTCCGTGCTCGGTACGATCGCCGGGGACGATTCGATCCTCATCGTCAGCCGGGCCCCCGACGGGGGCACCGCGCTGGCCGAACACCTCCTCGCCCTGGGCGTGGACGACAAGGAAGGCGTGGCATGAGCGAGGCCGAGGGCAGGCTCTGGGGCGGACGGTTCGAGGGCGGACCCGCCGAGGCCATGTTCGCGTTGAGCAAGTCGACGCAGTTCGACTGGCGGCTGGCCCCCTACGACCTCGCGGGCTCGCGTGCGCACGCCCGCGCGCTGCACCGGGCGGGGCTGCTCACCGACGACGAGCTCGACGGCATGTTGGCCGGCATCGACCAGCTGGACGCCGACGTCGCCTCGGGCGCCTTCGCCGCGGCCCCGACCGACGAGGACGTGCACGGGGCGCTGGAGCGCGGCCTGATGGAGCGCGTCGGCCCCGAGCTGGGCGGACGCCTGCGCGCGGGACGGTCGCGCAACGACCAGATCGCCACGCTGATCCGGATGTACCTGCGCGACGAGCTGCGGGTCGTGGCCGCGGGCGTGCAGGAGGTCGTCGTGGCGCTGCACGACCAGGCCCGGGAGCACCTCGGCGTGCCGATGCCCGGGCGCACGCACCTGCAGTCGGCCCAGCCGGTCCTGCTGTCGCACCACCTGCTCGCCCACGCGTGGCCGCTGCTGCGCGACAACGACCGCCTCCGTGACCTCGACGCCCGGCTGGCCGTGTCGCCGTACGGGTCCGCCGCCCTCGCCGGCACCTCGCTCGGTCTGGACCCCGAGTTCGTGGCCGCCGAGCTGGGCTTCTCGGGTTCGGTGCCCAACTCGATCGACGGCACCGCGGCCCGCGACCTCGTCGCCGAGGCCGCCTTCGTGCTGGCGATGATCGGTGTCGACCTGTCGCGGATCAGCGAGGAGGTCATCCTCTGGTCGACCGTCGAGTTCGGGTTCGCCAAGCTCGACGACGCCTGGTCGACCGGGTCGTCGATCATGCCCCAGAAGAAGAACCCCGACGTCGCCGAGCTCGCGCGCGGCAAGGCCGGACGCCTCGTCGGCAACCTGGCCGGCCTGCTCACCACCCTGAAGGGCCTGCCGCTGGCCTACAACCGCGACCTGCAGGAGGACAAGGAACCGATCTTCGACGGCCTCGACCAGCTGCGGGTGCTGCTGCCCGCGATGGCGGGGATGGTCGGCACCCTGGGGTTCCAGCCGGAGCGGATGGCGGCCCGCGCCCCCGAGGGGTTCTCGCTGGCCACCGACGTCGCGGACTGGCTCGTGCGCGAGCGCGTCCCCTTCGCCGTGGCCCACGAGGTGGCGGGCAAGGCCGTCCAGTACTGCGAGGGACGCGGCATCGAGCTGTACGACCTCACCGAGGCCGACCTCCCGTCGATCGACGAGCGGCTGGGGGCCGGGGTTCTGTCGGTGCTCAGCGTCGAGGGGTCGATCAACGCCCATGACGGACGGGGTGGCACCGCCCGCGCGCGCGTGGAGGAGCAGTTGAACGAGGTGCGGGATGCCATCGAGGCCGTCAGCGAGTGGTTCGAGTCCACGGACGGCGCCGCGTCGCAGGGCCCGGCCGACGCCCAGCTCGACTGGTACTCCGAGCCCCCGGGGGCACAGGACCACTAGGGTGGTGCGTCGTGAACGCAGTGATCGATGAACTGTCCTGGCGTGGGCTGATCGCCCACTCGACCGACCTGAACGCACTGGGCGCCCACCTGGACGAGGGCCCGATCACGGCCTATGTGGGCTTCGACCCGACGGCACCGTCGATCCACATGGGCAACCTGGTGCAGGTGATGGTGCATCGTGCCCTGCAGAAGGCGGGCCACCGTCCCATGTTCCTCGTGGGTGGTTCCACCGGGCTGATCGGCGACCCGAAGCAGGCCGGCGAACGCGTCATGAACGACGTCGACGTCGTCGCGGGCTGGGTGGAGCGGATCCGCGCGCAGGTGGGGCGCCTCATCGACCTCGACGGACCGAACGCCGGCACGCTGGTCAACAACCTCGACTGGACGGCCAAGCTGTCGACGCTCGACTTCCTGCGCGACGTGGGCAAGCACTTCTCCGTCAACCGCATGCTCGATCGCGAGGTCGTCAAGGCACGCCTTGAGACCGGCATCAGCTACACCGAGTTCAGCTACGTGCTGCTGCAGTCGCTGGACTTCCGTGAGCTGTACCGCACCCACGGGGTCACCATGCAGACCGGTGGCTCCGACCAGTGGGGCAACCTGACCGCCGGGGTCGACCTGATCCGGCGCTCCGACGGGGCCCGTGTGCACGCGCTCGCGACGCCGCTGCTCACCAAGGCGGACGGGACCAAGTTCGGCAAGACCGAGTCCGGCACCGTCTGGCTCGACCCCGAAATGACCTCCCCGTACGCGTTCCACCAGTACTTCCTGAACGCCGAGGACGAGATGGTGATCAGCTACCTCAAGGTGTTCAGCGAGCGGCCACGCGAGGAGATCGACGACATCGCCGCCCAGCAGGCGGAGAAGCCGTTCCTGCGCATCGCGCAGCGGGCCCTGGCCGACGACATCACCGACCTCGTGCACGGGGAGCCGGAACGCCGGGCCGCCGAGGCCGCGGCGGCTGCCCTGTTCGGGCGCTCGGAGCTGCGGGACCTGGATGCCCGCACCTTGGGTGCCGTTGCGCGCCAGTTGGAGGCGCCGCGCCTCGAGGTGGGGGACCAACTGCCCTCCCTCATCGACGTGATGGCGACCTCGGGGGTCGTGCCCAGCAAGTCGGCCGCGCGCCGCGCGATCGAGGAGGGCGGGGCGTACCTCAACAACGTGAAGGTGTCCGACGTGGACGCGACGCTGGCCGAGGAGGACCTCCTCGACGGCCGGTGGGCCGTGGTGCGACGGGGCAAGAAGACCGTCGGCGCCGTGGAGATCGTGCGCTGAACCCGGTCTGACAAGGCTGGACGCCGCGGGCTCGCCCTCGATTTGGAGTTGGGGGCAACCCCGTGTAATGTTTACCAAGCGCTCGGGGAGCCGGACGAGGTGGCCAAGCCACAGCGGACGGGCCCGGGAGCCGAAGCCCAAACCAACGATGCCAACCCTTTCGAGGGTGACATCAGCGACTGGCCTTCGAGGGGGAAATAGCCCGATTTGACTCGGTGAAAATGACTCCCTAAAGTAGCTGAGGCCCCGAGGGGATCGGCTCCAGGAATGGAGCGGGAACCAAGGTGTGTGTCGGAAGTTTGAGAACTCAACAGCGTGCTTAGGTCAATGCCAGTGACCAGGTCCCTTTTTTGGGGTTTGGTTATGTTTTTTTGCACACTTAAACTTGTAATGGTTTTTGTGTGTCCTCGT
>DUOQ01000095.1 GCA_012838755.1 Propionibacterium sp. | reverse complement strand
GCCATGTTGATCGCGTTCTCGACCTCCTGGGCGTCGAACGTGCTGACGACGTCGAACGAGCTGTCGGATGCCATGGTTCACCTCTCGATTTGGAAGGACGGGCGGAGGGCTTGCTAGAGTATCTCCCCGCTGAGCAATCAGCATGGCAGGTTGCCCGAGCGGCCAAAGGGAGCGGTCTGTAAAACCGTCGGCGATGCCTTCGAAGGTTCGAATCCTTCACCTGCCACTCGACCCGGCCTCGGCCGGGTCGATGCGTCTGGACGCCGTGTGCACCGGTTGCCCGCGATTTGGGTAAGTGGCTCGCGGTGTTGTAGGTTGTTCGTCGCTGTCTGGCCCCTATAGCTCAGTAGGCAGAGCGTCTCCATGGTAAGGAGAAGGTCTGCGGTTCGATTCCGCATGGGGGCTCTGGTCGCCGGTTCCGCCGACGGCTGTTCGGCGGGGTAGCTCAGGTGGTAGAGCAAGCGGCTCATAATCGCTGTGTCACGGGTTCAAGTCCCGTCTCCGCTACCGATCGGTTCATGTAGTACGAGTTCAAGGAGGGCTGTCATGGCCAAGAAGTCCGGCGACATCCGCCCGAAGATCACGCTTGCCTGCACGGAGTGCAAGGAGCGCACCTACATCACCAAGAAGAACAAGCGCAACACGCCCGACCGGCTGGAGCTGAAGAAGTTCTGCCCCAAGTGCAAGACGCACACGCCGCACCGCGAGACCCGCTGACGTCACGCCCTCGAACGGGCCGTCCCCACCACGGGGCGGCCCGTTTCGCATGCCCGGGGGTCATGCCCGGTGCTCGCGCGCGATCTGCTCGTAGGCCGCGCTGAGCCGGGCGCCGATGGCCTCCCAGGCGTAACGCCGTGCGTGGACGCGGGCGATGACGCCCATGCGGGCACGCAGGGGCTCGTTGGCCAGCAGGCCGGACAGCTGGCGTCCCCACCTCACCGGGTCGCGGTCGGGCATGAGGTAGCCGGTCTCCTCGTGCACCACGACCTCGCGCAGCCCGCCGGTCGAGGACGCCAGCACCGGTACGCCGGACGCCGCGCCCTCGAGCGCCACCAGCCCGAACGTCTCCGAGTGCGAGGGCACCAGCAGTGCGTGGCTGTGGCGCATCAGCGCGGCCAGGTCGTCGCGGGACTGCGCGCCGACGAAGTGCACGTGGTTCCGCATGCCGAGGGAGTCGATCAGCGCCTCCACCTCGGCGCGGTAGTCGGCGAAGTCGTGGCTCACGTCCCCGGCCACGACCAGGTCGGGCCGCACGGACGCCGGCAGCTGCGCCATCGCCCGGATCGCCAGGTCACCGCCCTTCAGCGGCTGCAGGCGTGCGGCCATCAGCACGTACCCGGCGCGCGACCCGCACCAGGGGCACGCCGGGCGCCGCTCGGCCCGCGATGCCGGCCGGAACGCATCGAGGTCGACCCCCGGCGGGATCACCCGCACCCGGGCGGGGTCGGCGCCGCAGCGCTCCACGATCGTGCGGGCCTCCGCGGTCGAGACCGCGATGATCGCGTCCGACTCGCGGGCGATCAGCGCTTCGCCGGCCACGCGGCCGCCCGACTCGGGCGGTTCGCCGTCCGACAGCGGGGCGCCGGGGTGGGCCGCCACCGAGTGGTAGCTCTGCACGTGCGCCACGTCCCACTGCCGCGCCACGGGCAGCGCGGCGACCCCCGACATCCAGTGGTGGGACTGCACCAGGTCGTACGGCTCCAGCTGCGCGAGCCCGGCCGAGAACTCGCCGATGTGGGCGTCGATGGCGCTCTTGGCCAGGTCGTCGGCGGGTCCTGCCTCCACGTGCAGCAACCGGACGCCGCCGCCCAGGTCGGTCACGTCCGGCTGGTCGGTCGACGCCCGCCGCGTCACGATGTCGACGGAGTGCCCCAAGGCGGCCAGGGCCTCGGCCTGGTGGAGCTCGACCACGTTCATCCCGCCCGCGTCGCCGGCACCCGGCGAGGACGCGGGGGAGGTGTGCATCGACACGAACAGCAGGCGCAGGGTCACGGCGCCAACCTAGCCGCAGGCGGTAGCCTGCGACCATGATCACGGACGCACACGTGGGCCGCAGTTACCCGCCCACGGAGCCCTACGTCGTCAGCCGCGAGAAGATCGCCGAGTTCGCGGACGCCCTGGGCGACGACAACCCGGCCTACCGCGGATCCTCGCCGGTGGCCCCGCCCACGTTCGCGGCCGTGCTGGCCGCCCGCGCCTGGGGGAACCTCTTCGGCGACCCCGAGCTGGACATGAAGCTGGCGCAGACCATCCACGGCGACCAGCGCTTCGAGTGGACCCGCCAGCTCCGAGCGGGCGACTCCGTCACCGCCACGCTGTCGATCGACAAGGTCCGCGCCCGCGGCAACACGGCCTTCATCTCGGTCTCCGTCGCGCTGGACGCCGCAGGCGAGGCCGTCTGCCACGCGATCTCCACGCTGGTACACACCTGGCCCGAGGAGGCGACGGCGTGAGCGACGTCCAGACCCCCGAGGTGGGCCAGGAGCTGCCCGCCCTCACCCTGACCTTCACGCGCGCCGACCTGGTCCGCTACGCGGGAGCCTCCGGCGACTTCAACCCGATCCACTGGTCCGACCGGGCGGCCGCGAAACTGAACCTCGACTCGGTGATCGCGCACGGCATGCTCACCATGGGCCGGGCCCTGCGCATCGTCACCGACTGGGTGGGCGACCCCGAGCGGGTCGTGTCGTACGGCGTCCGGTTCGCCAAGCCCGTGCCGGTGCCCGACGACGAGTACGGCGTCGACGTGCACGTCACGGCGAAGGTCAAGGCCGTCGCCGACGGGCGCGCGACCATCGCGATCGACGCACGGCTGGGCGAGACCAAGGTCCTGGGGTCCGCAACCGCCGAGGTGCGCCTTGACTGAGCTGCTCGCCGACCACACCACGCTGCGCATCGGAGGCCCCGCCCGGCGCTGGGTCGAGGCCACCACCACCGACGAGCTCGTCGCCGCCGTCGCCGAGGCGGACGCCGCGGGCGAGCCGGTCCTCGTCCTGTCGGGCGGCTCGAACGTCGTCGTGTCCGACGAGGGCTTCGACGGCGTCGTCGTGCACGTCGCGACGAAGGGCATCTCCGACGACGGCGGCTCGTTCTGCGAGATCGACGCCGACGCCGCCGGCGGCACCGAGGACGCCGCCTCCTGCGGCGGGATGCTCGTCGAGGTGCAGGCCGGCGAGAACTGGGACGACTTCGTCGCCTGGACCGTGGCGCACGGCTACATCGGCATCGAGGCACTCTCCGGCATCCCGGGGGCGGTGGGCTCGACGCCGATCCAGAACGTCGGCGCCTACGGGCAGGAGGTCGCCCAGACCATCTGGAGCGTCCGCACCTGGGACCGCCGGGCCCGCCGGTACAAGACCTTCGCCAACGCCGACTGCGCCTTCGCCTACCGCAACAGCCGGTTCAAGTCCGAGCCCGGCCGCTACATCGTGGTCTCGGTCACCTTCCAGTTCCTCCAGGGAACCCTCGGTGCGCCGATCCGGTACGCCGAGCTGGCCCGCCGGCTGGGCGTCGAGCTGGGGCAGCGCGCACCCATGACCGACGTCCGTGAGACGGTGCTGGCGCTGCGGCGCGGCAAGGGCATGGTGCTCGACCCCGTCGACCACGACACCTGGAGCGCCGGCTCGTTCTTCACCAACCCCGTGCTGCCGGCCGTGGACGCCGAACAGTTGCCCGCCGAGGCGCCCCGGTTCCCGGCGGGGGAGGGACTGGTCAAGTCCAGCGCTGCCTGGCTGATCGAGCACGCCGGTTTCACCAAGGGTTTCGGGACGCCCCCGGCCACCCTGTCCACCAAGCACACGCTCGCGCTGACCAACCGCGGCGGGGCGACGGCGTCCGACATCGTGGGGCTGGCGCGGGAGGTGCGCGATGGCGTCCGCGAGCGCTTCGGGGTCACGTTGGTGCCCGAGCCGGTGCTCGTGGGGGTGGCGCTGGACGAGCCCATCGGCGGGTGACCGGCCCGGCGTCGGGGCAGTTGACGGGCCGGTTCGACGCGTGGGGCCAAAACCCGTACACTTTCCGTCTTGGTGGAACTGACCACTGCTCGGGCATGCCTCAACGGGGGCCGGAGTAGGGTGGGGAACACCGAAGGGCAATAGCTCAATTGGCAGAGCAGCGGTCTCCAAAACCGCAGGTTGGGGGTTCGAGTCCCTCTTGCCCTGCTGGGTCCATCGGGGCCTGGAAGGCGATCGATCAGATGTGAGGTTGTGCAGTGGCACCCAGCGATGACTCAAATGAGTCCGTGGCGACCCCTGACGACCCCCAAGACCTCCCCGGTGAGCTGCTGGGTGAGGACTTGGTCGAGCCCGAGCCGTACGAGGTGGCGGCCGACGAGACCGAGGCCGAAGAACTCGACCAGTCCGGGGTGACGGGTCAGACCGTCGCCGACGAGGACGCCCCGGTGGAGATCGACGACCCGGCCCAGCTGTCCGCGGCCGAGACGGTGGCCCAGAAGGCCCGCAGTTCGCGCCCCGTGCGCAGCGGCGACACGGCGGCCCAGAAGGCACGCAGCTCGCGCCCGGTGCGCAAGTCCACGGTGGCATCCACCACAACCCCCAAGGGTGCCCCGACGCCGGCCCGGAAGCGCGGCTCGCAGGCTGTCGCCGACCGGCCGAGCGGACCGATCGAGTTCGTCGGCGAATCCGTCGAGGAGCTCAAGAAGGTCGTCTGGCCGACCTGGAGCCAGGTCCAGCAGTACTTCTGGGCCGTCCTGGTGTTCGTGCTGATCGTCATCACGTACGTTGGGTTGCTCGACCTCGGCTTCGGCTGGGTACTGCTGAAGCTGTTCGGTGCGGGGTAACGGAAGGTGACACACACGCATGACTGACCTGAATGACAACGATGTGACGGCGGACGAGGTCGAGATCGATCTTGGCCCGATCGAGGACATCACCCCCGACGACGTGGAGCTGAACCTCGACTTCGGCGGCGACACCGACGCCGCCGACGACGACATCGTGCTCAACCTCGACGAGGACGAGGAGCCCGAGGCCGAGGAGGGCGGCGACGCCGACGAGGAGTCGATCGTCGCCGAGCTGCGCGACCGCCTGTCGTCCGAGGTCGGCGACTGGTACGTCATCCACACCTACTCCGGCATGGAGAACCGGGTGAAGCAGAACCTCGACGCCCGCATCCAGACGCTGGGCATGGAGGACTACATCTTCGAGTCCGTCGTCCCGACCGAGGACGTCGTCGAGACCCGCAACGGGACGCGCAAGGTCGTCACCCGCACCGTGCTGCCCGGCTACGTGCTGGTCCGCATGGAGCTGACGGACGCCTCGTGGTCCGCGGTCCGCCAGACCCCGTCGGTGACGGGCTTCGTGGCGCACGCGAGCCAGCCGGTCCCGCTGTCGATCGACGAGGTCGTCAAGATGCTGGCCCCGGCCGCGATCGCGAAGGCGAACGCCGCGGCGTCGGGCCCGACCACGACGAAGAAGAAGAAGGTCGAGGTCGCCGACTTCAAGGTGGGCGACTCCGTCATGGTCGTGCAGGGCCCCTTCTCGGGCGTGCACGCCACCATCACCGAGATCAATGCGAACCACCAGCGCCTCAAGGCACTGGTCGAGATCCTGGGGCGGGAGACCCCTGTGGACCTCACCTTCGCCCAGGTCCAGAAGGACTGACGCGACGGCGTTCGTATCGCCCGGGCCTGACCCGGGCAGCAACACCAATCAGGTGCGGCGCCCCGGCCGTGCCACCAAGTAGCAAGGACCCAACATGCCTCCCAAGAAGAAGGTGGCGGCGCTCGTCAAGGTTGCCTTGAACGCGGGCGCGGCGACCCCTGCCCCGCCGGTCGGTACCGCTCTCGGTCCGCACGGCGTCAACATCATGGAGTTCTGCAAGGCGTACAACGCCGCGACGGAATCCATGCGCGGCAACGTCATCCCCGTCGAGATCACCATCTACGAGGACCGGACGTTCAGCTTCATCACGAAGACGCCGCCGGCTGCCGAGCTGATCAAGAAGGCCGCCGGCCTGAAGAGCGGCTCCGCGAAGCCCAACAAGGAGAAGGTCGGCAAGATCACCCGCGACCAGGTTCGCGAGATCGCCAACACCAAGCTCCCCGACCTCAACGCCAACGACGTGGACGCCGCGATGAAGATCGTCGAGGGCACCGCCCGGTCGATGGGCGTGAACGTCGAGGGCTGACCCCTCCCGGTTCGGTGCTCGAGCCTGTCGAGAGCGAACCCTCCCCGTGGAAGGGCCTGCGCGGCCCGGACCACACCTGGTAACAGCCCTCGGGCTGATGTGAAAGGAACCAGTCATGAAGCGCAGCAAGGCTTACCGCGCGGCAGCCGAGACGATCGATGCCGAGCAGCTCTACACCCCGGAGGAAGCGCTCGACCTGGCCAAGGCCGGCGCGTCCGCCAAGTTCGACGAGACGATCGAGGTCGCCATGCGACTCGGCGTCGACCCCCGCAAGGCGGACCAGATGGTCCGTGGCACGGTGAACCTCCCCAACGGAACGGGCAAGACGGCACGGGTCCTCGTCTTCGCCACCGGTGAGAAGGCCGCCGCCGCCCAGGAGGCGGGCGCCGACGAGATCGGCGCCGACGAGCTGATCGAGAAGGTGGCCGGCGGCTACCTCGACTTCGACGCCGTCGTCGCCACTCCTGACTTGATGGGCAAGGTCGGACGCCTCGGTCGCGTCCTCGGCCCCCGCGGCCTCATGCCGAACCCGAAGACGGGCACGGTCACCATGGACGTCGCGAAGGCCGTGTCCGACATCAAGGGCGGCAAGATCGAGTTCCGCGTGGACCGCCACGCCAACCTCCACTTCATCGTGGGGAAGGCGTCGTTCACCGCGGAGCAGCTCCGCCAGAACTACTTCGCAGCCGTGGACGAGGTCCTGCGCCTCAAGCCGTCGGCCGCGAAGGGTCGTTACATCAAGAAGGTCACCATCGCCTCGACCATGGGTCCCGGCGTCGCGGTCGACCCGCAGCGCGTCAAGCCGAGTGCCGACGCCGCTGAGTGAACCCTGACCTCCTGGTCTGACCGGGGCCCCCGTCCGCACGGACGGGGGCCCCGGTGCTTGCCGGCAGGACGCCGTCTCGAGGGGAGGATGCCCCCGCCGTGGTCTCCCGGCCGGAGTGGCACGGCGGATTTGACCTGGCGTGGCAGGGCGCGTAACGTAGTCCAAGCCTTCGGGGGATGGAAACGAGTCAGCTCGACCGCCTCTGCAGGACCAGCGAAACCAACGATGACGGTCGCCGCGCCTAGCGGATCGGTCAGTCATCTGGTCTCGCCGGGAGCACGGAAAGCCGATTTGACTCGGCAGGACGAACTCCCTAAAGTTGGACGAGTGCCCTACGGGCCCCCGGAGCCGCAAGGTTCCAGGTCCCGGAGTGTGTGTCGGAAGTTTGAGAACTCAACAGCGTGCTTAGGTCAATGCCAGTGACCAGGTCCCTTTTTTGGGGTTTGGTTATGTTTTTTTGCACACTTAAACTTGTAATGGTTTTTGTGTGTCCTCGT
>DUOQ01000094.1 GCA_012838755.1 Propionibacterium sp. | reverse complement strand
TCCACTCCTCGGCGGTGACGAGCGCCGACGCGTCGGCGTCCAGCTACGCCTGGGACCACCCGCGCATCCTCAGCCGGCGCGCCTGGCAGGCCGACGAATCCCTCGTGAAGCTGCCGTACCTGCGCGGGCAGGTGACGGGCGCGATGATCCACCACACGGCGGGGAGCAACACCTACACCGCCGACCAGGTCCCGGCCATCCTGCGATCGATCCAGGCGTACCACGTCAACGGCCGCGGCTGGATCGACATCGGCTACAACGTGCTGGTCGACCGGTTCGGGCGCGCGTGGGAGGGCCGGGGCGGCGGCATCAACCAGCCCACCGAGGGCGGCCACGGGTGGGAGGTCACCAACCAGCGCACCTTCGGCATCTCCCTCGTGGGCGATTACGACAAGGTCCAGCCGTCTGCATCGATGCTCGAGACGGCCAACCAGGTCATCGCCTGGAAGTTCCAGATGCACGGGGTCGACCCGTACGGCGACACCTTCGGTTCCGGCGGGCAGGACGGCGGCAACACCTGGCTGCCGGCCATCTCGGGGCACCGCGACGAGCAGGGGACGGCGTGCCCCGGCCACTCCGTGTACGCGAAGATGGGCGACATCCGCGCACGGGTGAAGACGATCCTGGGCAGCACGCAGTTCCCGCGCTTCCGCGACGTGCCGATCGGGATGCAGTTTGAGCCCGACATGCGCTGGCTGGCCGAGCGCACCGTGTCGACCGGCTGGTCCGACGGCACGTACCGCCCGTGGGAGCCCATCGCACGCGACGCGATGGCGGCGTTCCTGTACCGCCTGTCCGGCTCGCCGGAGTGGGTGCCGCCCGAGGAGTCGCCGTTCAGCGACGTGCGGCCGGGCATGGCGTTCCACCACGAGATCACCTGGCTCGCCGCGACCGGGATCACCACGGGGTACGACGACGGCACCTTCCGCCCGGGCGCCCCCGTGAACCGGGACGCCATGGCCGCCTACCTCCACCGGCTCTACGGGTCCCCGGCGGCACCGGCACCCGGGGAGCGGTTCGTCGACGTGGACGCCACCACGGCCTTCGCCTCCGAGATCGCGTGGCTGGCGGAGTCCGGCGTGACGACGGGCTGGGCGGACGGCACCTACCGTCCGGTGACGGCCGTGAACCGGGACGCCATGGCCGCCTTCATGCGGCGCGCGGTCGACCGCTTCGGCGAGCCCGCGCCGGTGATCCCGGCGCCCGGGACGGTTCCCGCCCCGACCCCCACCCCCGAGCCGACTCCGACCCCGGAGCCAACCCCGACGCCCACGCCCGAGCCTGAACCCACGCCGGAGCCGACGCCGGGCGGGTAGGTCAGCCGGCGTCCCGGGCTACGACGAACGCCGCCACGCAGGCGCGTACGTCGTCGGTGGAGTGGGCCGCCGACAGCTGGACGCGGATGCGCGCCTTGCCGCGCGGCACCACCGGGAAGCTGAACGGAATCACGTACACGCCGTGCTCGAGCATGTGCTGGGCGATGCGACCGGCCTCGCGGGCACCGTCCTCGCCGGGGAACATCACCGGCGTGATCGGGTGCGGCGGCACGTCGCCGGGGCGCACCACCCCGGTCGAGCCTGTCGGGGTGGTCGAGCCTGTCGAGACCCGGAACGGGTCCAGGTCGAACCCGGCCTCGGTCATCAGCTCCCGGAACAGCAGCGTGTTCTCGATCAGCCGTGCGCGCTCGTCGGCGCTGTTCTCGATGAGCTCGAGGGCGAGCGCCGAGCCCGCCACGACCACGGGGGCGACCGAGTTGCTGAACAGGTAGGGCCGCGCCCGCTGGCGCAGCAGCTCGACGATGTCGGCGTGGGCGCTGACGTAGCCGCCGGACGCCCCACCCAGGGCCTTGCCGAGGGTGCCGGTGATGATGTCGACGCGGTCCATGACGCCGAAGAGCTCAGGGGTGCCGCGGCCGCCCTCACCGACGAACCCGACCGCGTGGGAGTCGTCCACGAGCACGAGCGCACCGTGCTCGTCGGCCAGGTCGCAGATCTCGCGCAGGGGCGCGTAGGCGCCGTCCATCGAGAAGACGCCGTCGGTGACGATGACCGTGAACCGGGCGTCCTTCGCGGCGGCGAGCTGGTCGGCGAGGTCGGCCATGTCGGCGTTGCGGTAGCGGTACCGCTGGGCCTTGCACAGCCGGATGCCGTCGATCAGGGAGGCGTGGTTGAGCTCGTCGGAGATGATCGCGTCCTCGGGGCCGAAGAGCGCCTCGAAGACGCCGCCGTTGGCGTCGAAGCACGAGCTGAACAGGATCGTGTCGTCCATACCCAGGAACGCCGAGACCTGCTCCTCGAGCCGGCGGTGCGGGGCCTGGGTGCCGCAGATGAAGCGCACCGAGGCCATGCCGAAGCCGTAGTCGTCGAGGCCCTGGTGGGCCGCGGCGATGATCGCCTCGTGGTCGGCCAGGCCGAGATAGTTGTTGGCGCAGAAGTTGAGCACCGGGGCGTCCGCGTCGGTGACCCCGATCGAGGCCGACTGCGGGGTGGTGATCACGCGCTCGCGCTTGGTCAGGCCGGCGTCCTCGATCTCGGCGAGGGTGGCCTTGAGGTGGTCCTCGAACGGTCCGTGCATCGGGTTCCCTTTCAGCTCCAGTCGAGGATGACCTTGCCGCACTGCCCGGCACGGGCGGTGGCGAAGGCCTCCTCCCAGTCCTCGGCGGCGAATCGGTGGGTGATGACCGAGCGGACGGCGTCCTTCAGCATCTCGGAGGTCGAGAGCATCGAGGTCATCAGGTACCAGGTCTCGAACATCTCGCGCCCGTAGATGCCCTTGATCGTCAGCATGTGGGTGATGACCTTGCCCCAGTTGATGGCGTAGTCGGACGCCGGCAGGCCCAGCATGGCGATCTTGCCGCCGTGGTTCATGTTATCGATCATCTCGGCGACGGCCTGGGGGGCGCCCGACATCTCCAGGCCGATGTCGAAGCCCTCCTTCATGCCCAGGCCGAGCTGAACGTCGCGCAGGCGGGTGGTGCCCGAGTTGACGACGAGGTCGGCACCGGCGGCGTCCGCGAGGTCGAGCCGGTAGTCGGACAGGTCCGTGACCACGATGTTGCGCGCGCCCGCGTGGCGGGCGATCGCGGCGGCCATCACGCCGATGGGCCCGGCGCCGGTGACGAGGACGTCCTCGCCGACCATCGGCCACTGCAGGGCTGTGTGGGTGGCGTTGCCGAGCGGGTCGAAGATCGCGCCGAGGTCGGGGTCGACCCAGCCGGGGTGCCTCCAGACGTTCTCGACTGGCAGCACGACGTAGTCGGCGAAGGCGCCGTCGGTGTTGACGCCGAGCCCGACCGTCCGGATGCACTGGTGGCGGCGTCCCGCCCGGCAGTTGCGGCAGTAGCCGCACACGATGTGGCCCTCGCCGGACACCTTGTCGCCGGGCTGGAGCTCCTTGACGTCCTGGCCGACCTCGACGATCTCTCCGTAGAACTCGTGGCCGATGGTCTGCGGGGCGTTCACCATGGACGCGGCCCAGTCGTCCCACTGCTGCAGGTGCAGGTCAGTGCCGCACAGACCTGCTCGTTGGACGCGGATCTTGACGTCCCAGTCGCCGCAGGTGGGTTCGGGACGGTCCACGAGTTCCAGACCCGGGCCCGCTTGCATCTTCGCCAGCGCTCGCATGGCGCCCATCATGGCATGGGCGCTTGCGCACCCGGCCTCGGCTTTCCTTCACCTCACCAAGCTCCATGTTCATCGCTCCCACGTCTTGAAGGGGCTGGTGTCGAGCCGGTACATGAACGCCGCCATGGCGTCACGGTTGACCGCCTGTACCGGTCGGAACTCGTACGCGCCCGGCCCCACCTGCCACCCAGTACTGATCCCCTGGTCGGCCAGCCACTCGATCTCCTTGTAGAACTGCGTGGTGGGCGTCACATCGCGGAACGATTGCCCCTCAGGCACGTAAGCCGGACTGCCGGCCAGGCGGTACATGATCAGCATCACGCGACGCATAGACGATCCAGGCGCCGTTCCCACTGATCCTGGGCGTCTCGGACTCACGCGTGACCTGAGCTCCGGTAGGCGACACAGAGACTCGTGCGAGCGTCCCTCCGACCCTGTCGAAGAGGAAGATGTCCCTGACGCCGTTGGTATCGCCGGGCACCAGGTTGCTCGCCAGAGATGAGAAGACGATCCATCGGCCATCGCCGCTGATGGATGGGTCCCACGAATTCGCGTCGCCTGGCGTCCCAGCCGCGAGCTGAGACACCATCCTGATCTCACCGCTGTCCCGATCCGCCAAGAAGATGTCGTGGACATTGTTGATGTCTCCGGCAACCAAGTTGTTGGCCTTCGAGGTGAAGGCCACCCATCGCCCATCGTCGCTCTGGTCGGGATACCCTGAGAAGTCGTTGCCTGCCTCCCCGGATGCCGCCTGAGAGATGCGCTGCAGAATGGGAGTCACTCCCGGTACGGGCTCTTCGGCTTCAGCCCTGCTGCCCCCCACAGCCAAGGCGCCCACCATCGTCAAAGCGGCGAGTAGACCAACGGCCCCAGTTCTGCGCATCGCCAGACCTTCCGTCAACCGGAGCACTCCGGCGTGCCCCTCAAGCAGGTTGCCTCATCCCATGCCTCGCGTCAAAACGATCGCGACCCCCGACTTCGCCCCGTGACGACCCTCTCTCCACCCTCGCGGTTGCCCAGCCGCCCAGCACGCGACCGGAGCAAAGGGATACGTCCGAAGAATTGTCTTCCACAATTTCAGGGAACCCCCTTGACATTTCAAGACAACCAACGTTCCCCCTTGTCAAAAGCGTCCATGGCGCCTCACCGAAATGCCACACGGTTACGGGTTGATAACAAGCTCCCGAAGCACGCGAATTGTCGGGGAATGCGCAAGGAATGTCAGAGCAGCCTCATAGCGTGTGCGGCATGGAGATCGAGTTCGCGACCCAGACCGGCGAGGCCCTCGCCGCGGTCGGCCGCGCGCTCGATGCCGCGGTCGCCGACGACCGGTCGCTGCTGTCCCCCGCGCAGCGGTTGGCGGTGCTGGGCATGGCGGTGGTCGAGGCCGGCCGGCTGCAGTCGCT
>DUOQ01000093.1 GCA_012838755.1 Propionibacterium sp. | reverse complement strand
GGCAGGTCCCACATGCCGCCCCACTGCAGGGCCGCCTCGCCGTTGATGAACGGGGACGCGTCGAACCAGTCGGCCGAGGCCGACTTGAGCATGCCGGGGGAGTCGAACAGCTGCTTGAACTGCCCGATGCCCGCGTGGAAGTCGCCGGTGTTGAACGCGGCCTCGGTCTTGGCGTCGTTCATCTCCTCGGCACCCGCGGCCCACATCAGCAGCAGGCCGAGGACGCCGATGCCGCCGTCGTTGCCCGCGAAGAAGCCACCGATGTCGCCGCCCTCGGCCAGCGTCGAGGCGACGTGGGTCAGCTCCTCCAGCGTGGTGGGGGCGGTGAGGTTCTTCGCCTCCAGGAGGTCCTTGCGGTAGTAGAGCATCTGCATGTCGACGGTCTGGGGGACCGCCCAGATCTTGTCCTGGTACGTGAGGCGCTCGAGCACCGAGGGGGTGAAGTCACTGCGCGCGCCGCCGATCGTCTCGGTCAGGTCCTCGACCTGGCCGGCCTTGATCATGTCGAGCGTCGGGCCGTTGGCGTACTCGAACACGTCGGGCGCGGTCGGGGTGAGGAGGGCGGCCGCGAGGGCGCTCTCGTAGTCAGCCAGCACCCAGTTCACCGACACCTCGGCACCGGGGTACTCGGCGGCCCACTTCTTCACCGCCTGCTCCACGCCGTCCTCGCCGTACTTGTGGTACCACTGCGACAGCTGCGGACGCCCCGCGTCGGGGTCGGGCGTGCCCGAGGGGCTGGCCGCCGCGCCGGTGGTGCCGGCCGGGGCCGGGGCCGCAGTGCGGCCGGTGTTGGAACCACAAGCAGCGAGGGCCGTGGTTGCCGCGAGTCCACCGCCGAGGGTGAGGAGCGTGCGCCGAGTCAGTGCCATGGCCCCGGATCATAGTTGAAAGCGACGCTAACAATGCGGGGTGCCCACGTCACGGTTCTGCACCACTTTTCTGGGAAAGCCCCGGCGACTAGGTTGGCGGGCATGGCAGAGGTCACCAAGAACACCGATGAGAGCCGCTTCGAGATCCACGTGGACGGCGAGCTCGCCGGCTGGCTCGACTACACCGTGGGACGGCTCGACGACGTCGTGCTCCCCCACACCTTCGTGGAGGACCGCTTCGGTGGCCAGGGCCTGGCGGGGGAACTCGTCCGGGCGGGGCTGGACGACATCCGCAAGCAGGGTTACCGCGTCGACCCCCAGTGCCCCTACGTGCAGGGCTGGATCGAGAAGAACCCGGAGTACCACGACCTGGTCGCCGACTCCTCGTCGTTCGCGAAGGGCCTGGGCCGCGAAGCGGCCGAGGCCGTTGAGGACCTCGAGGACGTCGCCGGCGTCGATGCGGCGTCCGACCCGCGCATCTGAGCCGCGTACGTGACCCGCGCCCCGGGGGTGCGGGCTACGGTGGATGGGGAGCGAAGGAGAGCCATGGAGATCATTGACAACGGTCCGCAGCCGAACACGTTCGACATCGAGGCCGCGACCGTCGACAACACCACCTACCGGACGGTCGCGTGGACCGGGAAGTACCTGCAGGTCACGCTGATGTCCATCCCCGTCGGGTCGTCGATCGGCCTGGAGGTCCACCCCGAGACCGACCAGTTCCTGCGCGTTGACGCAGGCCGCGGTCGCTGCGTGATGGGCCCCGCCGAGGACAACCTCGACTACGAGCAGGACGTGGAGGACGGCTGGTCGATCCAGGTGCCCGCCGGCGTGTGGCACGACGTGGTCAACACCGGTGACGAGCCGCTGCAGCTCTACGCCATCTACGCCCCGGTGCACCACGCCCAGGGCAAGGTGCACCCGACCTTCGAGGACTCCGAGGCCGACGAGGAGTCCGGTGACGACGAGCCGCCGTCGTGGACGGTCCAGCCCGGCACGGGCGAGTCGGACCAGACCGCCTGACCTGCCTGTTTGTCGGCGCTCCCGGCTCGTGTCGGGCGCGCCGACACTCACCGTTGTCACCCGCGAGACGCGTGAGGTTCCCTCGCAACTGTGACGAACCCGCGTGTCGGCGTCCCCGAGGGCGCGCACAGGGCTCGCCAGGTGCTGGGGTTCGCGCGGGCTGGCGGGGAGTCCACGACACGCCGGTTTGTCACGCCCGAGGGGGTTTGTCACGCGTCTCCCCAGTGACAAAGGTGAGTGTCGCGCCACCACCCCACCCACAGCCCCCCGGGCACACTGGCCGGGTGATCCGTCCTGCCGAGCCGCGTGACGTCGCTGCGATCCACCAGTTCATCGTCGACCTGGCCGTCCACGAACGAGAGCCGGACGCCGTGACGGCCACGGCGTCCGACCTTGGGACGGCGCTGTTCGGGGAGGCCCCCGCCCTGTTCGCCGACGTCGCCGAGGTGGACGGCTTCGTGGTGGGCATGGCGATCTGGTTCCTGAACTACTCCACGTGGGACGGCCGCCACGGCATCTACCTCGAGGACCTCTACGTCGATCCCGCCCACCGCGGGAAGGGGTTCGGTCGGGACCTGCTCGTGACGCTCGCCCGCCGCTGCATCGAGCGGGGGTACTCGCGGTTCCAGTGGTGGGTGCTGGACTGGAACACCCCCTCGATTGAGTTCTACGAGGCGATGGGCGCGGTGGCGATGGACGAGTGGACCGTCCACCGTGTTTCGGGGGACGCACTGCGCGCGATGGCGGAGCTACCGCTCCACTAGGCTGAAACCGCGCACGAAAGGCGGTTCCCCATGTCCCTGTTCTCGAATGTCCAGCAGGCTCCCCCGGACGCGATCCTGGGGCTCACCGAGCAGTACAAGGCCGACACGAACCCGAAGAAGGTCAACCTCGGCGTCGGCGTCTACCAGGACGCCACGGGCAAGCTGCCGCTGCTGCGCTGCGTCGAGGTGGCCGAGCGCCGCCTCGCCGAGGAGCCGAAGGCCAAGGGCTACCTCGCCATCGACGGCCTGGCCACCTACGACCAGGACGTCAAGGAGCTCGTCTTCGGGCAGGACTCACCGGTGCTGGCCGAGAACCGCGTCGTCACCGTGCAGGCGCTGGGCGGCACGGGCGCGCTGAAGCTGGGCGCGGACTTCCTGCGCCAGGTCAGTCCCGACGCAAAGGTGCTCATCTCCAACCCGAGCTGGGAGAACCACCAGGCGCTGTTCACGCGCGCCGGGTTCACCGTCGAGAAGTACCGCTACTACGACGCCGAGGCCAAGGGCGTCGACGTCGACGGCATGATCGCCGACCTCGAGGCCGCCGACGCCGGCACGATCGTCGTGCTGCACGCCTGCTGCCACAACCCGACCGGCTACGACATCTCGACCGCCGACTGGGCGCGCGTCATCGACGTGGTCAACGACAAGAAGCTCACCGCGTTCCTCGACATGGCCTACCAGGGCTTCAGCCAGGGCATCGAGGAGGACGGTGCGGTCATCCGCCTCTTCGCCGACAGCGTGCCGACCTTCT
The DNA here is from genome assembly GCA_012838755.1 of Propionibacterium sp. Lineage (GTDB taxonomy): Bacteria > Actinomycetota > Actinomycetes > Propionibacteriales > Propionibacteriaceae > Propioniciclava. Next base: position 938 of record DUOQ01000093.1, on the reverse strand, counting down.
TCGTCTCGACGTCGTTCAGCAAGTCGTTCTCCCTCTACGGCGAGCGCGTGGGCGCCCTGTCGGTCGTGTGCACCGACGCCGACGAGGCCAAGCGGGTGCTGAGCCAGATGAAGATCGTGATCCGCACCAACTACTCCAACCCGCCCACCCACGGCGCCGCGCTGGTCGAGACCGTGCTCGGCGACGACGAGCTGCGCGCCCAGTGGGTCACCGAGCTCGGCGAGATGCGCGACCGCATCAAGTCGATGCGTACCGCGCTGGTCGACGGCCTCAGGGCCGCCGGCGTCGAGGGGATGGACTACATCACCGACCAGGTCGGCATGTTCTCCTTCTCGGGCCTGACCAAGGACCAGATGGTGCGCCTGCGCAACGAGTTCGGCGTCTACGGCACCGACACCGGCCGCATCTGCGTGGCCGCGCTGAACCCCGACAACGTCGGCTACGTCAGCGAGGCGATCGCGGCGGTGAAGAAGGGCTGAGCCTCACCGGGCCGGGGAGTCCGGCCGCTGGGCGACCACGTGGAAGACGTGCCAGTGCTTGCTCCCGTCGAAGCTGGGGCCATCGGCGTCCTCCTCGGCCCAGCGGTGCACCCGCCACCCGTCGAACAGGGCCGCGGCCTCGGCGGCGTTCAAGAACGCCTCGTCCCCCGAGCCGTCGTTGAACGAGTCGTTCACGCCGAACAGCTGGCCGACGAACCAGCCCCCGGGCCGCAGGGCCTCGACCACGCGCACCCACACCGCCGGGAACGCCGCCTGCCCGACATAGGGCAGCGCGAACGACGCGTGAACGAGCCCACACGCCGGCAGCGGGGGTGCGGTCGCCAGGTCGACGACGTTCACCCGGACGCGGTCGGCCAGGTCGGCCGGCGCGTGGCCCGCGAACCGGGCCGGGGCCGTCGCGTCCAGGTCGAAGCCCTCGACGCGCCAGCCCGCGCGGGC
>DUOQ01000092.1 GCA_012838755.1 Propionibacterium sp. | reverse complement strand
GCCCTGCACCTGCCGCCCGACCGTCATCGTGGGGTCCAGGTACGCGACGCTCTGCGGCACCAGTGACAGCCCCTTGCCCCGCAGGCGACGCAACCCTGCGGCGTCCTGCAGTTCGCCGTCGACCCAGATCCGGCCCCGCACGACGGCGTTCGGCTCGTAGAAGCCCATGATCGCGTCCGCCAGCAGGGTCTTCCCCGCACCGGACGCCCCCACCACCGCCACCACCTCAGCGGGGTGCACCGAGATGTTGAGCCGCTCGATGGTGGGAAACACCTGTTGGCGCGCCGCGAAGAAGGACGCACCCGGGTCGTACATGCGGAACCCGACCGACAGGTCTTCGACCTGCAGCAGGTGGTGCCCCGCCTCATGTCGGCTGGCCGGCGCGTGCGCGTGGCCGTGGTGATTCTGGGCCGCGTCGTGGGCGTCCAGTTCGTGGCGGGTGGGGTCCATCGCGTCAGTCCTGCGCACTGTGGGGGTCGACGATGCGGCGCAGACGGGTGCCCACCAGGTCGAACGACAGCACCACCAGCACCAGCGCCACGCCCGGGAAGATCGCCAGCCACCACAGTCCGGCCGACAGGTACTTCATCGCCTCGGACAAGATGACGCCGATCGCCGGCTGCTCGGGCGGCAGCCCGAACCCGAGGAAGGTGACGGCCGCCTCGTGCAGGATCGCGTGCGGGAAGAGCAGCACCAGTCCGACCAGGAACTGCGGCAGCACGTAGGGCAGTACGTGCTGCACCGCGATCTGCGCGCGGCTGCGGCCCAACTTCTGAGCCACCTCGACGAAGCCCGCCGCCCGGCACTGCAGCACCTCGGCGCGCACCACGCGGGCCAGGCTCGGCCAGTGGGTCACGGCGATGCCGACGGTCACCCCCCAGTAGCCCTTGCCCAGCGCGAACGAGATCAGGATGAGCAGCACGATGTGCGGCACCCCCAGCACCAGGTCGATCAGCCAGGTGATGGCGGCGTCCACGCGCCGCCCGCCCAGGGCGGCCGCCGTGCCGAGCAGGAGCGCGATCAGCGCCGACACGGTGGCGGCCAGGAGCCCGACCCGAATGCTGGTGGCCAGGCCGGCGAGGGTGCGCCAGAACATGTCCCGTCCCATCCAGTCGGTGCCGAACAGGTGCCCCGGGCCAGGGGGCAGGTTCTTGGCCAGGAAGTCGGTCTGGGTGGCCGCGTGCTCGAACGCGCTGCCCGTCACCATCACCGCGATGAGCGCGGCGGCGGCGACCACCAGCGTCACGACGGTCGCCCGGCGGTTGGCGAACCGGGCGCGTCCCAGCCCGTGCAGCAGCGGGGGCAGGTCGTCGGGCGCCGGGCGTCCGTGGCGCAGCGCTTCGGTCGAGCTCACGATCGTCGTCCTCGGAGTATGCGGGGGTCGACAGCGGCGTAGAGGGTGTTGGCGATGAGGTTCCCGGTGAAGACGAACGCGGCCGAGAACAACGCGATGCCGGCCAGCAGGGCGACATCGCTGCCCAGCCCCGCCGTGATGGCTGCCTGACCGAGCCCCGGATACGAGAAGACCTGCTCGACCAGCACAGACCCGCCGAAGATCTCCGCCAGGGACGCGAACTGCAGCGTCAACGCCGGCAGGGCGATGTTGCGCAGCCCATGGCGACGCAGCACGGTCCGCATCCCCTGCCCGCGGGACCGTGCGAACTTCACGAAATCGGATTCGAGGACGTCGATCGTCTTCTCGCGTGTGTGCAGCGCGATGTTCGACACCCCGATCACCGACAGCGTCAGCGCGGGCAGCGCAAGGTGGCGCAGCGAGTCGGCCAGGGTGACGTCGGCGGCGGACTTTCCGATCGGCACCGAGAACCCCATCGGGAACCAGCCCAGTTGCACGGCGAACACCACCAGCAGCAACAGCCCCAGCCAGAAGGTCGGCGTCGAGGCCAGCACGAAGCAATACCCCTTGATGAGCCGATCGACCCAGCCGCCCCGCCGGACGCCGGCCAGGACCCCCAGGGCGGCACCGATCAATCCGCTGGCCACCCAGGCGATCCCCATGAGGGCCAGCGAATTGACGGCGCGCTGCGCGATGACCTGCTCCACCGGCGCGTTGAAGCGCAGCGACGTGCCCAGGTCACCACGCAGCAACGCGGTGGCCCAGTTGAGGTAGCGCTCCGCCAGCGGCACGTCCGTCCCCCAATAAGACGCCAACTGCGCGCGCTTGGCCTCGCTCATCCCGACGTAGGCGGCCTGCCCCACGTTGGCCTGCACCGGATCGATCGGCGAGACGCTCACCAGCACGAACACCACCACGCTGACCGCGGCCATGAGCAGCGCGAACTTGGCGAGGGTGCGAAGACCGAACCCGATCCACTGCCCCACGGCTCACCCCTCGTCCCGGTCAGACCCGCGGGGGGTCAGACGTCCCACTGGTCGACATTGTTCACCAGCGACCACCCGTGGCCGTGCGGGTGCGGCTTCTGCTGGGCGATCGTGATGCCGTCGCGCTGGAAGTACAGGTGGTCGATGTTCGCCAGCCACACCCACGTGGACGCCCCCTGGGGCGCCACGCCGGTCTGTGTCGCCTCGTCCCACTGGGCCTCGCGGTACGGCTCGTAGGAGTCCTCGACGGTGCGTGCGGCGCGGGCCCGGTCGAGGTGCGCGTCGATCTCACCGTTGTCGTAGCAGGCGTAGTTGCCCCAGCCCTTCGAATGGGTCAGTTGATACAGCTCGACCGGCGAGTTCGACCCCCACCCCCACAGCACGGGCGAGCTGTACTGGTGGGGGTAGATGTCGTCCCAGCTCGCCCCCCGTGGGCTCACCTCGATGCCGATCTGGCGCATCTGGTCGGCGAAGTCGGCGGCCAGCGCCTGCCGCACCGAATCGCTGGACGGGTAGTACAGGTCAAACGCCGCCCGGACGCCGTCCTTCGCCACGATCCCGTCGGCCCCGGTCGTCCAGCCGCCGTCGGCCAGCACCTGCCGGGCGCGTTCGACGTCGCTGCTCACCTTCATGTCCGGCGACGCCCACGGCAGCGCGTCGCCCACACTGAAGGCCGCCGTGCCGTGACCGTTGAGCACATGCGCGACCATGCGATCGCGATCAACCGCGGTGTTCATCGCCTGGCGCAGCGCCAGGTCGCTGGTGACGTCGTTGCCCGCCTGGTAATCCTCCTTGGCCGATCCGGCCGGGATGGACGGCAGCGAGATGCCTCGCGAGTCGACGGTCTTCGCACTGAACAGCGAGAACCCCGCAGGTACCTGGCCGGCGAGCGTCGCCGACGTGTAGGCGACATCGACCTGGCCCGCCGCGGCGGCCGCCAGGGAGGCGTCCTCGGACATGAACAGCACCACGACACGGCCGACCTTGGGGGCGGGTCCGTAGTAGTCGGGGTTCGCGGTCAGGATGACCTGCTGGCCCCTGTCCCACTGCTCCAGGCGGTAGCGGCCCGATCCGATCGGGTTGCTGCCGTAGTCCCGGTCGTACGCGTGGGTGGGCACGATGCCCACGACCGCGAGCGTGTAGAGGATCGTGTTGTCGGGGTGCGTCATGTGCAGCACCACCGTCGTGTCGTCGGACGCCACCGCCTCCTTGATCGACGACAGATCGGCCTGGGCTGCCTCCGAGTCGAGGATGCCGTTGATCGTGAAAGCGACGTCCTCAGCGGTCAGCTTCTCGCCGTCGCTGAAGCGCACGTCGTCGCGGAGGGTGAACGTCCACGCCATGCCATCGGCCGACACCTCGTAGCCCGTCGCCAGGTCATTGACGAACCCGAGATCGAGGTCGGTGGTGATCAGCGTCGATTGAATCAGCGGCTCGTGGACGTGCTCGCCGCAACCCCAGGAGAACGTCGGGTCGAAGCCCGCCTCCGGTTCGGAATTCGCGGGCATGGTCACGACGACCTGCTTCACACCCGCACTGGACGACGCCCCGGCGCTGCTGTCCGCAGGCTGCTGGGTGTCGCCGGACGTGCAGGCGCTGACCAACCCACCGAAGCTCAGGGCGGCGGCGCCGGCACCGAGTTTGACGAACGTACGCCGCGAGATGGCCTCCACAGCCCTGACCTCCTGAAGAGTCGCCCGGGGTAGGGTGGGAAGCAGTTCCCATCGCCGCCATCTACCCATGAGGTCATATGTCCCATCAGACATATGTTGTGCTTGGAGCGTAGCACGGCGCACCTGACCAGCGAGGGCTCTATGACGAAGTTGAGCAAGCCAGTCGGCCCACCGGGCACCCTGGATGAGTGGGCCCACCGGTTTGAGCTGCTCGCAGACCCGACCCGGCTGCGCCTGCTGACCCACATGCACCTGCACCCCGGCTGCCCCGTCAACGAACTCGCCGACGCGGCGGGCATCACCCAGACGGCGGCGTCCCAGGCGTTGCGGGTGCTGCGCGAGCAGAACTGGGTGCGCGCCACGCGCGACGGACGTCTGTCGCGCTACGAACTGATCGACGGCGGCGTCCACCACATCCTGCACTTCATGGGCCACCAGCACTGATTCGCGGGCGACCCGTGGCAACCCGGTCGCGAAACGGGCCGCGTGGGCCGCCCCCCGATAGCCTCGTCCTTTGGCCCCGACAGTCGCCGCCCACAGTCCCCGCTCGGCCCGACGGCCGACCCCCGCAAGGAGCCCCATGGCTGAGCCCACGCCCGCCCCGTCCCGGATGCCCGACGCCCCGCTCGCCGTCCCCGAAGCCGGCGAACGTGAGACGTCCACCCGCGCCGCCCTCCGCAACCCCCGCCGCCTCAAGACCGAGGTGCTGGGTGGGCTGGTGGTGGCGCTCGCGCTCATCCCCGAGGCGATCTCGTTCTCGATCATCGCGGGCGTCGACCCGCAGGTCGGGCTCTTCTCGAGCTTCGTCATGGCCGTCACCATCGCCGTCGTCGGGGGACGTCCGGCCATGATCTCGGCCGCCACCGGTGCCGTCGCGCTCGTGATCGCCCCCATCGCCCGCGAGTACGGCATGGACCACTTCATCGCCACCGTCATCCTCGCCGGCATTCTCCAGATCATCCTGGCTGCCCTCGGGGTGGCGAAACTGATGCGGTTCATCCCGCGCATGGTGATGGTCGGCTTCGTGAACGCCCTCGCCATCCTCATCTTCCTGGCGCAGATCCCGCACCTGGTCGGCGTCCCGATGCTCGTCTACCCGCTGGTCGCCCTGGGCCTGGCGATCCTGGTCTTCCTGCCCCGCTGGACGACCATCGTCCCCGCCCCACTCGTCACCATCATCGTCATCACCGCCGTCGTCTGGATCGCCGGCTGGGACCTCCCCGACGTCGCCGACCAGGGCGAACTGCCGCGCTCGCTGCCTGAGCTGTTCATCCCCCAGGTGCCCCTCACGGTCGAGACCCTCCGGATCATCGGCCCCGTCGCCCTCGGCATGGCGCTGGTCGGCCTGCTCGAATCGCTCATGACCGCCAAGCTCGTGGACGGCATCACCGACACCCACTCCAACAAGACCCGCGAGAGCTGGGGCCAGGGTGTCGCCAACATCCTGTCCGGCTTCTTCGGCGGCATGGGCGGCTGCGCGATGATCGGCCAGACCATGATCAACGTGAAGGTCTCGGGCGCGCGCACGCGCATCTCGACGTTCCTCGCCGGCGTCTTCCTGCTGGCGCTCGTCGTGGGGGCCGGCGACGCGGTGGGCATGATCCCGATGGCCGCCCTGGTCGCGGTCATGATCATGGTGTCGGTCGCCACGATCGACTGGCACAGCCTCCACCCCGCGACCCTGCGCCGCATGCCGCTGAGCGAGAACCTGGTCATGCTGCTCACCGTGGGCGTCACGGTCGCCACCGGGAACCTCGCCTACGGAGTCATCGTCGGCGTCAACGCCGCGATCATCGTGTTCGCGCGCCGGGTCGCGCGCTTCGCGTCCATCGAACCGCTGTCGGACGCCGTGGCCACGGCCGGGGTGCGCACGTACAAGGTGCGCGGCGAGATGTTCTTCGCCACCAGCAACGATCTGGTCTACCAGTTCGACTACTCGGGCGACCCGGATCGGGTCGTCATCGACTTCTCCGACAGCCACATCTGGGACGCCTCCACCGTCGCCGCCCTGGACGCCGTGCGCACCAAGTACACCAAGCTCGGCAAGTCCGTGGAGATCGTGGGCCTGAACGAGTCGTCCGCCGCCCGCCACGAGCTGCTCTCCGGCCGCCTCGGTGAGACGGAAGGATGACGATGCCCTGCCCGGGATCCCGGGCGGGGCCTGTCTGGCGCGCGTCAGAGGACGGTGTCAGCGTCACGGTCAACCCGCGAGGCGTGCACCTGTCCACTCCTCGTCGGCAGTGACGTCGGCGATCACGTCGAGCCAGGAGGGGAGCCTCTGGGAGGGATGGTCTCCGTCGTCGATCTCGGCGATGAAGGTGCCGTCCTCATGTTGATCGACGGCGATCGTCCGATCCTCCCAGCGGTAGACGTGGCGTCGCTTGCGGAGGATCAACGCGGGCAAGCGCATCAACAGCTGCCATTCCTCCTGGTCGAGATAGACGCTCGTGCACGCGATCTCCTCCGGCCCGTCCGAGAGCCGGACCTTGTGGTTCAGCTTCCGCACCACGGTTCCGTCGGCATCCCGCACCTCACGGAGTCGCAGGCGAGTGCCCATCACGTACCGGTCGACGATGTCCTTCACCTCGAGGGCGCCCTCAGGCAATCCGCTCACCAGGTAGCGGCGCTCCCGCTCGACCACCGCGTACTTCAGGGAGACGGGGGGCCTCTTGGCGTCCATGTCAGGTCCCTTCAGGAGTGCTGCCTTGGTGCGAACCAGCCTTGGGAACGGTGATGATAGCCATGACGACGCAAAGGGCGGCAGACAACGACGCCCCGCACCAGTTGTCTGGTGCAGGGCGTCTGTCGCGCGCTTGGAGGGACTCGAACCCCCAACCTTCTGATCCGTAGTCAGATGCTCTATCCATTAAGCTACAAGCGCATCGGTCGGTGACCGAGTAGATACACTACTACCCATCCGTGCTGGCGTCCAAACGAGCGGCGGGTGCCGTGCGTCGGCCCCGTGCTCAGGCCGGGTGGGCGTCCCGATGCTCAGCGCACCGTCTTGCCGTAGGACTCCGCGATCGCGCGGGCGGCCGCCTTGGCGTACGGGCCCACGCCGGTGATGGTGGCCGACCCGGGGCCGACCCAGTCGCCGTACCCGACCAGGTGCAGGCCGTCGACGGTGGGCGTCCGGTCCTTCAGCAGCGCACGGATCGGACCGAGCGCCGGCCGGAACCCCGTGCACCAGATGAGGTGGTCGATGGACACCTGCTCGAGTTCGTCGAGCGAGGTGAACATCGGCGTCGCGTGGAGGCGTCCGGAGTCGCGGGCCGCGAGCACCTCGGGCAGCATGACGATGTCGCCGAGCAGGGAGTCCGCGCCGGGGTCCTCGCCGCCGCGCAGGATGGCCAGCATGCGCTCGCGGTTGCGCTGGAACAGCACGCGGCCGTCGACGTCGTCGGGCATCCACTGGGGCTCACGCCGGGTGTACCAGGTGACGTCGGCCACCTCGGTGAGCTCGGCGGCGATCTGGGCGGCCGAGTTGGCGCCGCCGACCACGGCCACGCGCGTGCCGCGGAACGGTTCGACGCCCGGGTAGTTCGCCGAGTGCCACTGCCGGCCGCTGAAGGTGCCCGGCAGGCGGGGCACGAAGGGGGACGCCCACGTCCCGGTCGCGGCGACGACGTGGTCCGCTGTCCAGGAGCGGTCGCCGGCGCGGAGGAGGAAACGTCCCTCCCCCAGGGCGCGGCCGGTGGATTCCACCCGGTCCACGCGCACGGGCCGCTCGACCGGGATCGCGTACCGCCGCTCGTAGGCGGCCAGGTAGTCGATGACGTGGTCGGCCGGCGGGAACCCGTTGTGGGCCGGCATCAGAATGCCCGGCAGGTTGGAGAAGTCGGCGGTCGAGAACAGGGTCATCGACGGCCATACATGGCGCCACGCGCCGCCGGGTCCGTCCTGGTCGTCCAGCACGAGCACGTCGACCCCCGCGCGCAGCAGGTAGAACGCCGTGGCCAGGCCGGCTTGGCCGCCGCCCACGATGACCACGGCGTGGGGTTCGGTTGCGGCCGGGGTGGTCACCGCGTCCCGCAACAGTCGCAGGTGGCCGGCTTGAGGCGTCCGTCGACGAGGTCGACGACGGCCGCCTCCCCGTGCTCGAGCATGGCCACGCGGCCCCACCACGTGGTGCCGTGGCGGTGCCAGCCGAGCAGGAGCGCGGGCACCCAGGTGCCGGTGCTGTCCTGGGCGAGCACGTGGCGGGCCGGGGCGGGCGGGGGGTCGGGGGTCGGCACGTGATCAGGGTTGGCGCCGGCCGAACTCGGAGGAGTTGCCGCGCGTGGCCCGGCGCCTGGCCAGGAACGATCGCAGGTCTTCCACGGTCCCGTCATGGCCCAACCCTACGGCGGTCCTGCTCGGCGTCCTAGAATTCCGGGAGGGACAGCCTGAGGAGGCGGGATGCAGCGGTCGGTGTGGTCACTGCTGGCGCTCTCGGCCATCCTGCTGGTCGTCGGGGCCGTGCACGCCGGCTGGAGGATGAGCGAGTACGCGCGCCACCCCGAGTACTCGGCACCGGCATCCGTCCAGCTCGTGACGCTGGTTCCCTACGTGCTCGCTGCGGCCGTGCTCGCCGCGGCGTCGCTCTGGTTGGGGCGGCGTCCGAGGTGATCTCCGAGGTGGACGAGGACGCCGGCCTGCCCGGGGCTGCCCCTGTCGTGGGTCGCGTGGTGACGGCCGACGGGAGGGACCTGACCACGTTCACGTGGGGGAGTGGGCCCGGGCTGGTCGTGCTCGAGGCCGGGATGGGGTTCAGTGGGCGCTACTGGGGACCCGTCGCGCGGCTGTCCAGCGCGCAAGCGACCGTGGTGGCCTACGACCGGGCCGGCATCGGCCGCAGCACGCCCGACCCGCAGCCCCGGACGCTCGACCGACTCGCATCCGACCTCCAGGCGGTGATCGATGCCCAGGGCGACCGGCCGGTGGTGCTCGTCGGGCACAGCTGGGGCGGTCCGGTGGTGCGGCGGGCCGCGGCCGTGCGTCCTGGGCGGGTGGAGGGGCTCGTGCTCGTCGACCCCGCCGACGAGGGTGCGGCCCTCTACGACTCGCGGCTGTTCACGTGGAGCGAGCGGCTGCAGTCGGTGCTGCTCCCGGGGATGGCCAAGGTGGGGTTGCTGTCTCGGAGCCTCTCGCTCCTGCTCGGCAAGGACCTCCCCGAGCCCGACCGCACGGCCACGCTCGCGGCGTCCTCGACGGTGGGCGCGGCACGGGCTGCGGTCGAGGAGAGCCGGCACCTCCGCGCCGGGCTGCAGGTGCTGCGTGGGTCGGGCGCGTCCGTCGACGTTCCGGTCATCGTGGTCTCCGGCGTGAAGCGGACACCGGGCGACTTTGGGCGAACGGACCTCATCGCCGCCCATCGGCTCCGGGCCGCATCGTTCCCGGCGGGGAGATTCGTCGGGGCCTCCGGTTCGCAACACCTGGTGCCGGTCACCGAGCCCGAGGTCGTGGCCCGGGAGATCGCGGCGCTCCTGCGCTGACCGGAGCACGCTCGTCGCGCCTGCCGATGACATCCCCGACGGCCCTCGCCCCGCCCACAACCTTTTGACAAGAATCAACGACTGATTGTGGACTGCCCCCATGCGCGCGAAGAAGCCGTGGAAACCGCTGCTGGTCGTCCTGCTCGTGCTGGGACTGGGAGTGGTCGGCTGCACGGGCAGCCCGCCCCCCGAGGCACCGGAGCCGCAGCCCGTCCAGTTCTCCGAGGCGGGGGACCCGATCCCGCACGTCCCCGATCTCGAGGCCATCGGCCCCGAGGGCGGACGCGTCGAGGGCGAGGCCGTGGTCGAGGTGAGTCCCGGCGTGGTGCCGGACGGGCACGAGTTCCGGGTGGGCGTCGGTGAGCCGCTCGGCCCCATCGACGACGTGACGACTGAGGAGTTCGGCGCACCCGTCCTGGTCGAGCACGACGCCGACCTGCAGGCGCCCATCCGGCTCAGCTGGGACGTGTCCCACCTCACCGAGGAGCAGCGGGCCGGCCTCGTCCTGGTGCGGTGGGACGCCGAGCACGCGGTCTGGGTGGTCGCCCCGACCCGGGGCACGCTGGAGGGGGAGACCTTCGCGGCCGACGTCAGCGAGTTCTCCTTCGTCACCTGGGTGTCGGGCGGCGCGGCGTCCATCAGCCAGACCGTGGGCGAGTGGTCGGGCAAGCGCGCGGAAGCCCCGACCTGCTCGGGCGACCCGCTGCCCGGCTGGGTGCGGAATGTGGTGCGCCCCGACGAGGACCAGCCGGCGATGCCGATCCGCACGTGCACCGAGCCGGACAAGAACGACGTCCTGACCGTGCGGGTGGCGAACAACCGCCCCTACACGCAGGCGCTCCAGCTCACCGACGGAGACCGCTACGCGTGGACGTGGGCCGGCGACGAGGACTTCACGGTCGCCGGCATCGTCCGCGACACCGTGAACAAGGCCATGTCGGGCGAGAAGACCCTGGTGATGGCCCCCGCCCGCGCCACCGCCGTCGGCCTGGCCCGCCCGGCCATGGCGGGCGAGACGCGGCTGACCATGGACGCCAGCCCCACGGTGGCAACCGTGGGGGCGGACGTCCTGATCGCCGTGCTCGGGACCGTGTTCAACCTCGACAACGTGGGTGGTTTCGACTCGGCGGCGCTCAACGCGTTCGTCCAGTCGGTGTACGACTGCGGCGGCAGCCAGCTGCTCAAGTCACGGGACGCGGCGGGCTCCGACACCTTCGGCAAGGTGCTCGAGACCGTCAAGAGCTGTGGAGAGTCGGACGCCGTGCGCTCGGCCATCGAGGACGTCCTGCGCGGGCAGGTCGCCCAGGGCGGCGAGAGCGCCCAGAAGGCGCTCAAGACGAACCGCGCGCTGCACTCGGTCCTCGGCAAGTTGGGCGTCTACCTGACGGTCACCGAGTTCGCCAGCTACACCGCCGAGCTGACCAGCTCCGGGGCGATCGGGGACGTGCGGGTGAGCGTGTACGGCACCGGTGCGTCCGCGGCCCTGGGCGCCTGGAAGCCCACGTGCCAGGACCCGGACGCCGACTCGGGGATGCTCTTCAAGAACCTGGCCGTGCGCGACGAGTTCCGCGACACCAGCAGGGAGTACTGGCAGTTCCCCACCTGGGAGAGCAGTTCCCGGACGGCGGTCGAGCCCCTCAAGGCCTGTTCGGCCGACCACATCGGTGCCGTCGCCGACAACGTGGAGGAGACGTGGGGCGACAAGAAGGCCGCAGCGGTGGTCGCCACGAGCATCCGGGCCCTGGCCGGGGGTGGGACGACGCAGGGCCAGGGCGTCCTGAACAGCGTGCTGCCCCCGCACGTGTGCTGGGACGGCACCGGCGGGTGGGACAGCGACTGGCCCATCCCGCTGACCGATGGCGTCGGGGTGGCGCGGGAGCCGGACGGGACGTTCGCAGGTGTCGGCGTGATGCAGACCGAGGTCCTCGGCCAGGCCGACATGGACGGGGACGGCCAGCAGGAACTCGTGCTGTCGATGTGGTGTTCCGGCAGCGAGCCCGAGAACTGCTGTGCCGGTCAGTCGTCACTGATGCCCACCATTGGGGTGTTCAAGGCGGGACCGGTGCTCCGCCAGGTCGCCCCGAGCCTGATGGGTGGAGCCTCCGCCCCCGGGAACGAGTACGGGCCGGCCGCCCGCAAGATCGACTCGGCCACGCTGCGCGGCACCACGATCGTGACGACCGAGTACCACCTCTACGCGCATCAGTACACGCCCGAGCAGGTGGGCGGGGACCCGTCCGGGTCCGTCACCGTCGAGTACCGGATCGAAGGCGGGAAGTGGGTCGCCTCCCGTCCGTGACGCGACCGGACCGGCGCGACGAGCAGCAGTCGCGTCGTACCCACGGTGTCCCCTGGGGGCGGGCCGTTACCGCCCCGTCACGCACCGGGTGGCCCTGGCGGCTCACTCCCACTCGATGGTGCCGGGGGGCTTGGGGGTCGTGTCGTACATGACGCGGTTGACGCCCTCGACCTCGGCGCAGATGCGGGTGGTCACCTTGTTCAGCAGCGACCACGGCAGCTCGGCGACGCCGGCGGACATGGCGTCGG
>DUOQ01000091.1 GCA_012838755.1 Propionibacterium sp. | reverse complement strand
CTGGCGGCGCGCTGCGACCTGCCGCGCGTCGCGGCCGCCCTGACCGCGGCCCGACCGCAGTCGCGGTGGCGCATGGAACTGGCCACCCGCGCCGACGGGCTCGCGATCCTCAACGACGCCTACAACGCCAACCCCGACTCGATGTCGGCTGCGCTGCACAGCCTGGCCGGGCTGCGGCGTCCGGGCGGGCGCCTGGTCGCCGCCGTGGGCGACATGCTCGAGCTCGGCGACACCGCCGCACAGGCCCACCGCGAGGTCGGCGAGCTGGCGGCACGACTGGGCGTCGACGAGGTCCTGGCCATCGGCGCGTTTGGCAACCACGTCATCGACGGAGTTGCCGCCGGGGGCGGACGGGGCCAGTATCTTCAGGGCAAGGCCGAGCTCACGCGCCACCTGCGTGCGAGCCTGGGTCCGCGCGATGTGGTGCTGGTCAAGGCGTCCCGCGGCCTCGCACTCGAGACCGTGGCCGATGCCCTGGTCGGCACGGATGACGAAGGAAGGGCCCACCCGTGATCATGATCCTGCTGGCCGGCGCGCTCGGCCTCCTCGGGACGCTCGTGGGCACCCGCCTGGCGATCCACGTGCTCGTGCAGCGCGGCTACGGCCAGTACGTGCGCGACGACGGGCCCAAGGAGCACCTCAAGAAGGCCGGGACGCCGACGATGGGCGGCATCGCGATCATCGTGGCCGTGCTCGTGGCCTACACGCTGGCCCACCTCATCCTGTGGCGCCCTCCGACGGTGTCCGGCCTGCTGTTGCTCGGCCTGTTCACCGGGCTGGGCTTCGTCGGGTTCCTCGACGACTGGATCAAGATCTCGCGCGCCCGCAGCCTGGGGCTGAACAGCAAGGCGAAGCTGATCCTGCAGACCCTCATCGCGCTGGCCTTCGGATTCGCGGCGTTCCAGTTCCCCAACGAGCGCGGGCTCACACCCGGCTCGACCTTCGTGTCGTTCCTGCGCGACATCCAGTGGATCGACCTCGGCCCCTGGCTGGGCCTGGCCTGGGTGGTCTTCATCATCGCCGCGCTGTCCAACGGGGTGAACCTCTCCGACGGCCTCGACGGGCTGGCCACCGGCCTGTCGACCATGGTCTTCGCCGCCTACGCGCTGGTGAACATCTGGCAGTACAACCAGTGGTGCAGCCGGCTCTCGACGGCCGGGCCGCTGTGCTACGAGGTGCGCGACCCGATGGACCTGGCGGCCATCTCGATGGCGCTGGCCGGTGCCTGCTTCGGCTTCCTCTGGTGGAACGCCTCCCCGGCCAAGATCTTCATGGGCGACTCCGGCTCCCTGGCCCTGGGTGGCGCCGTGGCGGGTCTCGCGATCCTCACCCGCACCGAGCTGCTCGTCGTCATCCTCGGCGGCATGTTCGTGCTGGTCACCCTGTCGGTGGTCCTGCAGGTGGGGTACTTCAAGCTGACCGGTGGCAAGCGCCTGTTCAAGATGGCGCCGCTGCACCACCACTTCGAGATGGTCGGCTGGGCCGAGCAGACGGTCGTGGTCCGGTTCTGGATCATCTGCGGCATCTTCGTCGCGCTGGGGACCGGCATCTTCTACGCCGAGTGGGTGGCCGGGCAGTGACCCTCGACTGGATCGACACCGCCGACCGCCTCTCACCGTGGGCGGAGGCCACCGTCGTGGTGGCCGGCCTCGGCACCTCCGGCTACGCGGCCGCCGACGGGCTCATGGCGCTGGGCGCCGGCCGCATCGTCGTCCTCGACGACGCCGACACCCCCGCCAACCGCGACAAGGCCGAGCTCCTGCGCGCCCTCGACGTCGAGGTCACCCTCGGCACCGGGTCGACCGCCGAGTTGCCCGAGGGCGTCCACCTCGTCGTCACCTCGCCCGGCTGGCGGCCCACCGCGCCCCTGCTGGCCCAAGCCGCCGAGCGGGGGGTCCCGGTGTGGGGCGAGGTCGAGCTCGCCTGGCGCATGATGCACCCCGACCGCGTCGTGCCGTGGCTCGGCGTGACGGGCACCAACGGCAAGACCACGACCACGCACATGCTCGAGTCGATGCTGCGCGCCGGCGGCCTGCGCGTGGCGGCGGTCGGCAACGTCGGACGCCCCATCATCGAGGCGATCCTCGACGAGGTGGACTACGACGTGTTCGCCGTCGAGCTGTCGAGCTTCCAGCTGCACTGGTCGCACACGCTGCAGCTGCACTCCGCGGCGGTGCTCAACCTGCACGCCGACCACCTCGAGTGGTACGCCCACGGCGAGGACCCCTACGCGGCCTATGCCGCCGACAAGGCGCGCATCTACGAGCGCGTCACCCATGCCTGCGTGTACAACGTGGCCGACCCGGCCACCGAGCGCATGGTCGAGGAGGCCGACGTCACCGAGGGCGCCCGCGCGATCGGGTTCCGCCTCGAGGTGCCGGCGCCGTCGATGCTCGGCGTCGTGGACGACCTCCTGGTCGACCGCGCGTTCATCGAGCAGCGCCGCGACTCGGCGATGCCCCTGGCCGAGCTGTCCGACGTCCGCCCGTACGCCCCGCACAACGTCGAGAACGCCCTCGCGGCGGCGGCGCTGGCCCGCAGCTTCGGCGTCGCGCCGCAGGCCGTGGCCCAGGGGCTGCGCGACCTCGACATCGGCGACCACCGGATCCAGACCGTCGCCGAGGTCGGCGGTGTGCGCTATGTCGACGACTCCAAGGCCACCAACCCGCACGCGGCCGCGTCGTCGATGCGCGCGTTCGACTCGATCGTCTGGGTCGCCGGCGGGCAGGCCAAGGGGACGACTTTCGACGACCTCGTGCAGGCCTACGGGCCGAAGCTGAAGGGCGCGGTCCTGCTCGGCATCGACCGCGGCGTGATCGCCGAGGCCCTTGCCCGACACGCGCCCGACGTCCCGGTGATCGTCATCGAGTCCGGAGAGACTGGGGCCATGGCCGAGGCTGTCGAAGCCGCGGCGGGCCTGTCTTCCCCGGGCGACACGGTCCTGTTGGCGCCCGGTTGCGCGAGCAGGGACATGTGGACGGGGTACGACGCCCGCGGGCGCGACTTCACCGACGCCGCACGAGCACTGGGCAACGACTGAGGAACAGGAGGACGGCGGTGGCGATCCTGACCCCCAGCAGGCCCCCCAAGCCCTCGTCCCGGCGACGTGACCAGAAGGAGGGCTCCCTCGCGGGCACCGCGTCGGGATGGCTGAACCACCCGATGGCCGACGTCGTCCTCGCCGTCGTGCCGACCGCGATCCTCCTCGGGCTGGGCGCCCTCATGGTGTGGTCGGCCTCGACCGTGTTCTCCTACCGGCAGTTCGGGGACGCCTATTACTTCATGCAACGTCACCTGGTGTTCCTCGTGGTGGCCGTGGTCGCCGGGTTCATCGCCTCGCGCGTCCCACCGGCCCAGCTCCGCACGCTGGGCTGGGTGGCGTACGGCTTGGCCGGCGTATTGCTGTGCCTGACCTTCGTGCCGGGCCTGGGCTACGGCGTCGGCGGCAACAACAACTGGATCAACCTCGGCGGCGAGGGGTCGATGGTCCGCATCCAGCCCGCCGAGCTGGCCAAGCTCGCGCTGGTGGTCTGGGGCAGCGCGGTGCTGGCGAACAAGCGCAAGCTGCTCGACGAGCCCAAGCACCTGGTCGTCCCGTTCGTGCCGTTCTCCCTGCTCCTCATCGGGCTGGTCGTGCTGCAGAAGGACCTCGGCACCGCGATCATCCTGGGCGCCCTGATGCTCGCGCTCCTGTGGTGCGTGGGCGCGCCCTGGCGGGTGTTGGGCGGACTCATGGGCCTCGTCGCGATCGGCGCCGCCGTCCTCGTCACCACGAACACCTCGCGGATTGCGCGCATCCTCGGGTTCCTCGACCCGACCTCCGACCCCACCGGCATCAACCACCAGCCGATGCAGGCCCTCTACGGGCTGGCCACGGGCGGCTGGTTGGGCGTGGGCCTGGGGCGCAGCCGGCAGAAGTGGGGGAGCCTGGCCGAGTCCCACACGGACTACGTGCTCGCCATCATCGGGGAGGAGCTCGGCCTCATCGGGACCCTCGTGGTGCTCGTGCTGTTCGTCGTGCTCGCCTGGGCCGGCGTCCGCATCGCGTTGCGCAGCTCGACCTACTTCACCCGCTGGGTGTCCGCCGGCATCACCGCCTGGCTGCTGATGCAGGCCCTGATCAACATCATGGTCGTGCTGGGGCTGCTGCCGGTGCTGGGCGTCCCGTTGCCGTTCCTGTCCTATGGTGGGTCGGCGCTGCTGGCCAACGTGATGGCGGTCGGCATCCTCGTCGCCTGTGCCCGCGACGAACCCGACGCCCGGGCCTGGCTGCGGCGGCGCGCCCAGGCGAAGGCCCCGAAGCGCCGGCTCTCGGCGATCCTGCCGGGCCGCCGTCCGTCCTGACGACAGGAGATCCATGGTCCCGACAGGCCCCACCCAGTCCGTGACGTCGGTCGTGCTGGCCGGCGGTGGCACGGCCGGCCACACGTCGCCGCTCATCGCGACCGCCGAACGGCTGCGCGAGGCGGACCCGTCCGTGCGGCTGACGTGCGTCGGCACGCCCAAGGGCCTGGAGTCGCGGGTGATCCCGGCGGCCGGCCTCACCCTGCGGATGATCCCGCCGGTGCCCCTGCCGCGCAGGGTCACGCCCGAACTGCTGCGCGTCCCCGGACGCCTCGCCGGGGCGGTCCGCCAGTCGATCGCGATCCTCGACGAGGTCGACGCCGACGTCGTGGTGGGCTTCGGCGGCTACGTCTCCCTGCCGGTGTACCTGGCCGCCCTCGCCCGCCGCGTCCCGGTCGTGCTCCACGAGCAGAACGCCGTGCCGGGGCTGGCCAACAAGATCGCCGCCCGGTTCGCGAAGGTCGTCGCCGTGTCGTTCCCCAACACGCCGCTGCCGCACGCCCGCCACGTCGGCCTGCCCGTCCGGGCCGCCATCGCCGACCTCGACCGCGACACCGCCCGTGACGCCGCGCGGCAGGCCCTGGGCTTCGGCCCCGACCGGCCGCTGCTGCTGGTGTCGGGCGGCTCGCAGGGCGCCCTGGCGATCAACAACGCCACCGAGGCCGCCCGCGACGAGCTGCTCGCCCGGGGGATCGACGTGCTGCACGTGCTCGGCCCCAAGAACCTCACCGACGCCCACGTCACCGTGGAGGACCCCGACACGGGCGCCCGCTACGTCCCCGTCGGCTACGTCGACGCGATGGAGCAGGCCTACGCCGCCGCCGACCTGATGGTCGGGCGCTCGGGGGCCGGCACGGTGGTCGAGACCGCGACGGTCGGCCTCCCCGTCGTGTTCGTGCCGCTGCCACACGGGAACGGCGAGCAGGCCCGCAACGCCGACTTCCTGATCGCCGGGGACGCCGGCGTCCTGGTCCCCAACGCCGAGCTCGACGGCCCCCGCCTGCTGGCCGAGGCCCTGCCGCTGCTGACCGACCCCGAGCGGCTCGTCGGCATGCGCACCCGCCTGTCCGGCCTCGTGCCCCGCGATGCCGCGGCCGACCTGGCCCGGATCGTGCTCGAGCAGGCGGGAGCCTGACATGCCCCTGGTCGAACCCGTCGACCTCGTACCCGCCGCCGAGGTCGGGCCGGTGCACTTCATCGCGATCGGTGGCGCCGGGATGAGCGGCATCGCCCAGGCGTACACCGACCTGGGGCTGCAGGTCTCCGGCTCCGACCGCGACGACTCGGCCGCGCTGCGCAAGCTGGCCGCGGCCGGCGTCCGGACGCACGTCGGCCACGACGCGGCCCAGCTCGGCGACGCCCGCACCGTCGTGGTGTCGTCGGCGATCAAGCCCGGCAACCCCGAGCTCGACGAGGCGCTCCGCCGCGGGCTGCGCGTCTGGCACCGCTCGGCGGCGCTGGGGGCGCTCATGCTCGGACGCCGCGGGGTCGCGATCACCGGCACCCACGGCAAGACCACGACGACCGGGATGGTCGCCACGATGCTGACCCGCCTCGGCACCGACCCGGGCTACGTCATCGGCTCGCCGCTGGCCACGACGGGGGAGAGCGCCGCCCTGGGCACCGGGGAGGCGTTCGTCGTCGAGGCCGACGAGTCCGACGGCTCGTTCCTGCAGTACCCGGCCCAGGTCGTGGTCGTCACCAACATCGAGGCCGACCACCTCGACAACTGGGGCACCCCCGAGGCCTACGTCGACGGCTTCGTCCGGATGGGCGCGGCCGAGGCGGTCGAGGTCGTCGTGATGACCGCCGACGAGCGGCCCTCCCGCGAGGTGGCCGCGAGCCTGCGCGGCCTCGGCAAGACCGTCCTCACCTACGGCGAGGCCCCCGACGCCGACATCCGCCTCTCCGACCTCGAGCTGACGCCCGCGACGACCGCCGCGACCCTGCGCGCCGATGACGACGAGGGACGCCTCGTGCTCGCGGTCCCCGGCCGCTACAACCTGCACAACGCCGCCGCCGCGTACGCCGTGGGCCGCGCCCTCGGCCTGCCCGGCGAGGCCCTGCGCGAGGCGCTCGGCACCTTCACGGGCACCCACCGACGGTTCGAGTCCAAGGGCGAGGCCGCCGGCGTCCGGGTCTTCGACGACTACGCCCACCACCCGACCGAGGTGGCTGCCGTCCTGCACGCGGCACGGCCGCGCGTGGTGCCGGACGGGCGCCTGGTCGCCTGCTTCCAGCCCCATCTGTTCAGCCGGACCCGCGACTTCCTCGACGAGTTCGCCGCCGCCCTGGCCCTGGCCGACGTCGTCGTGGTGTGCGGGATCTACCCCGCGCGTGAGGACGCCGCCGACTTCCCGGGCGTCACGGCGTCCGCCCTCGCCGACCGGGTGCGTGGGCTGGGCCACGACGCCCTCGTCGTGGAGGACCTCGGCGACGTCGCCCCGGCGCTGGCCGAGGTCGTGCGCGAGGGTGACCTCGTGCTCACGATCGGCGCCGGCAGCGTGACCACCGTGGGCGCCGAGCTCGTCACCCTGCTGGGGGCGCGCGCGTGACCGAACCCCTCGTCGACGTCACCGGGGCCCGCCGCCGGCGTGCGCGGGCCCGGCTCAAGCGACGGCTCGTCATCGCGGGGGTCGCCGCGGGCGTGCTCGCCGTCATCGCCGCCGTCCTGTGGGTCGTCCACGCCTCGCCGTGGCTCGCCGCGCGCGAGGTGCGGGTGGAGGGCAACACCCTCGTCACGACCGAGGAGGTGCTGGGGGCCGCCGCCGTCCCGCTCGGGACGTCGCTGGCCGGCCTGGACACCGCCGGCATCGAGGCGCGCCTGGTCGAGCAGCTGCCGGCGGTCGCGACGGCGCAGGCCTCCCGGGCATGGCCCGACGCGGTCCTGCTCACGCTGACCGAGTGGGAGCCGAAGGTCGTCCTCGAGGTGCCGGGCTCCTGGGTCTGGGTCTCGGGCGAGGGCGTCGCGTTCCACACCACGCCCGAGCGGCCCGAGGGCGTCATGGTCGCGCGCGGCAACCTCGCCGACGAGGACGTCCTGGCCACGTTGGCCGCCGTGGCCGACGCGCTGCCCGACGAGGTGCGGGCCGCGGCCGACCACATCGACGCCGCGTCGGTGGACTCGGTCACCGTCACCCTCGACGACGGGCGCCGCATCATCTGGGGCAGCGCCGAGGACGCCGAGCTCAAGGGCAAGGTGCTCGTCCCGCTGCTCAAGGTGAAGGCCGAGGAGTACGACGTGTCCGCGCCCACCCACCCGACCACCCGGTGAGGGGATGTCGAGCGTTCGTGGTGGAACCCTCAACCCGAGGTTGAGGGGCGCGCCGCCGGGCGCCCCGGTGATGGACGC
This sequence comes from Propionibacterium sp., assembly GCA_012838755.1. Taxonomy (GTDB): domain Bacteria; phylum Actinomycetota; class Actinomycetes; order Propionibacteriales; family Propionibacteriaceae; genus Propioniciclava. The sequence continues at coordinate 1,221 of DUOQ01000091.1, read as the reverse complement.
CGGAGGTCGGGGGTCAATACCCTGACTGCCAGCCCCGAGCCGCGCCGTTTGCCTTCCCACTCGGAACGTCGAGGGTGGGGCTGGAGGAACCAATGGGCCGGCAACGGACGACAGAAGACAGGTAACCAATCGTGGTGAGTGCATCCCAGAACTACCTGGCGATCATCAAGGTCGTGGGCGTGGGTGGGGGCGGCGTCAACGCCGTCAACCGGATGATCGAGGCGGGCCTCCGGGGCGTCGAGTTCATCGCCGTGAACACCGACGCGCAGGCGTTGCTGATGAGTGACGCCGACGTGAAGCTCGACATCGGTCGCGACCTGACCCGGGGGCTGGGCGCCGGCGCCGACCCCGACAAGGGGCGCCAGGCCGCCGATGACCACGCCGACGAGATCGAGGAGGTCCTCAAGGGGGCCGACATGGTCTTCGTGACCGCGGGTGAGGGCGGCGGCACCGGCACCGGTGGCGCCCCGGTCGTGGCGCGCATCGCGCGCTCGCTGGGCGCCCTGACCATCGGTGTGGTCACCCGGCCGTTCAGCTTCGAAGGACGCCGCCGTTCGTCGCAGGCGGAGGAGGGGATCACCAAGCTGCGCGAGGAGGTCGACACCCTCATCGTCATCCCCAACGACAAGCTGCTGGAGATGACCGATCACCACGTCGCGATCCTCGACGCGTTCAAGCAGGCCGACCAGGTGCTGATGCAGGGTGTCTCGGGCATCACCGACCTGATCACCACGCCCGGCCTGATCAACCTCGACTTCGCCGACGTCAAGGCCGTCATGAGCAACGCCGGCTCGGCCCTCATGGGCATCGGGTCGGCCCGTGGCGAGGACCGCGCCCGCGCCGCCGCCGAGATGGCCGTGTCGAGCCCGCTGCTGGAGACCTCCATCGACGGCGCCCACGGCATCCTGCTGGCCATCGCCGGTGGCTCCGACCTCGGCTTGTTCGAGGTCTCCGCGGCCGCGAACCTGATCGAGGAGGCGGCCCACGAGGACGCCAACATCATCTTCGGAACGGTGATCGACGACAGCCTCGGCGACGAGGTGCGCGTCACGGTCATCGCGGCCGGCTTCGACGAGTTCCAGCAGGCGCGCCGCCAGCCCGGCGTGACCCGCCAGCCCGACATGCGCCCGCGTCCGCAGCAGACCCCCCGCCAGCCCGAGTCGCCGGCCCGGCCCGCGCAGCAGGCACCGGAGCGCGAGCCCGCCCAGCAGGCCCCGGTCG
>DUOQ01000010.1 GCA_012838755.1 Propionibacterium sp. | reverse complement strand
GCCTCGGGCGCGACGCCGGGCAGCGCCTCCGCCCACGCGGACGCCATCACCTCGGCCCGGTCCCCGCGCGCGTAGCCCCCGGCCATGCCGGGCAGCCACTTGATCGGCAGCCGGGTGGCGGAGTTGAACAGCTGCCGCAGCCCGAAGCGGCTCGGCAGCCCGGCCGAGGCCAGCGCGAAGTCGAGGTCGTCGATCGTTCGGTCGTCGGAGTCGAACCGTAGGACGCCCCACGCGGTGGCGTCCACGAAGGCGTCGACCAGCGCCCAGGCGGCCTCGCGCCGGTCGGGCGGGACGTCGCGCCCCTGGGCCACGTCGTCCACGTCCTGCGCGGTGGGGACGCCCGGCCGCACGACGGGGGCACCGACCGCGTGCCGGGAGAAGGGCCCGAGCTTCGCCAGCAGGCCGCCGCGCCGGGCGGGGATGGACTCGGGCGGCCACACCTCGCGGGCCAGCGCGCGCAGCCGGTCGACGGCGGGTTGCGTGCCGGAGAAGGCGTCGCGCAGCTCGTCGATCCCGATCGCGTGGAGGCTCACCGTGCCCATGGGCCCCAGACTAGGCCGTCGGGGCGCGCCGATACACTGGCCCGGTGAGGCTCAAGGCACGCAACCGCATCGTCACCGGGGCCCTGGTCCTGCTGGTGTTGCTGGTCGCGATCGGGGCGCTGCTCAGCGGCGCACCCCCGGCACGGGCCGCCGAGCCGTTCACCCTCGAGGGGCGTGACGCGCCGGTGGGCCTGGCGACCGACCACGAACGCGACCGCTACTGGCTGCTCGACCGGGCGTCCGGGCGGCTGCAGCTGACCGCGGTGGGCGCCGACGGCGTGGTCCAGGGTCGGATGACCTCCCGCGACACGCTCTCCAACGCGCGGGCCCTCGCGTTCTGGGACGGCGAGGCCTGGGTCGGCGACATCGGCGGCAGCCGTGAGAGCGTCGTCGTCCTCAACGTCATCGAGCCCTGGCCGGGCACCGAGATCCTCAACGCCCTTCCCCACGAACTGACCTACCCCGACGGCGCCCACGACGCCGCGGCGCTGCTCGTCGACGGCGACCACCGGGTGCACGTCGTCACGACGGGGGAGGGTGCCGGCATCTACAGGGCGCCGACCGATCCCTCGACCGAGGGGCCGAGCGCCCTCGAGCGCATCGCCGACGCCCCGGCCGACGTGACGGATGCGACCGTCCTGCTCGATGGGCGGTGGGTGCTGCGCACGCCGACCCGGGTGCTGACGCTCGACCCCGGGACCCACGCGACGCTGGGCGAGGCCGAGGTCACGGTCGAGGAGCGCGGGCAGGTGGTCACCCAGGCCCTGGACACCCGCGAGGTGCTCACGGCACTGGGCCCGGCCGGTGAGGTGACCGCCCTGGCGATCCCCGGCCCCGTGCCCACGACGACCCCCAAGCCCCGGCCGACGCGGACCGCGGTCGTCCCGGTCGCCGCCGACGACGAGCCCGACCCCACCCGCCGCTTCGAGCAGACCGGCACCACGATGGCGCTGACCGCCGCGCTCGGCCTCGCCGGGCTGGCCGCGTTGGTGGTGCTGTTCCGCCGCTGACGGAGGCGGATAGGGTGGGTCCCGTCCGCGCGGAGGACGCGCGACTGGCGGAGCTGGGAAGGGGCGCGGTGTGAGCGACCTGATCGACACCACCGAGATGTACCTGCGCACGGTGTACGAGCTCGAGGAGGAGGGCGTCCCGCCTCTGCGGGCACGCATCGCCGAGCGGCTCGCCCAGAGCGGCCCCACGGTGAGCCAGACCGTCCAGCGCATGGAGCGCGACGGGTTGCTGCGCGTCGGCGAGGACCGCACGATCCAGCTCACCGACGTCGGCCGGGCCAAGGCGACCAGCGTGATGCGCAAGCACCGCCTCGCCGAGGTGCTGCTGACCCAGGTGCTGGGCCTGCCGCTCGAACTGGTCCACGAGGAGGCCTGCCGCTGGGAGCACGTGATCTCCGACACGGTGGAGGAGCGCATCGAGGCCATCCTCGACTCGCCGACCCGTTCGCCGTACGGCAACCCGATCCCGGCGTCCGGCACGCTCGGCCCGTCCGGCCCCATGGTCGACGGCGTGTGCTCGCTGGCGATGGCGCTCGACGGCAACGGTCCCGCCAGCGTGGTCGTCGAGCGGCTCACCGAGGTCATCCAGGCCGACCCCGAACTCATCGCCCTGTTGCAGGACGCCGGCGTCCAGCCCGGCAACACGGTCACCGCCGAGCTCACCGGCGACCGGCTGCAGCTGGCCGGCGCCGGGGGCGTCCCCCACACCGTCGAGGCCGACGTGGCCCACCACCTGTTCGTCCGCAACTGATGCGGAAGGGCTTCGACTGGGGGGCCTATTTGGCCGCCTTCCATGCCGCCACCCCGGGGATCACCGAGGAGGTGCTGTCCCGCACGCTGTCGGGCGGCCACTCGCCCTACCGCTGGCTGGCGCGGGCCGTGTCGCCGAAGGCCCGGGTCGTCGTCGACCTCGCCTGTGGTTCTGGCGCGATGGTCCGCGAGCTCGCCGCCGAGGGCCGCACGGTGCTCGGCCTCGACCTCGCCGAGTCCGAGCTCGAGCTCGCCGCGTCCCGCGTCGACGGCCCGTTCGTCTGCGCCGACGGGTTGCGCATGCCGCTGGCCGAGGGGTCGGTGGACGCCGTGGTGTCGTCCATGGGCGCTGTCGTGATCCAGCCGCCGCGGGCCCTGTTCACGGAGGTGGGACGCGTGCTCAAGCCCGGCGGGGTGTTCGCGTTCACCGCCCCGACGGTCCTGCCGCTCCACCCGCGTGACGTCGCCACGTCGCTCGGCGTCGTCACCCGGTTGCGGGCGCTGCCGCGGTTCCCCGGCCCGACCGAGGTCACCGGCTACAAGGACGCCCTGGTCGGCACCGGCCTGCGCAAGGTCGAGGACGCCCGCGAGCGCTACCACTTCGAGGTGTCCACGCCCGAGGACGCCGAACTGATCGTCAGCGCCCTCTACCTGCCGACCACGTCGCGCCGTCGGCGCGAGGCCGCCACCAACTGGCTGGTCGACCGCACGATCAAGGAGGGGCCGGTGCGCATCTCGATCGCCATGCGGCGCTTCGTCGTGCTCAAGCAGCCCGTCGAGACGCGCGACGCCGAACTCTGACCTCCCCGGGGGCCTCCCGAACGCTCCGGGAATGCCTCGGCACCGCATGGTGTTGAGGACGTCGTACCTACGAGAGGAAAACAATCCCATGGCAACCGTCGAGCTGACCGCCGAGAACTTCGCCAGCACGATCGAAGGCTCCGACACCCTCTTCATCGACTTCTGGGCCGCCTGGTGTGGCCCGTGCCGCATGTTCGCCCCCGTGTTCGAGGGCGCGTCCGAGCAGCACACCGACGCCGTCTTCGCGAAGCTGGACACCGAGGCGCAGCCCGAGATCGCGGCCGCGCTCGAGATTCAGTCGATCCCGACCCTGATGGCGTTCCGCGGGGGCGTCCTCGTCTACCGCGAGGCCGGCGCCATGAACGCCACCTCCTTCGACCAGCTCGTCGAGGCCGTCAAGGCCGTCGACATCGAGGAGGTCCGCCAACAGGCCGCGGCCGCGCAGGCCGCCCACGAGGCCGAGCACCACGGCGACGACAACTGACGTGGAGGGCCTGCAGTTCGGGCTCGACACCTTTGGTGACCGGACGGTCGACGAGCACGGCGAGCCGACCCCGTACGCCCAGGTGCTGCGCGACGTCGTCGCCCAGGGCGTCCTGGCCGACGAGCTCGGCATCGACTACTTCGCGGTCGGTGAGCACCACCGGCCCGACTTCGCGATCAGCGCGCCGACCACGGTGCTGGCCGGGCTCGCGACCGCGACGACGTCGATCCGGCTCGGGTCGGCGGTCGTGGTGCTGTCCTCCGACGACCCGATCCGGGTCTTCGAGCAGTTCGCCACGATCGACGCCCTGAGCGGCGGCCGCGCCGAGCCCGTGCTGGGCCGCGGCTCGTTCATCGAGTCGTTCGGCCTCTACGGCTTCGACCTGGCCGACTACGAGAAGCTCTTCGAGGAGAAGCTCGAGGTCTTTGCCGCCCTCCGCGAGGAGGCGCCGGTCACCTGGTCGGGCTCGTACCGGACGCCGATGGAGGGCGTCGACGTCTTCCCGAAGACCGAGGGTGGGCGGATGCGCTCCTGGGTCGCCGTGGGGGGCTCCCCGCAGTCGGTCGTGCGTGCCGCGCACCACCGGTTCGGGTTGCAGCTGGCGATCATCGGCGGGCCCGCGCAGCGGTTCAAGCCGTTCGCCGACCTCTACCGCCGGGCCGTCGACGAGTTCGGCATCACCGGCGAGATGCCCGTCGCGGTGCACAGCCCCGGGCACGTCGCCGAGACCGACGACCTCGCCGCCGAGCAGCTCTACCCGCACTTCAAGGCGCAGCGGGACCGGATCGGTGCCGAGCGCGGCTGGGGTGCGATGGCGCGCGACGAGTTCGCCAACGAGGTCGCCCACGGTGCCCTGTACGTCGGCTCGCCCGAGACCGTGGCACGCAAGATCGCCGACACCGTCCGCGACCTGGAGGTCGACCAGTTCGACCTCAAGTACGCCAGCGGGCCCATGCCCCACAGCCAGCTGATGAGCTCGATCGAGCTGTACGCCACGCGCGTCGTCCCGCTGGTCAAGGACATGCTGGCCTGATACTCGAGGTGATGGCGCTCACCCGGACCTGGTGGCCACGTGGCGTGCGCTCGCCGACGGGGGAGGGAGGCCCGGCTAGCGTGGGGCCCACCCATCCCGACACGAAGCGAGCCCCCCATGACCTCCGAACGACCTGACGACGTCGCAGCACGCATCCGGGCCGACATCGACGTGCTTTCGGCCCGCCTGGTCCTGCTGTCGGAAAACCTCCGGGCCCTGTCCGCCTCCCTCGATGAGATGCCCACGGATGCTCCCGGTCCCGTGGCGACAGCGACCCTCCCGGCGCCCGAGCCGGTGCCCGCCGGGACACTGGAGCCCACGCGGCTGCCCGCGTTCACGGCGGCCGCGCCGACCGGATGGCCATCACCCCCGCCTGCTCCGCCGTCGCTCCCCATCGCTGCACGCCGGAAGGTCCCGCCGCCCCGCCCGGTCCGGCCGGCGGCCCCGCGCAGGGAGTGGTCCGTGGCCGAGGTCTTCGCGATCGTCGGCTCGGCGATCACGCTGATCGGCGTCGCGCTGGTGATGATGATGCCCCAGGACGGCTTCCTGGGGCCCCTCCCGCGTACGGCGATCGGCCTGGGCCTGGCGGCCGCGGCGGTGGTGGCCGCCATCTGGCAGCACCGGGCGGACCCCAAGAACCTCGGCGCCCAGGCGCTGCTGGCGACGGGCATCGCCTCGACGTTCCTGGTGCTGGTCGCCCTGACGGCGATCTTCGAGAACCCCGACGGACGACCGCTCCTCGCCGTGGTCCCCGGGCTGGCCCTCGCCGGGTTGGTGAGCCTGGCCGGCGTCTGGATGGCCGGCCAGTGGCGCAGCCAGTGGCTCGCTGTGCTGGCCGTGCTGGGCAGCCTGTTGCTGGCGCCCTTCCTGGGCGACGACCTGCGCGTGAGCATCGCCTTCATGGGCGTGATGACGCTGGCGACAGGCTTCTTCCAGCGTGGCTTCGGCTGGACGGGCCTCGTTCTCGCCCGCACGCTGCCCACCGGGCTGTACGCGCTGGCTGCGCTGGCGACTGCCGGCGAGGGCCGCGGGATCGACCCCGCGGCCCTGGCGCCGTCCTTGGTCCTCGGGGCCGCCCTCGCCGTAGTTGGCCTCGTCATCGCGTTCCTGCACCAGGACGGCACCCCGTCGGAGCGCACCGCGGCCGCGGCATCCCTGGGCCTGCTGGCCGCCCCCGCGCTGCTGGTGGGCTGGCAGGAGGGGTTCATCGGGGCGCTGGTCGTGTTCCTGGCCCTCGGTGGACTCTTCACCGCGGTCGGCTTCCTGCGGGCCTGGTTCACCGGGCTCGTTCGCTCGGTCGCCATCCCGCTGGGCGGGGTGTTCCTCACCTCGGCGGGGCTGGTGTTCCTCGGCGAGGAGTGGTTCGGCATGCTGTTCCTCGTCCTCGCGGTCTCGTACCTGGTGGTGGCCGCCCAGACCGGGTCCCGGGTGGTGCTCGGCGTCGGCTCGCTGCTCGCGGTCCTGGGGGTGCTCTCCTGGCTGCCCACGCTGGGCGGGCTGTTCAACTGGCGCCTGGCCGGCCAGACCGGACGCCTCGGGCTCACCGATGTCGCCACGTCGGTGCTCGTGCTGGTGGCCGCCCTGGCTGCGGCGTGGGCGTACCGTCGGTACTTCCCCGAGCGTCGGGTGGGGATCCACTGGGCGACCTGGGCCTTCGCCATCGTGAGCGGATCGGTGGCCGTGGTGGTCGGTGGCACGCTCCTCGGCCTCGCCGGTGGAGAGGCCCTCGCGGGGTTCCAGGTGGCCCACGCGGTGGTCACCGTCACGTGGATGGGCCTGTGCGTTTTCCTCCTGGCGCGCGGCCTGCGCCGCGACGAGCAGGCGACGGGCTCCCTGTGGCTGGCCATCGCGCTGGCGGCCGCGGCGGTGGCGAAGCTGTTCCTGTTCGACCTCGGCACGCTGCCCGGCCTGGCCCGGGCCCTGGCCTTCCTGGCCGTCGGGGTGCTGCTGCTGATCGTGGGCACGTGGTACAACCGCCAGCTCGAGAAGGTGCGCCGCGCGCGACCGCCCGTGGACGCCGCAGGCACGCTGACTCCCCCCTCAGCAGCGCCGCTGCGCGTCCTGTTCGTGGGAGCGCCCGAGCTGGCCGATGAGGCGGCCGACCTGCTGCGGACCCGGGTGGGCGAGGGCATCGACGTGCGCACCAGCCCCGTGCCCGAGGACGGGTTGTTGTTCCACGCGGACCGCGTCATCGGCCTCGGCGACGTCGTGGTCGAACCCGTCCCCGGGATGCGCGGCACCCTCCAGCACTGGGACGCCGGCCATCTCGACGCGCGCGTCGAGGGCTTGGCGGCCCTGCTGGTGGGGGAGGGCTAAGCGCACCCGCACGGTCGATGGCTCAAGGCTGTGCATGCCGCGCAGCGTGGCGAGGATGATGCTCCTGGCGCGGGCTCGACTTCGACTGGGCCCTCCTGCCACAGGCGTTCGATCTTGGCGGTCGCGCCCTTGACGAGAGCAGGGGACCAGTTGCCGATCTTCCCAGCACCACATACTCGCGACCCAGGTCGTCGGCGCCACGCCCTGGCACCCCGGGATGACGGGTTCGAGCCTCGACCGCCTCGGGCGGCAGCTGCTCCTGCATCGAGGTTGGTGAACGCTGGGATCCCCCCTACTGTTTGGGCATGATCACCAGACACAGCACGCACGACCCCGCGCCGGGGTCGTGATGGTGCGTGCAGCCGCGGAACTCCGGGCGTTTCTGGAGGCATCGCTGGTCACGCCGGTCGAGCGGACGCGCGCCGAGAGCGACGGCGCCCGCCGGCGCCGCAGGGTCGTGGTGGGGATCATTCTCGTGTTGGGCGCGATCGCACTGGGCCTGGCGTTGGCGGTTCGTGCGGGCGACCCCCTCTTCTATGCTGCTTCGCTTGGTGTGGCCCTGCTGTGGGCCGCCGGAGCGTTCGCATCGGGGCCGCTGTACCTGGGCGCGGCGCGGACGCGCGTTGGGAGCACCAGCCTGGGCCTGCTCCAAGGGTTCCTGCTGGGTCTCATGCTTCTGGTCTTGTTCCTTCTCGGGGCCCTCGTCGTCGCCCAGGTGCCGATTCTGCGCGGACCCGTCGAGGGGCTGCTCGACCACGCTCGCTACGGCGCACTGTGGGTCGTCGCACTGGTGACTGCTGTCAACGGCATTGCCGAAGAACTCTTCTTCCGCGGGGCCGTCTACGCCGCGCTTCCGCCGCGCATCAACGCGCTGGGCTCGACCGCTCTCTACGCTGCCTCCACGCTCTTCTCGGGGGTGCTGCTGCTCACGTTCGCGGCCGTGTGCCTCGGCCTGCTGACGGCGGCCCAGAGGCGCGTGACCGGTGGCGTCGCAGGCCCGATCGCCTCACACCTGACCTGGTCGCTGGGGATGCTCTTCCTTCTTCCACCCGTCTTTGCCTTGGGAGGCTGACATGTCCGACCGCACGGCCCTCGTCACTGGGGCCTCAGGTTATGTGGGGTCCCAACTCGTTCCCGCTCTGCTGGGGCAGGGGTGGACGGTCCGCGTCTTGGCCCGCAGTCCCGAGGGCCTGGACTCCGCTTGGCGCGACCGTGTCGACGTCGTCCAGGGGGACGCCACCAACCCAGACACGCTGGGGGATGCCCTGACGGGCTGCCGGGTGGCGTACTACCTCCTGCACTCGATGGACGGGGAGGGGGACTACCGCGAGCGCGACCGGCGCCTGGCACGCAGTTTCGCCGAACACGCCCGCGATGCTGGGGTGCGCCGGATCGTGTACCTGTCTGGGCTGCACCCGGCCGGCGAGTTGTCGGACCATCTGGCCTCTCGCGTTGAGGTGGGAGAAATCCTGCTGGAGTCCGGCGTCCCCACGGCCGTACTGCAAGCCGGCGTCGTCCTCGGGGAGGGATCGGCTTCCTTCGACATGCTGCGCCATCTCACCGAGCGACTCCCCGTCGCGTTCGGCCCCCGATGGTTGCGCAACCGCATCCAGCCCATCGCGGTGGACGACGTGGTCCACTACCTGGTGCGCGCAGCCGACCTGGGTAGCGACGTGAACCGAACCATAGACGTGGGCATGCCCGAGCAACTCACCTACCTCGACATGATGCGCCGCTATGCCGCAGCAACCGGACTCGGACCGCGGCTCGTGGGCACCGTGCCAGTGCTCACCCCCCGGCTCGCCTCGCTGTGGGTGGGCCTGGTGACCCCCGTGCCCGCCGGCATCGCGAGGCCACTGGTGGGCAGCCTGATCCACGACGCGGTGAAGTCAGAGGACGACGCTTCCGCCCTGATGGGCGACCCACCCGGCGGGCTGATGGGGTTCGAGGAGGCCGTACGAGCGGCGACGCAGGAGATCGACCCTCGCCGCTGGGGCAGGACCCTGGCCACTGTTTCCGCGGCAGTGGGAATGACCGCGTTGGCGGGCTCACTGCTCACCGACCCGGACAATCCTTGGTACCGCTCACTGCGCAAACCCACGTGGCAGCCACCCAGTGCCGCATTCCCGATCGTATGGACTGCCCTGTACGCGACCGTCGCGGTGGCGACCGCCGCCGCGATCGCCGATGCCGAGGAAGCGGGAGAACCAGAGAGGGCAGCCCAGGTCCGGAAGGCCCTCGCGGTGAACCTCCCCCTCAACGCTGCATGGAGCGGCCTGTTCTTCAGATCCCGTAGCCTGCCCGCAGCAACGGCGGGAGCCGTAGCGCTGGCAGCGTCCTCGGCCGATCTTGCGCGCCGTGCCGGACCGACCGGTCCCGGCAAAGCCGTCGGCCTCGGCCTGTACGCGGCCTGGTGTGCCTTTGCGTCGGTCCTGTCAGCCGAACTCTCCCGCCTCAATTCGTAGAACCTCACTTCGGTACCGACCAGCTCGGAAGAGTGGGCCAATCGCGCGACACGCGGCGCCTTCCCACCGACAGTGGCTCTCGCTACCGTGTTTGGTACCGACCCTGCAGCTGGCGGCCCCGGGAGGATTCGAACCTCCGACACATGGTTTAGGAAATCCTTCAGGCCCCCCGAACGACTAGCTTGCGACACCTAAAACCCCTAGCCATACGGTGATGGCCGAACATCACCAAACATGCGGTTTGACGGCTTTACCGACCATATACCGACTAAACTCGAGGGTGTTCGATTATCCCTCGGGGCCTGTGTGGGTCCCAGTCGGAGGCGTCGGTCGGGCCGACCCGCTTCCTTGTCCACAGTCCGGCTTTGAGAAGATCGCGAGCCTCGTTCAGAAGCAGTTACTGTGTGAACAGATCCCACCCCCGGGACTGTGCTTGGCGTTCGTTACTCCGACATCGCTGTCGGACGCCTCGCTCTTCTTGGAACTCAGGTGGATTCGCGTGTCCCTATACGGGGATTTGCGTGCTTGTGGAGTTCGAGGAGGCCTGCATGAACAACCGCACCAAGGCACTGGCCAGCGCCATCACTGCTGCGCTGTCCCTCGGGCTGGCCGGGTGCATCACCACCAGCTCGCCATCGCCGACCCCGACACCCGTGGTCTCGGAGTCCCTGACGCCGAGCCCGACCCCCACGTCCAGTCTCACGCTGTCGCCCGAGCAGGAGGCTGCGGCAGATGCGGTCGCCAAGTTCTACGAGGTCACTGACCAGATCGCGAGCAACGATGAAGTCGATCTCAAGGGACTGCTGCACGAGTGGGTGACATCTGATCTGTGACGCCGTGTGGCGTCGCTGGAAGGATGTGTACCGTGCCTAAGCCCTACCCCCAGGAGTTCCGCGACGATGTGGTCAACGTCGCTCGGCGACGTGAGGGCGGTCAGACGATCAAGCAGATCGCGGCCGACTTCGGGATCGCCGAGTCATGTCTGCGCAACTGGATGCGCGCCGCTGACGTCGACGACGGGCTCAAGCCCGGCACCACCGCGACGGAGAACGCCGAGCTGCGCGAAGCGAAGAAGCGGATCCGGCTGCTGGAGCAGGAGAACGAGGTCCTGCGCCGCGCGGCGGCGTATCTGTCGCAGGCGAACCTGCCGGGAAAATGATGTACCCGCTCGTGCGAGAGCTCGCCGCCGACGGGATCCCCGTCGCGGTGACGTGCCGGGTCTTGAAGCTCGCCCGCCAGCCCTACTACCGCTGGCTCGCCCACCCGATCGGCGAGCGCGAACTCGCCACCGCGTATCGGGCCAACGCGTTGTTCGACGCTCACCGTGACGACCCGGAGTTCGGACACCGTCTTCTGGCGGACGAGGCCCGCGACGCCGGCCAGGCAATGGCAGACCGCACCGCCTGGCGCATCACCTCCGCGAACCGCTGGTGGAGCGCATTCGGGTAGAAACGCGCCGCCAACGGGAAGAAGCCGGGACCACCCGCCCACGACGACCTCGTCGAACGCGACTTCACCTCCAAGAGCCCGAACCAGGTGTGGCTGACCGACATCACCGAACACCCCACGAGTGAGGGCAAGCTCTACCTGTGCGCGATCAAGGACCTCTGGTCCGGCCGGATC
>DUOQ01000090.1 GCA_012838755.1 Propionibacterium sp. | reverse complement strand
CCGGCGACGGCCGGGATCACGCGCCGCTTGCGCTTCACGACGGGGATCGGCTGTGGCGTGGCCGCCACGGGGTGGTCGGCCTGGAGACCTGCTGATGCTGCGTTCCCCGAGGCGGCGGCCGCGACCGCCGCCGTCGGCAGGACCGCCGTGTGCGGCGTGGTGAGGCGCAGTTCGACCGGCGCCGGCGGAACAGCCAAGCGGGGTGCAGCGGGCTCGGACGCCAGCGTGGGCACCAACGAGGAGAGGCGCTCCGCCAGCGCCGACGCGGTCGGGCGCTGGCCCGGGTCCTTGGCCGTGCAGTCGGTGATGACCTCCCACAGCGGCTCGGGGATGCCACCGGGGCGTCCCGGAAGGGCGTCGCCGTGACGGCGGATGGTGGCCAACTGGGTCCCACCCTCGAAGGGCGTGACCCCGCAGGCCATCTCGTACAGGACGATGCCCAGGGAGTAGACATCGGCGGCGGGGGTGGCGATGTGGCCGTCGGCCAGTTCGGGTGCCATGTAGTTCGGCGTGCCGATCGCCATGCTCGAGCGCGTGGCCGCACTCGACTCCGCGATGCGGGCCAGGCCGAAGTCCGAGACCCGGGGCTGCGACGGAGCGACCGTCGTGTCGATCAGGATGTTCTCGGGCTTGACGTCACGATGGACGATGCCCTGGGCGTGCACGGCAGCCAGACCGGCCGCGACCCCGGCACCGACGCGCGCCACCTCGGCAGGGGGCAGGGTGCCGACGGGACGAAGGCCGGCACGCAGGTCCGAGCCTCGCACGAGGTCCATCACGATCCCGAGGCGTCCTCCGTCCACGACCAAGTCGTGCATCGCCACGACGTGGGGGTGACGGACACGCACCAGGACGGTCCTCTCCCCGACGAACTTGGCCACGACGGCGGGGTCGTCCGCGAACTCGGAGCGGAGGAGCTTGCAGGCGACCTCCTTGCCGTCCCGGTCGTGGGCGAGCCACACCGATCCCATGGCACCGGAACCGATCTTCCGCTGCAGGACGTACCCGCTGCCCAGGGGGGTGTTCTCCGTCATCACTGTCCTCCGAAGGGTGAGCTGCCGCAGTGTTCGATGGCGTAGGCGTTGAACCGCTCGTAGGAGGCCGAACCGGACATCCCCCGGGCCAGCCCGCTGGCCGCCAGGCCGAGGAGGTCGGTGGGGTTGTCCTTGACCTTGCGCAGCAACTCGGCGTTGTCGTCGCGGATGGTGAGCACGTCCCCGGCGATCTCGTCGGGGGCCACCTCGGCCAGGTCCTCCCACATCAGTTGGAGGTCGGTGATCGCCGAGACCGCCTTGGTCGCACCACCGAAGAGCCCGGCGATGCCGCCGTCGCTGACGGCCTGCTGGGCCTCGGCCATCGCGGTCTCGTACTGGACGCGGTGCTTGTCGAGGGTGTCGCAGAAGGCCTTCGGGGTTCGACCACCGGCCGCGCAGCCGGACACGAGGACCGAGAGCGCCAGGGTGACGGCCACCATCCTGCCGGTCAGCGCCATGCCGTCACCTGCTTGCGCTCGGTGTCGATGACGATGCCGCGGCCGGGGAGCCCGACGAGGTACTGGGTCTTACGCAGACGCATGTCCCAGAGCTTCTCGCCCTCGTAGTCCCAGGCCGTCATCCGACCGGTCTCGTCGCGCGTGTAGAGCGTCTTCGCGCCGTGGTGGTCGACACGACCCCGGATCGTCGCCTTCCGCTCGCCGGTCTTGGCGTCGAGCACGAAGGTTCGGGAGTCGTCCAGCGCGAGGATGCTGTCCCCCGCCGCATCGAACGAATAGGCGGTGACGCGCTCGAAGTCCTCCCACATCGGCTGACCTGTGTCGAGGTCGAGGCGGCGGATCTCTGAGGTCGAGCCGTCCGCCTGCTCGGTCTCGAACAGGACCAGGCCGTCGCCTTCGCCCGCCATGGAGAAGCTGTCGAGGTCCACCTCCCACTTCGTCTTGCCCTGGGGGTCGATGCGGCTCACGACTGCGTAACTGCCCTGCTGCAACCACTCGGTCCGGATCGCCCCACCGGCGAAGGGGCGCAACTGCACGTTCGTGGGTTCGGCGACACTCCACTCGGGCGACTCACCCGTCTTGGGGTCGACCACCTCCGAGACGTCGGAGTCCGAGATGCGCAGGAGGTCGTCGACGAAGCCCCACTCCATTCTCCCCGAGTACACGTTCTCCCACAGGGGCGTGGTCAGGTCGGTCACCGCGTACGCGGCCATGGTCGACTCGTCGCCCGGTTCGCCGGTGTAGCTGCTGTTCTCGATGATGATCGGCAGGTCCAGGACCTTTCCGACGTTGTAGTCGGACAGGGCCACCATCGACCTGCCGGGCACCGTCTCCGACGCCTCGGTCTTGCCCGAGTCCCCGGCGAGGACGTTCAGCGTCACCGTGTTGTCCTGGGTACGCCCCGATGAGTTCGTCTCCCCGGAGACGGCCACCACGACCTTGCCACCGGTGGCGTAGACCACCGCATCGGTGCTCGGGGTCACCCCGACGAGCGTCGCCAGCTCGACCGACCAGCGGATGTCGCCGGACTTGAGGTCGAGGACCGACACGGCGCCCAGGGTCGGGATGTCGGGCTTGGTCTTCTTCATCGTGGCTGTCGTGTTCTGACCGTCGTACCAGCCGTCGAACCATCCGACGAACTTCGGGTCCCCGGACGCCTGGTTGAAGTCGCTCCCGTAGCTCTGGGGGAAGTAGCTGCTCGAGACCGGGTAGGTTCCGCCGATCGAGTCGAAGTACGCCCGCATGTCGGAGGTGTACTGGCGACCCGACTCCAGGCCGGCCGCATAGTGCTCGTCGTACCCCTCGTACCACGCGCTGTTGGAGCCGACCTTCTCGCCGAAGGTCGTGTAGTTCAGGCGGGTGGTGACCACCGCGGCGTCAGCCTCCAACAGGGTGAAGGTGTCCATGTCGACCCACTCCAGCGCGCCCCGGTCGGCCATCGATGCCGTCCACGCCTCCTCGGGCTCCTTGCTGAAGTCGGCGATGGCCGCGACATCCTTGCTGCTGGCTCCGCCCCCGGCGAGGTTGCCCAACACGAACCAGCCACCCAGCCCGACCGCCACCAGGCCGACGACGAGCGCACCGACCAGGGCGATCCGCCCGCCGCGCTTCTTGGTCGCGACCGGGATCTGGGGGAACTGCTGGCCCGCCTGCTGACCCGGCTGCGGATCCGCTTGGGGCCACGGCGCCTGGGCGCCCCACTGCTCCTGCCCCTGCGGCTGCTGGCCTCCGCTGAACGGTGGCGTCCACGGCAGGGCGTCCGACTGGCCGGACGCCTGCGTCGCGTCCTCGCCCCCCGCGTGCGTGAACGGCCGCCCGCTGCCCTCCGCCTGCGTACGATCCATCGGGTCACTCATGTCTGTTCGCCCCCCAGTGCTCGGGACACCTCAATGTGTCTGGTCGCGCGCCATTCTGGCACGCGCGACCCCCTCCGGGAGGGCCGTCCGCATTGCGGGTTGGTTTCATTCAAGGAGTGGCTGGCCGGGGCCTTGACTCGCGGCGGGCCCCGCTCAGCCCAGCACGTCCAGGCGTCCGAGTGCGGCGGCCGCGGCACCCGCGCCGTCCTCATCCCGGAGGCGCTGCGCCTGCACGGTGGCCCGCGCAGCGTGAGCCGAGGCGTCCGATCCCGTGAGATCCCGGAGCGGGCCCGCCAGGCCCGCGGCGTCCAGCTTCGGGAGCCGGATCGGGGTCGGTCCCCGCACGACGTCGCGCATCAGGACGCCGTGGCCGCCCTCGATGCCAGGCGGCGACGCGTCGGACTTGACGTGCTCTGCCAGCCTTGCGCCACAAGACACCCGGGGGCTAGGCCCAACTTCCAGCAAGTGGGAGCACCACGACCTCGTCGACGATGAGGTCGAGCAGCGAGGAGGCCGATGGCGGGAGACCCGGCGCCGCCTTGGCACGAGCCCCCTCCCGGGGGATGCTGAACGGCATGGGACACCGTCACCGGCCGGACGTGTTGTGCGTCACCGACCCGCGAGCCATCGACTGGTCGGCCACCCAGGGAGTCCGCGCCCTGTGTGTGCCCGACGCAGCCCAGGACGGCCACCTGGGAGTCATCTGCCGCATCAAGGGCTGGTCGCTGTTCGGCGAAGCCGGTGACGTCGAGCACCCGACCACGTTCGTCCCCAGCGACACGCCCCCGCCCACCAACGCGCACGTGAGCGTCTTCGACGCCGACGACATCCGGGCCACGGATTCGGACGGCGTGGGCTCGTGGTTCGTCCGCTGGGAACACCTGCTGTACCGACTCCACTCGACGGACACCGGGCTCACCGACGCCCTCGACGCGACGGTGCCGCTGGTTGCCGAGCTCGCGGCGGCCTCCGACAAGCCGCTGGTGCTGCGCCTGCCCGACGTGCGCTCCGACGACGCGGCGCTGGCACACCTCTTCTTCGACTCGGGCGAGCCCAACCCGGCCCTCGGCGTCCACGGCACCCGGTACCTGCTTGCGCACGAGGATGTACTGGCGCACCTGATGCGTCTCGCGGACAACCTGCCGGGGAACGTCCACCTGGCCGCCCCGTTCGTCACCTCGTCGGCCGAGTACTTCGCCCTGGACGAGCTCGTGGGCGACCTGACCCTGCAACCCTTCGTCGAGTCACCCATGTTCCTGCTCGACTACGGCGACTACCGCGAGCTGTCGGCGCTCGGCGTGGGCACCAAGGACCTCACCTACCTGCTGCACGGCCTCGACCGCGAGAACCCCCGCCTGGCGCGTCCCGAGTTCCTGTACACCGAAACGGTGCGTCATCTGCGGCCGGCCGTCACGTTCCTCGTCGAGCAGGGCGTCCGCGTCGCCGTCACGTGCACGCTGGAGCAGTACCCGTCCTTCGCCCGGCCCCTCGCCGGCGTCGACTGGACGCCCTCGCTGCCGGCCGCCCACGCCCGCGCCGCGCGAGTGGGGTCGGGCATGGTCTGAGCTGCGCGTCCCACGACATCCGCCCACGCCGCACGCCGTCGCAGTAGACTGGATCACCGCTTCGGTGAGGAGGCACGTCATGGACGGCCGCTGGCCCGTGATCCTGACGCTGGTGGTGTTGCTGGCGGGTTGCGCCCCCGCCGTGGAGCCCGGCCGGACGGAGTCGCCCGGCGCCTCCCCGCCGACGTCCGCGCGACCTTCCTCGGCCGTCACCACTGCGTCCAGTGCCGCGCCGACCGCCTCCGCTCCCGACCCGGTCGTCACCCCGACGCCGGCCGGCCTCGTGGGGCCACCTGTCCTGGGACGAGCCGATCGGGCGTGACGAGCCTCTCGACGTAAGGCTGCTCGTCGGGATCAACTCCCCCGGCGAGTGGGAGACGGTGACGTCGCCCGTCCGGCTGTCCGGCGAGGCCAACGTGTTCGAGGCGACGCTGCCCTGGATCGTGATGACCATGGACGGGGCCACCGTCCAGGAGGGGTTCGTCAACACCCGCGAGGGGCAGACCTTCGCCCCGTGGGAGCTCACGCTCACGCTCCCCCCGGGCTCCTACGTCCTGGAGGTGTACGAGTCCGACCCGTCCGGCGGGCTGTCGGGCCGTCCGCCGGACCGGGATTCCCGCAACTTCACGGTCGCCTGATGGACGGGCCGGGCGGGGGCCGCGCGGACCGACCCGACGGCACCGTGCGCACCAACCTGGTCGACATCGAGGCACGGCAGGTGACGCACTGCGCGGTGACCTGGCGCGACGGGGTCATCACCGCGATCACCCCCCGGCCGGGGGACGGCCGCGACGTGGGGCATCTGCTGCCCGGGTTCGTGGACGCCCACGTCCACCTCGAGAGCAGCCTGCTCACCCCCGCCGAGTTCGCCCGCGTGGCCGTCCGGCACGGCACGGTCGCCGCGGTCTCCGATCCGCACGAGATCGCGAACGTGCTGGGCATCGCCGGCGTGCGCTGGATGGTCGACGACGCCCGCCGGACCCCGTTCACGGTGGTGTTCGGAGCCCCCAGCTGCGTGCCGGCCACGGTGCACGAGACGGCGGGCGCCACGCTCGCCCTCCACGAGGTCGAGGAACTGCTGGACACCCCCGGCGTGGGCTACCTCGCGGAGGTGATGGACTACCCGGGCGTCCTGGCCCGCGACCCCCGCGTGCTGGGCAAGGTGGACGCCGCCCTCCGGCGCGGCCTGCCCGTCGACGGGCACGCCCCCGGGCAGACGGGCGAGGCGGCCCACCGGTACGCGAGCGCCGGCATCACCACCGACCACGAGTGCGGCACCCGGGCCGAGGCGGAGGAGAAGATCGCCGCCGGCATGCGCATCCTGGTCCGGGAGGGCTCCGCCGCCCGCAACCTCGACGCCCTGCTGCCCCTCATCAGCCGGTATCCGGGCCGCACCATGCTGTGCACGGACGACCTCGTGGTGGCCGATCTGCTGCGCGGCCACATCGACCGCCTCGTCGCCCGGGCGGTCGCCGCGGGCGAGGACATGTTCGCCGTGCTGGAGGCCGCCTGCCTCACGCCGCAGGAGCACTACGGCCTGCGACTCGGACGCCTGCGGATCGGCGACCCGTTCAACGCCGTCGAGGTGGCCGACCTCTTCGACTTCCGTCCGCGACGCACCTGGCTCGCCGGGCGACTCGTCGTCCGGGACGGGGAGTGCCTGCTGCCGCCCACGGCGTCCGAGCCGGTGAACGCGTTCGGCGCGGACCCCGTCGACCCGGCCGACCTGCGCGTGCCGGCGGGTGCCGCGGCGGACCGGGTCTCCTGCCGCCTCGTCGTCGCCCGGGACGGCGACCTGGTCACCGGGG
>DUOQ01000089.1 GCA_012838755.1 Propionibacterium sp. | reverse complement strand
GCGGCGCCGCGGTCATGGCGTTCCTGGTGCTGCTCGGTGACGGCTTCAACCTGTCGGCGCTGATGTCGCAGGCGCAGACCGCCGCCCTCGACCCGGCCTACGGCAACGGCAAGGACCTCCTCGTCCCGATGCAGCAGTACGGCGCCTCCGAGTGGACCAAGCTGTCCTTCCTGTCGCTGTCGATCGCGCTGGTCGCCGGCCCCTCGGGCCTGCCCCACGTGCTCATGCGCTTCTACACCGTGCCCACCGCCAAGGAGGCCCGCCGCTCCGCCGTGTGGGCCATCGCCCTGGTCGGCGTGTTCTTCCTGATCACGCTGGTCCTCGGCATGGGCGCCGCCAAGCTCGTCGGCCCGGCCGCGATCCTCGCCGCCCCCGGCGCCGCCAACTCGGCCGCTCCCCTGCTGGCCCTGGTGCTCGGCGGTGAGATCTTCATGGGCGTCATCTCCGGCGTCGCCTTCGCCACGATCCTCGCGGTCGTAGCCGGCCTGACGATCACCGCGTCGGCGTCCTTCGCCCACGACGTGTACAACTCCATCCTCAAGGACGGTAAGGCCGACCCCGAGCAGGAGGTCAAGGTCGCGCGCATCACCTCGGTGGTCATCGGCGTACTGGCGATCCTGGGCGGCATCGTGGCCAACGGCCAGAACATCGCCTTCCTGATCTCGCTGGCGTTCGCGGTGGCGGCCTCGGCCAACCTGCCGTCGATCCTGTACACGATGTACTGGAAGCGGTTCAACACCCGCGGTTCGGTCTGGTCGATCTACACCGGCCTGATCAGCTCGGTCGTCCTGATCGTCTTCTCCCCCTCCATCTCCGGCAGCAAGGCCGCGATGCTGGGCGAGGCGGTCGACTTCGCCTGGTTCCCGCTGACCAACCCGGCGCTCGTCTCGGTGCCGCTGGCCTTCCTTGCCGGCTACATCGGCACGATCACCTCGAAGGTCCGGGGCGACGAGGAGCTCGCCGCCGAGATGGAGGTCCGCTCCATGACCGGCGCGGGCGCGGGCGAGGCCATCGCCCACTGACCCACGGTCACCTGGACGACCCGAACGGCCGGTCCCCTCGGGGGCCGGCCGTTCGGCGTGCCGACTCAGTGTCGGCGCGGACTCACAGCGTCCTGACAGGTCGGTCGCAGAGGAATCCCAGTACCGGGTTGTCGAATGGTGGCATCGAAGAACCCAGGGAAGGGGATTCACCATGAAGAGCATCCAGAAGATCGGGCTCGGCCTAGGGGCCACCGCCCTCGTCCTCGGCGGCACCGCCGGGTTCGCCAGCCTCGCCCACGCAGCCGACCCCACCCCGGCGACGGCCACGTGCCCCAACGGCGGCCAGCCCAACCAGAACGGCCAGGGCTGGGCCAACGGACGCGGCGGCCAGATGCGCGGCGAGGCCCGCGGTGGCCAGCAGGCCGCCGTCCTCGCCGAGAAGCTCGACATCGACGAGGCCAAGGTCACCGAGGCCCTGCAGACCGCCCACGACGCGCTGCGCGAGGCGCACCAGGCTGACGCCGACGGCACCCGGCCGACCCTCGAGGAACGCCGCGCCGAGCTCGCCACCGAACTGGCCAAGGCCCTCGGCATCGACGGGGCCCAGGTCACCGAGGCCCTCACCGTCCTCGACGCCGAGCGCGAGGCGATCCGCGAGGCCCGTGGTGGCGGCGGCCCCAACGGCAAGGGCATGGGGCGCGGCGGTCGCTGACCCCTCGGCTCAACCGCCCGCCCAGCCCCCGACCGTCGGCTCGCACGAGCAGGCGCACGAGGGCAGGCAACTCGGTTGCTCCTCACAGGCCACCGGACACGAACAGGGTGGTCCTCCCCAGTCCCCCGGGGAGGACCACCCCTCTCTGTGGGCGCGCGCGTGCGCACGGTCGAGCGCGCGCTCCCGTGCCTGCGTGACCCGCACCTCCCGGCGCCGCCGGCGTTCGGCCAGGAAGTCCTCGAGGGTCGGGTGGTCGGCCGGACGCCCCAGCCGCGCCCGCCGAGCATCGCGCCGCGGACGCCTCGGTGACGTGAAGCGCGGCTCGTAGGTGAGGGGATGCGGTTCCTCGACCAGGTCGAGATGGGCGGGGAACCGCCGGAACTGTCCGTCCACCGGCGCGGCGTCCGTCATCGGCGTCGGCGGTTGCCCCGCGGCGTCCACCACCGAGAGAACGAGGTCGGCCACCGCGAGCACGCGTGCGAACAGCAGCACGTCGGGCACGCTGTGCCCGCGCTCCCAGCGCGCCACCGTGGACTGGTCGACGCTCACGGCCGCCGCGAGCTCGCGCTGGCTGAGGTCGGCGTCCCGGCGCACGCGGCGGATGAGCCCGGGGACGTCCAAGGACGGCGACGCCTCGAGCGCGACGTGCGACGTCGCCAATGGGGGAATCACGACGGGGTGGGTCATGTTCCCCAGCGTGCCGGGCGGCACCGACAGTTCTCGCATGGGTGAACCAGGACGCTCCCACTCTGATGCACGGCTGCATCAGAGTGGGAGCGCTGCGGGCCGTGTGTCGGTTCGCGCGGCGAGCCGCGGATCAGGCCTGGGTGTCGGGCCGGATGTCGATCCGCCAGCCGGTCAGGCGCGCGGCGAGGCGGGCGTTCTGGCCCTCGCGGCCGATGGCCAGTGACAACTGGTAGTCGGGGACGATCACGCGCGCGGCCTTGGCGAACTGGTCGGTCACGATCACGGACGACACCTTGGCCGGCGACAGTGCCTCGGCGACGAACTGCGCGCCGTCCTCGGACCAGTCGATGATGTCGATCTTCTCGCCGCCGAGCTCGTTCATCACCGCGCGCACCCGCTGGCCCATCGGACCGATGCAGGCGCCCTTGGCCGAGACGTTCGGGTCGTGGCTGACCACGGCGATCTTGGTGCGGAAGCCGGCCTCGCGCGCGAGCGCCTTGATCTCGACGACGCCCGAGTCGATCTCGGGCACCTCGAGTCGGAAGAGCCGCTGCACCAGGTTCGGGTGCGTGCGCGACACGACGACCTGAGGGCCCTTGGGCTCGCGGCGCACCGCGACGACGTACACGCGGATGCGGTCGCCGTGGGCGTACTTCTCGTTCGGCACCTGCTCGGCCTGCGGCATGATCGCCTCGAGCGGGCCGAGGTCGACGCGCACGGTCCGCGAGTCGCGATCGGCCTGGACGACACCCGTGACGATGTCGCCCTCCTTGGCGGAGAAGTGGCCGAACTTCTGCTCGTCCTCGGCCTCGCGCAACCGCTGGAAGATCACCTGGCGCGCCGTCGCGGCCGCCACGCGCCCGAAGCCCTCGGGGGTGTCCTCGTACCAGCCGATGACTTGGCCCTCCTCGTCACGCTCGGGGGCGTACACGGCGAAGCGGCCGGTCTTGGTGTCGAGTTCGACGCGTGCGCCGCGCACCTCGGTGCCCGACTTCTCGTAGGCGTTGAGGATCGCCTCCTCCATGGCGCCCACGAGCACCTCCATCGGGATGTCCTTGTCCCGCTCCAGGGCGCGCAGCGCCGCCATGTCGATGTCCATGATCACTCCTCGTCGTCCGGTTCGTCGGCCGATTCGTCGCCCGGAACGTCCTTGCGGAGTTCGGCCTGCACGACGGCCTTGGTGATGTCGGTGAGGTCGATGCGCCGCGGGGCGCCGTCGACGTCGAGGTCGATGCCGTCGGCGTCAGCGCCGGTGATCCGCCCGGTGACGCGACCATCGGCCAGGGTGAGTGCCACGAGGCGCCCGATGTTGCGGCGGTAGTGCTTGGGCTCGGTGAGCGGGCGGCTGACGCCACGCGAGGACACCTCGAGCGTGTAGGGGGCGTTGCCGGTGGCATCGGACTCGTCCAGGGCGACCGAGAGGGCACGCGTGGCCTCGGCGATCTCGTCCAGGCTCGGGCCACGACCCTCGGGGCCGTCCCCGTCCAGGTAGATCCGCAGGACGCTGCGCTTGCCGGCGCTCGCGATCTCGATGCGGTCAACCTCCAGGCCACACTGTTCGACGACGGGGCCCACGACTGCTTCCACTGCCTGCTGCTTCATGGTGCTCCGATCCTGTTGTGGCCCTGCTGTTGTGGGCGCCAGTCTAGCCAATCCCCCACCGACCCAGCGCACGGGCGTCCTGCGGTAGCCTCGCAGGCGTGCTGAGCCGCCGATTCCTGCTGGGGGGAACCCTCGGTGGCGTCGCCGCGGCGGTGCTCGCGGGCTGTGGTGTCCTCCCCGAGGGCGAGCCGCCGCGCATCGCCCCGACCCCCGACCCCTCCGTCCCCGGCCACGAGGCGCTCCAGTCGCTGCGGGCCGCCCTGGACGCCGCGGCGTCCGCCCCGCTGGCGCGCGGGCAGGCCGACCTCCTGGCCTGGGCCCTGGACGTGAACGACGACCAGTACGAGGCGACGTCCTTGAGCGCGCCGGCCACGCCGCGCCCGACACCGCGTTCCGCCGCCGTCCCCGCCGACCTGACCGGGCTCGGCGCGACGCTGGCCAAGGCCCGCGAAGCGTTCACCATCCAGGCACTCGACCCCAGCACGGCCCGGCCCCTGGTCTGGGCGTCCATGGCCGCCTGGTGCGTGGCGGTGG
>DUOQ01000088.1 GCA_012838755.1 Propionibacterium sp. | reverse complement strand
CCGCCGGACGCCCGGTCGCGCCGGCGCCGCCCGCCTGGGCCCCCGACCAGCCGTTCCCGGCCGGCCAGGTCCAGGCACCGAGCCACGTGCCGGGGCCTCCGGCCACGTGGCCACCCGCGCACGTCAACCCGGATGGCTTCCCCGAGCCCAGCCCCCCGTCGTGGCAGCAGCCCCCTCCCCCGCCGGCGTTCGAGCCGGTGACGTTCGGGGCGATGCTGCGCAACACCACCCCCGGCGTCCTGATCACCCTGGGCCTGGGCGTCATCGTGTTCCCCTTCTCCCTGGCGATGCTCGTGCTCGCCTCGGTGCTGGCCACCCGCATCCGCTACCGACGCCACATCGTCGGGCGCACCTTCTCGGGCGCGATCGTGGGCAGCTTCCTGCTCGGCATCACCGGCATGATCGCCTACCAGGGCGCCTTCGACCCGGTGGGCTGGTACGACGCCTCGACCCGGTGGGCCCAGGCCGCCTGCCTGGTGCTGCTGGTCGCCGTCCCGCTCATCGTCGGTGACGCCATGCGCCGCGGCGAACCCCCGGAGGACCGCCTGTGACCCAACCGTTCCGCTCCCGCGACTTCACCCCCGTCCCCGCCGCCGAGCGCCCGCGCAAGGCGCGCCGCGGCGTCCGGGTGGTCGTGACGGACGGCACCCACGTGCTGCTGTTCGCCGACACCGACCCCGGCGTCCCCGGCTCGCGCTGGTGGACGACACCCGGCGGCGGCATGGACCCCGGGGAGACCGAGGAGCGGACGGCGATCCGCGAGCTCGCGGAGGAGACCGGGCTGGAGGTCAGCGCGTCCGACCTCGTGGGGCCGGTGATGCGCCGGGTCGCGGCGCACGGCTACTCCGACCAGGTCTGCGAGCAGTCCGAGTGCTTCTACGTGGTGCGGACGCCGCGCTTCGACGTCGACACCTCCCGGCACACCGCCGACGAACGACTCACCCTCGACGGGCACGCCTGGGTGCCGCTGGCCGAGCTGGACGCCCTGCCCGAGCCGGTCTGGCCGGCCCAGCTGGCACAGATCGTGGCAACACTGGACGACCCCACGGCGTGGCTTGGCAACCTGGGCAGGGTCGAGGAGTCGACGGTTCCCATCGGGGACTAACCTTGGCGCGTTCCAGCGCGAAAGGTCCCCCTTCCCATGCAGAGCAATGTCTCCCCTCCCCCTGCGGAGGAGGTGTCGTCGAAGTTCTTGGTGAAGGTCGCCCTGCTGTCGGTGGTGACGGCGGTCCTCACCGTCGGGATCAAGGCCGCTGCCGCCTGGGTCACCGGCTCGGTCGGCCTCATGTCGGACGCCCTGGAGTCGGTCGTCAACCTCGTCGCCGCGCTGGTGGCCCTGTGGGCGCTCGGCCTGGCGAGCAAGCCCGCCGACCACAACCACGACTTCGGCCACGGCAAGGCCGAGTACATGAGCTCGCTCGTCGAGGGCGCGCTCATCTTCGTCGCCGCCGCGGCGATCATCTACACCTCGATCCAGCGCTTCATCCAGCCCCGCCCGCTGGAGGAGGTCGGCATCGGCCTCGTGCTGTCGGTCATCGCGACGGTGCTGAACCTGGTCGTGGGGCTCATCCTCATCCGGGTCGGCCGCAGCCACCGGTCGATCACGCTCGAAGCCGACGGCCAGCACCTGATGACCGACGTGTGGACCACCGTCGGCGTCGTCGTCGGCATCGGCCTGCTGTTCGTCTTCCCGACCCAGCTGTGGATCGACCCGCTGCTGGCCCTGCTGGTCGGCCTCAACGTCCTGTGGACCGGCGTGAAGCTCATCCGCCGCTCGGCCGTGGGGTTGCTGGACGCCGCGCTGCCGGCCGACGAGGTGGAGGCGATCCGCGAGGCGATGAACGGCGTGATCGGTGACGACCGCGTGACCGTGAGCGACCTGCGCACGCGCGAGTCAGGGCGCCAGCGGTTCGTCCAAGCCACCGTCATCGTCCCCGGCCTGTGGACCGTCGCCCGCAGCCACGGCCTGGCCGACGACATCGAGAT
The DNA here is from genome assembly GCA_012838755.1 of Propionibacterium sp. Taxonomy (GTDB): domain Bacteria; phylum Actinomycetota; class Actinomycetes; order Propionibacteriales; family Propionibacteriaceae; genus Propioniciclava. The sequence goes on along the minus strand of DUOQ01000088.1, from coordinate 9,645 downwards.
CGCCATCGGCACGGTCTTCCCCGGCACCCAGACCGTCGTGCACATCGAGCCCGGTCCCACCCGCCACCCCGACCCCCGGCCGGTCCCGCCGCCGGTCGACCCCGTGGGACAAATCTGAGTGCGGGTTCTGCTCCCCCGTGTTGCAGATCTGAGTGACGAGTTGAGCCGTTTGGGGGCATCTCTGCCACTCAGACTTGTCACACCCCGCGAAGTTCACGCACTCAGATTCGCCACACGCCCAGGAGTTCACGCACTCCGATTCGTCACCCGTGCACAGGCCCGGACGGGCACGAGGTGGTTGTCCACAGGCCAGACAACTCGGCGCACCAAAGCAGGCCGCGGTGCCGATACCTCCCGGCATGCGATTGCCTGTTTTCCCTGACATCCCGGGCCAGCGAGGACTGGCCACCTCGTGGCAGCTCCGCCAGCACGGTTGGTCGTACTCGGCGATGAGTTCGCTCGTGAGCGGTCCGGGCCAACGCGTCCTGCCTCGGGTCTACCTCCCGCATCGCCAGCCGGTGGACGACGACGACCTCATCGTCGCGGGCTGGCTCTGGGCAGGGCGCGACACCATCCTCACCGGCGCCGGAGCGCTCGCCAGGCACGGCATCGACATCGGGAAGCCGGGCCCGATCACCCGGTACCTGACCAAGCGGGACGCACGCAACCGTGAGGCGAACCACGGGATGGAACTCCGCCGTAGCCGCAGATTGCCGCGGGGCATCGTCCGCAATGACGTCCCGACCGTGCCCGTCGAGCGGGCGCTCGTGGACGCCGCGCGCTTCAAGGAGGCCTCCCCCGGCACCCTCACCGGGTGGACCATGACCGCACTGCAGAAGAAGCTGACGCTCCCGGATCGCGTGGACGCCGAGGTCACGGCGTCCGGCTGGCTGGGCTTGGGGGCCATCACGCGGGGCTGCACAGCGTTCCGGCGGGGTGCTTGGTCGGTTCCCGAGGCGACCTTGATCCAGTTGGTCGAGGAGGACGAGCGCTTCCCTCGGATGCTCGCCAACCCGCGCCTCGAGGACGCCGTGACCCACCAGTTCGTAGGGATACCCGACGGCTACTTCCCCGAGGAGGGCGTCGCCGTGCAGGTGCATTCACGCCAGTTCCACGAGGGCGAGGACGAGGATGGCCACGACCGCTGGGCGTCCACCGTCGAGACGGACAACACGTATGCGCCCTACGGAATCCCGGTCGTGGGGGTGGTGCCGAAGACCTTGGTCACCGTCCCCGATCGCTTCCTCGACAACCTGGCCGCGACCCTGGCGGCCCATCGTGGACGCGAACCCCGGCGTGTCCGGGTCGTCGAGCCGGGAGCCGTGCGACAAATCTGAGTGAGGATCCTGCCCCAAAGGGCGTCCACCCGTGCGACGAATCTGAGTGACGGATATGCCCCGAAACGGCCCCAGTCGTCACTCAGATCTGCAACACGGGGGTCAGAACCCGCACTCAGATCTGCATCACGGGGGTCAGTGCGCTCGCGCGTGGGAGACCTCGGTGTCAACCAAGCGCCGCCAGGACCGGACGAGTGCCTCGTCGACGTAGGCCTTGCGTGAGCCGCCCGGTCGTACCTGGTCGGCGACGTGGAACTGCCGCACCCCGGCACGCGCCAGCCACGGCACCTGGTCGGGGCTGAGGTCGCCGTCGGCCACCACGAGGCGCGCCACCTCGGGGTCCTGGCGCGCACGGCGGACGAGGTCGTCCAGCCCGTGCGCCAGCGTGCGCGCCGAGCCGGCCGTCCGGACGCCGTCGACGCCCGGGAGTCGGCGCACCGCCGCCCAGGCCAGGTCGGTGTCGAGCACGGTGTCGAAGGCGCGCGAGAACGTCCACGGGCAGGTGTAGCCCTCCAGCAGCGCCCCGATGACCTCGGCGTCGACCTCGCCCAGGCCGTTGAGGAAGCCCAGCACCAGCCCGTCAGCCCCGGCGTCGAGGTAGGCCGCGACCAGCCCCCGCAACCGGACCAGCTCGCCGCCGTCGGTCGAGTACCCCTCGCGGAGGCGCACCACCGGGCGCAGATGGATGTTCGTGCGTGCCCGCACCGCCGCGACCTCGCGCGGCTCGGGTGACAGCCCCGCGTCCGCGGGCGTACCGACCAGTTCGAGGCGGTCGGCCCCTCCGGCCTCGGCGGGCACGGCATCGTGCGCCCCGAGCACCCGGACCTCCAACGTCCCGCTCATGGGCCCATCCTGCCGGACCCGCCCGCGTCCGTCCGGGAGCATCGCCGTGGGCACCCACGCGTGCCACCATGGCAACCGGTACAGCGACACGCCACGACTGGGGTAAGATACATCGCTGGCGATACATCTGCACCGCTTGATCCCTGCCGAGGAGACCCACCCGTGACCCAACTCCGCGCGCGCCTCGCGCCGCCCGCCCGCACGCTCGTCGACGTGTTCCGCTCGACCGTCACGGCGTACGGCGAGGCCCACGCGCTCGACAACGGGGTCGATGTCCTCAGCTACGACGAGTTCGCGCACGCCGCCGAGGAGGTCGCCACCGACCTGGCCGCCCACGGCATCGGACGCGGCGACCGGGTGGGCGTCCGCATCGCCTCGGGCACCACCGACCTCTACGTCGCGATCATGGGCATCCTGCTGGCCGGCGCGGCCTACGTGCCCGTCGACGCCGACGACCCAGACGAGCGCGCCCGCACCGTCTTCGACGAGGCGCAGGTGGCGGCGATCCTCGGCAACGGCCTGGAGGCGAGCCTGCGCGGCCCGCGGCGTCCGGCCGTCGAGCCCCTGCCCGACGTGCAACTCGACGACGACGCGTGGATCATCTTCACCTCGGGATCGACCGGCAAGCCGAAGGGCGTCGCCGTCCGGCACCGCTCGGCCGCCGCGTTCGTGGACGCCGAGTCCCGGCTGTTCCTCCAGCACGCCCCGATCAACGAGACCGACCGCGTGATGGCCGGGCTCTCGGTCGCCTTCGACGCCTCCTGCGAGGAGATGTGGCTCGCCTGGCGCTACGGCGCCTGCCTGGTGCCCGCACCGCGCTCACTGGTCCGCTCGGGCATGGACCTCGGCCCCTGGCTGGTCGCCCACCGCCTCACGATCGTCTCCACCGTGCCGACCCTGGTGCTGCTGTGGCCGCCCGAGGCGCTCGACCGTGTCCGCCTGCTGATCCTGGGTGGTGAGGCATGCCCGCCCGAGATCGGCATCCGCTTCGCCACCGAGCGCCGCGAGGTCTGGAACACCTACGGCCCCACCGAGGCCACCGTCGTCGCGTGCGCAGCTCAGGTGTTCGCCCACGAGCCCGTCCGCATCGGCTGGGCCCTCGACGGCTGGGACCTCGCCGTCGTCGACCCCGAGACCTCCCAGCCCGCCGCCCCGGGCGAGCCCGGTGAACTCGTCATCGGCGGAGTCGGCCTGGCCCGCTACCTCGACCCCGCCAAGGACGCCGAGAAGTACGCCCCCATGCCGTCCCTGGGCTGGGAGCGCGCCTACCGCTCCGGCGACCTCGTGGTCGACGACCCCGAGGGCCTGCTGTTCCTCGGCCGCGCCGACGACCAGGTCAAGGTCGGCGGCCGGCGCATCGAGCTCGGCGAGCTGGACGCCGCCCTCACCGCCCTGCCCGGCGTGCGGGGGGCCGCCGCCGCGGTCCGCACGACGGGGGCCGGCACGCAGCTGCTCGTCGGCTACCTGGCCGCCGACCCCGGCTTCGACACCCACGCCGCCACCGCGTCCCTGCGCGAGCAGCTGCCGGCCGCCCTGGTGCCCCGGCTCGCGGTCGTCGACGACCTCCCCACCCGGACCTCGGGCAAGATCGACCGCGACGCCCTCCCTTGGCCCCTGCCCGGCACACCGGGCCCCGGCACGAGCGAGCCCGCGGCGTCCGGGGCAACGCTGGGCGGGGACGAGGCCTGGCTGGCCGGCCTGTGGACCGACACCCTCGGCGCCGACGTCGCCGACCCCACCGCCGACTTCTTCGACCTGGGCGGCACGTCGCTGGCCGTGGCGCACCTGCTGGCCGGGATCCGCCGGCGGTTCCCCGAGGCCGGTGTCACCGACATTTACGACCACCCACGCCTGGGCGCCATGGCGGCGCACCTGGTGGCGATGGAGGCCCCCGACGTCCCGCTGAACGAGCGCGTCGAGCCGGTGCGGCGCCGCGCGAAGGTCGCCCAGCTGCTGGCGATCGTCCCGCTGCGCACGATCGGCGCCCTGCGCTGGCTGACCTACCTCGCCACGGCCGTGAACCTGGCCGGCCGGCTCGCCCTGCCGGTGCCGACCGTGCCGTGGTGGCTGGTCACCCTCGGTTGGGCGCTCCTCGTGCTGCCGCCCGGGCGGATGGCCCTCGCCGCCCTCGGCGCCCGCGCGATCCTCGCCCCCGTCGTGCCCGGCCGCTACCCCCGCGGCGGACGTGCCCACCTGCGCCTGTGGCTGGCCGAGCGCCTCGCCGAGGAACTCGGGGCCGCCTCCAACGCGTCCGCGCCCGGCATGGTCTGGTACGCCCGCCTGCTCGGCGCCCGCATCGGCCGCGGCGTCGACCTGCACACGGTGCCGCCGGTCACCGGGCACCTGAGCGTCGGGGACGGAGCGAGCGTCGAGATCGAGGCCGACCTGGCCGGGTACTGGCTCGACGGCGACACCCTCGTCGTCGGACGCGTCGAGATCGGCCCGGACGCCCGCATCGGCATGCGCTCGACGCTCGGCCCCGACTCGCTCGTGGGCGCCGGCGCGGAGATCGGCCCCGGATCGGCCGTCGTCGGGGAGGTCCCGGCCGGCGAGTACTGGACCGGCTCCCCCGCCCAGCCGACCAAGCGGCAGGCCCGCGGGCCGTGGGAGGCCCCGCCGCCCCGGCGTCCGGTGTGGTGGTTCGGCTACCTCGCGGTCTCGCTGGCCATCGCCGCGATCCCGGTGCTGGGGCTCGCCATCGGCACCGCCGTCGTCCTGACCGGGGCCCCGGTCGGGGCCGGACTCGGCGCCCTGCTGGGCCGTGCGCTGGTCTGGCTGCCCCTGGCGGTGCTGGCCGGCTTCGCGCTGGTGGCGCTGCTGGTCTTGGCGTTCGTCCGCCTCGCGGGGTTGTTCGTCGTCGAGGGGCCGGTGCCGGTGCACTCCGGGCGCGGACTGGCCGCCTGGGCGACCGTGCGCGTGCTCGACGAGGCCCGCACCTGGCTCTACCCGATCTACGCGGGCTGGTTCACCACCGTGTGGCTGCGGCTGCTCGGCGCCGAGATGGGCAAGGACGCCGAGGCGTCCACCGTGCTGATGATCCCGAAGCTGGCGAGCGTCGGCGCGGGCGCGTTCCTGGCCGACGACACCCTCGTCGGGGGCTACGAGCTCGGCGGCGGCTGGCTGCGCACCGCGCGCACCCGCGTCGGCAAGGGCGCGTTCCTGGGCAACTCGGGGATGGCCGCCCCCGGCCGAAAGGTGCCGGCGCGCGGGCTGGTCGCCGTGCTCAGCTCGGCCCCACCCCGCGACCGGGCCAAGAAGACCTCCTCGTGGATCGGCTCCCCGCCCGCCCCCCTGCGCCGCGCGGTGCAGGAGGGCGACACCTCGCTCACCTACGACCCACCCGCGCGGCTGCGCGTGCTGCGCGCGGTCGTGGAGGCGTTCCGCATCGTCGCCGTCATGGTGTCGATGGCGCTCGCGGTGCTGGTGGTCGCCGCCCTGCTGGCCCTGGCGTCCGTCTCGTGGGGGCTGGCCGCCGCACTCGGCGGCGTGGTGCTCGTCGGCGCCGGCTACGCGGCGGCGTGGCTGTCGGTCCTCCCGAAGCGGCTGCTCGTCGGTCGTGTGCAGCCGGGCGAGCACCCCCTGTGGAGCTCGTTCGTGTGGCGCAACGAGCTGGCCGACCAGTTCGTCGAGCTGGTGACCGCGCCCTGGTTCGTGCGGTGGGCGACCGGGACGCCGCTGCTCAACGTCTGGCTGCGGACCATGGGCGCCCGCATCGGCCCCGGCGTGTGGTGCGAGTCGTACTGGCTGCCCGAACCCGACCTCGTCGAGGTCGGCCCGGGCGCGACGATCTCGCGCGGTTGCGTGGTGCAGACCCACCTGTTCCACGACCGGGTCCTCGCCCTGGACACCGTGGTCGTCAAGGCCGGCGCCACCCTCGCGCCCAACAGCGTGACGCTGCCCGGGTCCACCGTCGGTCGGCACGCGACGATCGGCCCGGCGTCCCTGGTGATGCGCGGCGAGTCGGTGCCGCGCCGCACCCGCTGGATCGGCAACCCGATCGGCCCGTGGGCGGCGTGAGCGCGGGTGTGGCAGGATCGTCCGGTGCGCGTCGTCCCTGATCCCTACCTCCCCTCCCACGGCGACGTCAGGTACGCGGTGGAGCACTACGACCTCGCGCTCGACTACCGGCTGGCCACCAACCGCCTCGACGCGACCGCCACGCTGCGCGTCCGCGCCCGCGAGTCAACCGACGCCCTGCGCCTCGACCTGAGCGGGCTCCACGTCGACAAGGTGAAGGTCGACGGCGCCAAGCCCAGGAAGTACACCCACAAGGACCGCGTCCTCACCGTCAAGCTCGCCGCCCCCCTCGCACCCGACGCCACCGCCACCGTCGAGGTCACCTACTCCGGCAAGCCCGGCCCGGTCCCCGGCGCCCACGGCCCCGCCGGCTGGGAGGAGCTCACCGACGGCGTGCTCGTCGCGTCGCAGCCGTACGGCGCCCCCTCGTTCTTCCCGTGCAACGACCGGGCCGACGACAAGGCGTCCTACCGGATCGCTGTCACCACCGACAGCGACTACACCGTCGTCGCGACCGGACGCCCCACCTCCACCTCGGCGCGCGCCGGGCGCACCACCTGGGTGTTCGAGGAGCCGGCGCCCACGGCGTCCTACCTCGTGAGCGTGGTGGTCGGACGCCTCACCGAGCAGTCGCTGCCCGGTGCGGGTGGACGCGCGGCGGTGTTCCGCCCGCGCGGCCGCACCCTGCCGGCGGAATCCCCGATGCTGCGCCTGCCCGCAATGATGGACGCCCTGGAGGGCTGGTTCGGCCCCTACCCGCTCGCGACGTTCCGGGCGGTCGTGGTCGACGAGGCCCTGGAGATCCCGCTCGAGGCGCAGGGGATGGCCAGCTTCGGCACCAACCACCTCGCCGATGCCTGGGACAACGAGCGCCTGGTCGTCCACGAGCTCGCCCACCAGTGGTTCGGGAACGCGGTCACGGGCGCCCTGCTCCGCGACATCTGGCTGCACGAGGGGTTCGCCTGCTACGCCGAGTGGCTGTGGTCGGAGGAGCGCGGCCTCGGCACCGCGAACGAGCGGGCCGCCCGCCACCACCGGGCGCTGCCGATGCAGAAGCAGGCCACGCCCCTGTCCGATCCCGGCATGCCCGCCATGTTCGACGACTGGGTCTACAAGCGCGGTGCGCTGACCCTGCACGCGCTGCGCGCCGCGGTGGGCGACGACGCCTTCTTCACCCTCTGCCGCTCCTGGGTCGCCGACCACCGTGTCGCGTCGACCGGCGGCTTCGTCGACCACGTCGCCCGCGTCACCGGGACCGACCGCACACCGCTGTTCGCAGCGTGGCTGCACGAGGTCGCCCTGCCCGCCTGCCCGGTGGTGGGTCCCCGATGAGGCGCCGCGCGGTCTTCCTCGACGTCGACGGCACGCTCGTCGGCACCGGCGGGCGCGTCCCGGCCGGCGCCGTGGACGCCGTGCGCGCGGCCCGGGCCAACGGCCACCTGGTGTTCGTGTGCACCGGGCGCTCGCGCGCCGAACTGTGGCCCGACCTGGTCGAGATCGGCTTCGACGGGCTCGTCGGGGCCTCCGGGGCGTTCGCCGAGGTCGGGGGCCAGGCGGTCGCCCACCACGGCATCCCGGACGCCGACCTGCAGGACGCCCTGGCGTGGTTCGAGGGCCTGGGCACCCCGGTGATGCAGCAGACAGACTCGGTCATCCTGGCCCCCGCCGCCGTACGCGACCGGCTGCGCGCGGCCGTGGACGCCGAGTTCGACCTGACCCCCGAGGAGTTCGCCCGGGGGGCGTTCGGCTTCCTGGACCGCGTGCGCGTCGACGGCGACCGGACGGGCCTGACGGTGACCAAGCTGGTCTACCTCGGCTGCCCGCTGCCGATCGACAAGGTCCGCGCCCGGTTCGCGGGGGTCTTCGACGTCGTACCGAGCTCGATCGAGGCGTTCGGCCCCGGCTGCGGCGAGGTCACCGTCGCCGGCTTGGACAAGGCCGCCGGCCTCGACGCCGTGGTCGCACACCTGGGCCTCGACCACGCCGACACCATCGCGATCGGCGACAGCTGGAACGACCTCGAGATGCTCAGGCACGCCGCGGTGGGCATCGCCATGGGCAACGCCGCGCCCGAGGTCAAGGCGGTCGCCGACGAGGTGACGGCACACGTGGACGAGGACGGCCTCCGGCTCGCCTTCGTCCGGCACGGGCTCATCGAGGCCTGACCCGGGCACCCGCAGACGCGAACAGGGCGCCCCCCGAAGGGGACGCCCTGTGCTTGGTGTCCTACCGGTGTGACCGGCGGCCGGGTCAGAAGCCCATGCCACCCATCTCGTCGCCGCCGGCCGGCATGGCCGGGGCCTTCTCCGGCTTGTCGGCGATGACGGCCTCGGTGGTGAGGAACAGCGCCGCGATGGACGCCGCGTTCTGCAGCGCCGAGCGCGTCACCTTCGCCGGGTCGGGGATGCCCGCCGCCAGCATGTCGACGTACTCGCCGGTCGCCGCGTTGAGGCCCTTTCCGGGCTCGAGGCCCGCGACCTTCTCGGCGACGACGCCGCCCTCGAAGCCCGCGTTCTCGGCGATCTGCTTCAGCGGGGCCGAGGCAGCCGTGAACACGATGTTCGCGCCGACCAGCTCGTCGCCGGACAGCTCGGACGACACCTTGGCCTTGACCGCGGCAGCGGCCTGGAGCAGCGCGACGCCACCACCGGCGAGGATGCCCTCCTCGACGGCCGCCTTCGCGTTGCGCACGGCGTCCTCGATGCGGTGCTTGCGCTCCTTGAGCTCAACCTCGGTGGCCGCGCCGACCTTGATGACGGCCACGCCGCCGGCCAGCTTGGCGAGGCGCTCCTGGAGCTTCTCGCGGTCGTAGTCGGAGTCGGAGTTCTCGATCTCGCGACGGATCTGGGCGACGCGGCCCTCGATCTGGCCGGAGTCACCGGCGCCGTCGACGATCGTCGTCTCGTCCTTGGTGATGCGGACCGACCGCGCACGGCCGAGCAGCTCGACGGTCACGGCGTCCAGCTTGAGGCCGACCTCCTCGGAGATGACCTGGCCGCCGGTCAGGATCGCGATGTCACCCAGCATGGCCTTGCGGCGGTCGCCGAAGCCCGGGGCCTTGACGGCGACGGACTTGAAGGTGCCACGGATCTTGTTGACGATCAGGCCGGCGAGGGCCTCACCGTCGACGTCCTCGGCGATGACCAGCAGCGGCTTGCCCGACTGCATGACCTTCTCGAGGATCGGCAGGAGGTCCTTGAGGTTCGAGATCTTGCTGTTGACGATGAGCACGTAGGGGTCGTCGAGGACGGCCTCCATGCGCTCGGCGTCGGTCACGAAGTACGGCGAGATGTAGCCCTTGTCGAAGCGCATGCCCTCGGTGAGCTCGAGGTCGAGCCCGAAGGTGTTGCTCTCCTCGACGGTGATGACACCTTCCTTGCCGACCTTGTCCATGGCCTCGGCGATGATCTCGCCGACGGTCTCGTCGGCGGCCGAGATGGACGCCGTG
>DUOQ01000087.1 GCA_012838755.1 Propionibacterium sp. | reverse complement strand
TAACCGCCGGCCGCGGGCCGGTACTCGGCGGTCACCGCGGCGGCCGAGTCGCGCGTCACGTGCCAGGTGCCGCCCTGGTCGCAGGTTCCCGAGGTGATGATCTCCCGGTACACGCGGGCGCCGTTCTCGTCCCCGGTCGGGGCGAGTCTGCCGGTGCATCCGAGGGTCGGGTAGGTGACGTATGAGCCGGTGTTGGCGAAGGTCAGGGTGACCTCGTACTGGGTGTCGGACCGCTGGGTTCCGCGCTGGACCACGGTGCCGGAGTAGGTGCCGCCGTCGGGGGCAGCCTCGGACACCGACCACGGGCGCGGTTCGGCCGGGCTCGACGGGGTGGCCGAGGTGGTCGGACTCTGGCTCGCGGGGCTGGTCGGACTGGTCGGGCTCGTGGACTCCGCCGCGTCCGTCTTCTGACCGTCGCCCTGGTCGTTGGCGTCCGCCGGGTCCGGCATCGCCACGGATGTATCGGCGGCGGTCTGTTCTGTGGCGGCCTGCGTCGTCTCGTCGTCACCACCCGGTCCCGCGACTCCGCCGAGTGCGAGCAGCGCCACCACGACCACACCGATCAGCGCCCCCACCAGTGCGTAGAGGATCCCCCGGCGCGGCGTGGGGGGCTGTTGGTCGGCCTGCTGCGTCATGGCGCTCATCTCCGTCGATCACCCGGTCGCCCGGCTCTGGACGTCGTCCTACAGTCTGGCCGACCGGCCCGCCGGACGAGGCCACACACGCGGACGTCGTGCAGAACCGTGTCACGGCCGCCCGCCCCGGCGTCAACCGACCGGACGAGGTCCGTTCATCGGGCCAGTGGAACGAGTGGCCCGTCGGCGCGGGCCGGGGAGAGGCAACTGTCGGGGATCGACGCGAGCGAGCACCACGCCGGCGGGAGCACCGGACGGTAACCCGGCCCCACTCCCCCGGCCGCGATGATCTCGCGGTAGGCCTCGACCCCGGAGGTCGGCTGACGGGTCAACGCCGGGTCACCGAGCACGTCCACACGGTAGAGCCCGAAGCGGGCCGAGTAGTCGCCCCACTCGTAGTTGTCGACGAGCGACCAGTGGTTGTACCCGATCACCGGATAGCCGTCGGCCACGGCGCGCTGCAGCCAGAAGACGGTGTCGCGCAGGAAGTCGCCCCGCTCGATCCCGTCGTCCCGGACGCCGTCGCGGGTCGGCATCCCGTTCTCCACGATGTAGATCGGCTTGCCCGGGTACGAGCGCGCGTAGTGCTTGACCGCCTCGTAGATCCCCTCCGGCTGGGGGCGCACCGCGGCGAAGTCGTCCACCGCCGCGTGGGCCGCGGTGAGGTTGTTCAGCGCGACGCCGTAGTAGTAGTCGATCCCCACGTAGTCCACCGCGTCGGCCACCCGGTCGGCCACGAGGGTGTCGGTGAACTCGGTGGCCAGGGGCAGGTACGCCTCGTTGATCGTGACCATCGCGTGCGGATCGGCGCTGTGGGCGGCCGCGTAGCCGAGCCGGTGCGCGGCCACCACTGCGTCGAGGAAGCGGGAGAAGTCTGGCAGGCCCACCCGTCCGATGGTCATCTCGTGCTTGAAGAACACCAGGGGTTCGTTGAACGTCACCCAGAGCGTCCCGTCACCCGCCCAGCGGTCGGTGACGAGCTCGGCGAACCGGCCGAACGATTCCACTGCTCCCGGGGCGAGCATGCCGCCCTCGTCGGCGAGCCAGCCCGGATAGACGTAGTGCACCATGGTGATCATGGGCGTCATGCCGTGGGCGCGGATGGTGTCGATGATCCGGTCGTAGTGCGCGAGCGCCGCCTCGTCGTACCGCCCACGCTCGGGCTCGATCCGCGCCCACTCCACCGACAGGCGCAAGGTGTTCACGCCCATCGCCGCGGCGTTCGCGATGTCTTCCGGGTAGCGGTTCCAGAAGTCCACCGCGTCGCCGACGGGATCCGTCTGCCCGGACGGCGCGGCGGAGTCGGTGTACCGCTTCCAGTTGGAGTCCGGATTCGAGCCCTCCACCTGGAAGCCCGACGTGGCGACGCCC
>DUOQ01000086.1 GCA_012838755.1 Propionibacterium sp. | reverse complement strand
GGCATCGGGGTCGCCGACGAGGTCCCGCAACCGGCGGGGGCGCGCACGGCGCAGGGGCTCGGCCAGCCCGGGGTCGGTGTCGATGCGGCCCGACTGGAGCAGCAGCCCGTCCGCGAGGGGCCGCTCGACCAGGCGCAGGCCGCGGCGCTGGGCGCGCAGGGCGCTCTTGGCGGCCTTGTCGCGGGCGCTGGGCCAGAGCACGCGGGCCCAGCCGATGGCGCGTCCCGTCGCGGGGTCGACCAGGCCGAGGGCGAGCAGCGTGCCGGGCTTGGCCCGGACCGATCCTGCCGCCACCGGCCGGCCGACCAGCCGGCTGAGCTCCCCGGCGTCCAGCAGGCGGTCGAGGAGGGCGGCGGTGCCGTTCATGCGCGGCCCCCGACCCGGACGGCCTCGCGGTCGCCCTCGCCGGCGTCGACCCAGGCGCGGAAGACCTCGTTGCGCGCCAGCAGGCGGGCCGGGGTGTCGGCGAACAGGACGCGGCCGTCCTCGATCCAGACGATGCGGTTCGCGGCCAGGGCGACCTGCGCGTCGTGGGTGACGGCGAGCGTCGTCCGTCCCTCGCACAGCGTCTCGATGGCCCGCAGCACCTCGGCGGCCGCGGCGGGGTCGAGGCCGGTGGTGGCCTCGTCCAGCACCACGACCGGGCTGTCGCGCAGCAGGGCCCGGGCGATCGCCACGCGCTGGCGTTGACCGCCGGACAGTGTCCCGCCCCGCTCGCCCACAACCGTGTCGTAGCCCTCGGGCAGCGCGGTGATGAAGTCGTGCGCCTGGGCGGCTCGTGCGGCGGCCTCGACCTCGGCGTCGGTGGCCTCGAGGCGTCCGTACCGGATGTTCTCGCGGATGCTGCCCGCGAACAGTACGGCCTCCTGCAGGAGGAGGGACACCTCCGAGCGCAGGCGGCCCAGGTCGAGCTCGGGCAGGGGGTGCCCGTCCAGGCGGACCTGGCCGGCCGTCGGGTCGAGGCTGCGGACCAGCAGCGACACAAGCGTCGACTTGCCCGACCCCGAGGGCCCGACGACGGCGACGCGTTCGCCGGGCCGGATCGTCAGGGAGACCCGGTCGAGCACGCGCTGGTCGCCGTAGTGCGCGGTGACCTTGTCGAACTCCACCCAGCCGGCCACGTGGCCGGGCTGATGCGGACGCCGCGGGGTGCGGACGTCGGCGCGCTGGTCGAGCAGGTCGGCGACGCGCTCGCCGGAGGCGGCGGCCTTGGCGATTCGGCCGGTGTACTTGGCCATGTCGCGCAGGGGCTTCATCGTGGTCTTGAGGTAGGTGGTGAACAGCACCAGGTCACCGGGGGTCATCGCACCCTCGAGCACCCGCAGGCCGCCCCCGACCAGCACGACGGCGGTCGCCAGGCCGACGATCACGTCGGTGCGGCGTTCCAGCCCGGCAGCCAGGCGGCGCGACCGGACGCCCTCCTTCAGCGAGGTGCGGTTCGCGGAGGTGAAGCGCTGGGCGATGTGGTCCTCCAGCCCGTAGGCCTGCACGACCTTGATCGACGACAGCGACTCCTGGGCGGTGTTGGCCAGCTGGGCCTCGCCCTTGCGCGTCTTGCGGGACGCCTCGGTGATCTTCTTGGTCGACCTGCCGGACCCCACGAGGAACAGCAGTGCTGCCGCGACGACGGCCAGCGACAGCAGCGGGTCGATCACGACCATGACCACGAACATCACCGCGAGGGTGAGCATGTTCGCCGCCAGGGGCAGGCCGGCGGTGACCGCGACCTCCTGCAGGCGCCCGACGTCGGTGACGATCCGCTGCACGGTGTCGGCGGACCGGTTCGTGGAGTGGAAGCTCTGGGACAGCCCCTGCACGTGGTTGAAGACCCGCGCCCGCAGGCTGATCGAGGCGCGCGAGCCGACCAGCGCGAACGCGACGGTGGCGAGGTAGTTCATCAGCGCCCGCATCGCGGTGGTGGCGATGAGGGCGGCCCCGCAGACCAGGAGCAGCGTGAGGCTGGCCGGGGCCGGTCCGCCGCGCAGGTCGGCGCCCAGGGAGGTCGACACCGCATCGACCACGATCTTGAGCGGCCAGGGTTCGAGCACCCGGAACACGACCTCGAGCAGCAGCGCCGCGACGCCGCCGCCCATGAGGCGGCGGTGCTGGGCGAGTTCGGGGCGCAGCAGCGCGAAGGTGCGTTGCAGCGGCTGCTTGCGGAGGCGTTCCCGGGGGTGGCGGCGCGCGAACAGCGGGGGGAGGCCCATCAGGTGTCCCTCCGTCCCGCGGGGGCGAGCCCCGCGTGGTCGAGGATGCGGTCCACGACCCCGGCCCAGCTGTGCCGTTCCTCGGCCTCGGCCCGCGCGGCGGCCCCCAGACGTGCCCGGGCGGCCGGGTC
>DUOQ01000085.1 GCA_012838755.1 Propionibacterium sp. | reverse complement strand
TCAGTCCAGGTAGTCGCGCAGGACCTGCGAGCGCGACGGGTGCCGCAGCTTGCTCATGGTCTTGCTCTCGATCTGGCGGATCCGCTCGCGGGTGACGCCGTAGACCTTGCCGATCTCGTCCAGCGTCTTGGGCTGGCCGTCGGTCAGGCCGAAGCGCATGCTGACGACGCCCGCCTCGCGCTCGGACAGCGTGTCGAGGACGTCGTGCAACTGCTCCTGCAGGAGCGTGAAGTTGACGGCCTCGGCCGGCACGACCGCCTCGGAGTCCTCGATGAGGTCGCCGAACTCGGAGTCGCCGTCCTCGCCCAGGGGCGTGTGCAGGGAGATCGGCTCGCGGCCATACTTCTGCACCTCGACGACCTTCTCGGGCGTCATGTCGAGCTCCTTGGCGAGCTCCTCGGGCGTGGGTTCGCGGCCCAGGTCCTGCAGCATCTGGCGCTGGACGCGGGCGAGCTTGTTGATGACCTCGACCATGTGCACCGGGATGCGGATGGTGCGGGCCTGGTCGGCCATCGCGCGGGTGATGGCCTGCTTGATCCACCACGTCGCGTACGTCGAGAACTTGTAGCCCTTGGTGTAGTCGAACTTCTCGACCGCACGGATGAGGCCCAGGTTGCCCTCTTGGATCAGGTCCAGGAACAGCATGCCGCGGCCGGTGTACCGCTTGGCCAGCGACACCACGAGGCGCAGGTTGGCCTCGAGCAGGTGGTTCTTGGCGCGCTTGCCGTCCTCGGCGATCCACTCGTAGTCGTCCATGTCGGCGGTCTTGACGGCGCCGTCGGTGATCGACTCGTCGGCGAACAGGCCGGCCTCGATGCGCTTGGCGAGCGTGACCTCCTGCTCGGCGTTCAGCAGGGCGACCTTGCCGATCTGCTTGAGGTAGTCCTTGACCGGGTCGGCGGTGGCGCCGGCGGCCATGACCTGCTGCTCGGGCTCGTCGGTCTCGTCGGCGTCGGAGACGGTGAAGCCCTCGTCCTCGACGAGCTCCTTCTCCTCCTTGGCGGCCTCGCCCTCGTTGAACTGGCCCTCGTCGACCTCGTCCAGCGAGCGCTTCTTGCCGCCGACGGTCAGCACGACGACGTCGCCGTCACGCTCGAACTTGACCTCCTTGAGCTTCTCGGGGCTCAGCACCTCGGCGACGGTGGGCACCTCGGCCGCGTCCTCCTCGTCGGTCAGCTCGACGTCCTCGTCCTCGAGCACCTCGGGGGCGTGCTCCTCGACGTCCTCGACCTCGTCGACATCGACCTTGTCCACGACCGGTTCGGCCTTCGCGCGGCCCCGCCCCTTTGCCGGGGCCATCGCCGCCGTGGACTTCGCAGCAGCCGCCTTCGCGGTCGTGGTGCGGCGCGTCGTGCGCGCGGGCTTGGTCTCCGCGGCCGCCTCCGGTGCCTCGTCGGCAGCCGGGGCCTTGCGCGCGCGGGACCGTGTGCTGGTGGCCTTCGGGGTGTCGGACGCGCTGCTTGCGCTGGAGCTTGAAGTCACGTGAGCCCTCTCGTCTCGTCCGGTTGTGGGCATGCGTCGGCCGGGACCTGTCAACGGCTGGCGCAACGGCCATTCTTGCACGCGTTCGTCCCCCACCCAAATGGCTCGCCGGGCAACCCCGGCTACGCTGGCCGCCGTGCCAGACTCCGTGCCTTTGCCCGATGCCCCGCAGCGCCCCTTCACCCGGACCGTCCACGGTGACGCGGTCGAGGACCCGTACCGCTGGATGGCCGACAAGACCGACCCCGAGCTGATCGCCTACCTCGAGGCCGAGAACGCCTGGACCGACGCGCACACGGGCCACCTCGCCCCGCTGGCCGACGAGCTGTACGAGGACATCCGGGCGCGCACGAAGCAGACCGACATGTCGGTGCCCCTGCACGTGCGGCACACCGACGGCTCCGCCTTCTGGTACTACGGCCGTACCAAGGAGGGCGACGACTACGGCCGCACCTGCCGCCTGCCGGCGCCCAACCGCGACGACATCCCCGACGTCACCGAGCCGTCGCCCGATGAGCAGGTGCTGCTCGACCTCCAGGCCCTGGCGCAGGGCCACGACTTCTTCAGCCTCGGCCTCGCCCTGGTCTCCCCCGACGGCCGGCGCCTGGCGTACTCGGTCGACACCCGCGGCGACGAGCGCTACGACCTGTACGTGGTCGACATCGCCTCCGGCGCGACCATCGACGGGCCGATCACCGGCGTCGGCGCCGGCGGGGTGTGGGCCGGCGACGACTGGTTCCTCTACCTGCGCGTGGACGCCGCCTGGCGCCCCCACGAGGTGTGGCGGCACCGGCTCGGCGACCCGGTGGACGCCGACGCCCTCGTCTTCACCGAACCCGACGAGCGGTTCTGGGTGGGCGTCGACACCTCCCGCGACTACCAGTGGGTGATGGTCGACCTCGCCTCCAAGACGACGACGGAGACCCACCTGCTGCGCGCCGCCGACCCCACCGGCCCCCTGGCCGTGGTGCAGCCGCGGCGTCCGGGCCTGGAGTACGTGGTCGAGATGGCGCCCGACGCCCTGTGGATCCTGCACAACGACGACGCGCCGCAGTTCCGGCTCAGCCGCACGCCCCTGGAGGCCCTTGGCATCGAGCACTGGGAGACCGTCATCGAGGAACGCCCCGAGACCCGGCTCACCGCCGTGAGCGTCTACGAGAAGGCCGTCGTGGTCGAGCACCGCACGAACGCCCTCTCGGGCGTCACCGTGATCCCGAGGGACGCCGACGGCGCCCTCGGCACCCCGAGCGAGCTGGTGTTCGACGAGGCCCTCTACGACGTGGGCGCGCAGGACTCCCCCGACTTCGACACCGACCGGATCCGGCTCGGCTACGAGTCGCTGGTCAGCCCGCCGAGCCTGTGGGAGCACCACCTCGAGACCGGCGCCCGCAAGCTGCTCAAGGAAACCCCCGTCCTCGACCACCCGACCCACGGCGCCTACGACGCGACCGCCTACGTCAGCGAGCGGCTGTGGGCCACCGCCGACGACGGGACGCGCGTCCCGATCTCGCTGGTGCGCCACCGCGACACCCCGGTCGACGGCACCGCACCCGGACTGCTGTACGGCTACGGGGCGTACGAGGCCCCGACGATGCCCTACTTCGCGATGAGCCGGATCTCCCTGCTCGACCGCGGCTTCGTCTTCGCCATCGCCCACGTGCGCGGTGGCGGCGAGCTGGGGCGTCCGTGGTACGACGGCGGAAAGGAACTGGCCAAGCCCAACACCTTCAGCGACTTCGTGGCCTGCGGGCGCGTGCTGGTCGAGGAGGGCTACGTCTCCCCCGACCGGCTCCTCGCGGAGGGCGGGTCGGCCGGCGGCCTGCTGATCGGGGCGGCGGTCAACCTGGCCCCCGGCCTGTTCCGAGCCGTGCACGCGGCGGTCCCGTTCGTCGACCCGCTCACGACGATCCTCAACCCCGACCTGCCGCTGACCGTCATGGAGTGGGAGGAGTGGGGCAACCCGGTGGAGGACGCCGAGGTCTACGCCTGCATGAAGGCCTACTCCCCCTACGAGAACGTGGCGGCCGTGCAGTACCCCGCGATCCTGGCCACCACCAGCCTCAACGACACCCGCGTCGAGGTGACCGAGCCGGCCAAGTGGGTGGCCCGCCTGCGCGACCTGGCGACCAACGGCGAGGACCGCCCGATCCTGCTCAAGACCGAGATGGTGGCCGGCCACGGCGGCGTCTCCGGCCGGTACAAGGCGTGGCGCGAACGGGCCTTCCAGCTCGCCTGGCTGGTCGACCAGGCGACGGCATCCACCGGGGGCACGTGATCGGCGTACGACCACGGTCTTGATTTCGGCACTCAGGGCACCCCTCAGGGCTCGTTCGGGGGTCCGACCGAACAAATCCGCGACGTTTCGCGTTGTACTGGGTGACGACGAAAGGACGAACGCATGATCTCGACCTCGCACCGTTCTCGCTCCACCGAGGGCATCGACGGCAAGGACTCCGTTGGACTGTACCTCGACGGCATCGCGAAAACCCCTCTGCTGACCGCCGAGGAGGAAGTCATGCTGGCGCGCGAGATCGAGGCCGGCCTCTACGCAGAAGCCATCCTCGAGGGCACCGTGACGACGAAGGAGCGCGGCGGGCGCAAGGCGAAGAAGGCCTCCACCGAGGAGCTCGAGCTCATCGTGGACCAGGGCCGCGCCGCCATGAAGCGCTTCGTGACCGCCAACCTGCGCCTCGTCGTCTCCGTGGCCCGCAAGTACGGCCGTTCGCAGATGCCGCTGCTGGACCTGGTCCAGGAGGGCAACACCGGCCTCATCCGCGCCGTGGAGAAGTTCGACTACATGAAGGGCTTCAAGTTCTCGACCTACGCCACCTGGTGGGTGCGCCAGTCGATCAGCCGCGGCATCGCCCAGCAGAGCCGTATCGTGCGCCTCCCCGTGCACGTCGCCGAGCAGATCAACCAGGTCTCCGCCACGCGCCGCAACCTCGAGCGCAAGCTCGGCCGTGAGCCCGAGGTCCTCGAGATCGCCGACGAGCTCGGCCTCGAGGAGGAGCGCGTCATCGACCTGCTCCGCCTGGCCCGCGACCACGTGTCGCTGGACGCCCCGGTCGAGGAGGACGGCGACACCGCACTCGGCGACCTGCTCGCCCGCGACACGGCCCCCGGCCCCGACGAGATGGTGCTGGACGCCGAGGACCGCGCCCGCCTGGACACCATGCTCGACAGCCTGGACGAGCGCTCCGCCGACGTGGTGCGCCGCCGCTACGGCCTCCTGGACGGCCGCCAGGCCAAGCTGGCCGACATCGCCAGCGTCTGGGGCATCACCGCCGAGCGCGTCCGCCAGATCGAGCGCCAGGCCATCGCCAAGCTGCGCGACACCACGCTGGCAGCCTGACTCACCCCGAAGCGGCACCCCGAAACACCGAGGCCGGATCCGAACGGATCCGGCCTCGGGCCTGTTCGGGCCGGTGCGGCCCGCTCGTGGTCAGCCCTGATCGTCCTGGTCGAGCACGCGGATGAGGCCCTCCTGGGCGGTGGAGACCCCGAGGACGCCGGCGGAGTAGAGACGTCCGCGCGAGTAGCCCATGCCGTTGGACGCCGAGGGCGAGAACTGGTCGTAGAGGATCCAGTCGTCGACGCGGATCGGGCGATGGAACCACATGGCGTGGTCGATCGTCGCGATCTGCATGTCGGCCGACATGAACTCGACGGGGTGGCCGACCGTCGACACGCCCAGCAGCGTCAGGTCGCTGGCGTAGGCCAGCATCGCCTGGTGCAGCCGCGGGTCGTCGGGCAGTCGCTCGTGGGTGCGCAGCCACACCTGCATGGCGGCGTGGGAGGTGTAGTCGGTCTTCTTGCGGGCGTCCCCGGCGTAGCGCACGTCGACGGCGCCCCACTCGTCCTCCCACGTGGTGGCGTGGATGGCGGAGCGGCGTCCGAGCACCTCCGACAGCGGCGGGCACTGCTCCACCGGCGGGACGCCCGGGGTGGGCGGCCACTGGTGCTCCAGCCCCTGCTCGGGCACCTTGAACGACGCGTTCATCACGAACAGGCTCCGGCCGTGCTGGCGGGCCTCCACCTGCCGCGAGGAGAACGAGCCGCCGTCGCGCGGGGACGTGACCGTGTAGATGATGGGGGCCGCCGTCGACCCCGGCCGCAGGAAGTAGCCGTGCAACGAGTGGCACATCCGGTCCTCGGGGACCGTGTGGTAGGCCGCCTCGAGGGCCTGCGCCATCACCTGGCCGCCGAAGGCCCGCTGCGCCAACGTGTCGGGCTGGCTGCCGCGGAACAGGTCCACCTCCAACTGCTCGAGGGCCAACAGGTCGACCAACTCCGCCACGGTGCGTGGCATGTCACTCCTCCTTCTCGTCCTGCTCGGCGAGGAACTGCTCCACGGCCTCCCCGATCTCGTCGGCCGACGGAACGTTGGGGCGTCCGGTGGACTGCAACTCGTCGTACTGCTGCTCCAGCGCCTGGACGAGCGGCCCGAGCTCGCCGTCGGACTCCACCTCGCCCTCGAGCTGGGCCAGCGTCTGCAGCGCCCGGGTGGCCAGGTCACCGGGCGGGAGGTCGAGCCCCGTCGCGGCACGGATCCGCTCGAGCACGGCGAGGGCGCCCGGGGCGTACTGCCCCGGCGCGAGGTAGTGCGGCACGTGGGCGACGAAGCCGCGCGCGAGGCGTCCGGTCTGGCCGGCCTTCCACTCCACCATCGCCGAGAAGCTGCCGGGCACGGTGACCCGGTCGATCCAGACGGGGTTGTCGGTGACGAGCCCCGGGTCGGTGGCGTGCCCGGTGACCAGGATCGGGCGGGTGTGCGGCACCCCCATCGGGACGCCCTGGGCCGTCACCAGCAGCGGCACGTCGAGGTCCTCGACGATGCCGAGGATCGCCGCGCAGGCGCGGTTCCACTGGGTGTCGGGCTCGGGGCCGCTCAGGAGGAGGAACACATGGCCCGTGGGGTCGGTCACCTTGTGGATCGCGAGTTCGTAGTCGGTCAGGCCTGTCCAGGTGTTGGTGTCGAACACCATCGCCGGGCGCCGCGAGCGGTAGTCGTGCAACTGGTCGTGGTCGAAGGTGACCAGCAGCTCGAGGTTCATGCCCGAGAGGATGTGCTCGCTGATCTGCTTGCCGACCTGGCCCGCGTCCACGTAGCCGTCGAACAGGTGCACCAGCGTCGGCCGGGATCCCGCGAGGGTGGCCCAGACGTCTTCCTCGACGGAGTAGAGCTCGCGCGGATCCTGCATGGGCCCACCCTAGCGGCCGGCGCTGTCCAGCTGTTCCAGGAACTGGCCGCACGAACGGGCCACGGAGTCCACGTACCGCGCGCGCAGCTCGTCGGCGCCCGGGACGCCCTCCACGGTGCCGAACGCCCGGGCCAGGGCGTCGGGGAGCCGGTCGGCCAGGGTGCGCAGTCGCTGGAACCCCCAGAGGGGGTCGAGGGAGTTGGTCGTGAAGAAGCGCTGCCACCGGTCGGCTCCGACCAGCCCGAACGTCCGCTCGCCCCCGATCGACAGGGCGACCTTGCGTTGGTGCATCACGCCGGCGCCAGCAATCTCGTAGGGCCACGAGCTGGCCACGTCGTACAGGGGCGCCAGCACGGCGCGCGACCCGGCCAGGAGCACGGAGTAGTTGCGGGCGTGGCCATCGGGCGAGCCGAGCAGGTAGGTGGCCATGAGCGCCTCGGCGAACCGCTCCGGGGCCCCGGGGGCCCTGCTCCGCAACAGGTCGACCAGGTCGCGAGCGCTCGGGCCGCCGTAGCGCTCATAGGTGGTCTGGTTGCCCACGGCCTGGCAGAGGTCCTCGGCATGGACCCGACGGACCCCCTCCCCCTCCGGCACCCGGTCGAAGCGGCGCACGACCAGGGCGGGTTGCCCGGCGAACTCCCGGTACTCGCTGTGCGCCGCCGGGATGTCGAGCGCCCGCAGGGCCACCAGCGAGACATGTTCATTGAGGGCCTGCATCCGCGCCGTCGGCACGCCCGGCTTCACGATGTGCGTGGACGCCGCCGCACCCCGGGGGTCGCACCACCGGCCGGCCGCATCGCGAGCCAACGTGAACTTGGACTGGCCGCCGCCGATGCTCCACCGCTCGTCGGCGATCTGCCACGCGGCCTCGTCACGGCGCAGCAGGGCCAGACGGGCGCCGATCCAGTCGTCATCGACCGGCACGAGTTCGGCGGGCCGGGTGACCTCGTCCACCCGGTCGACGGTCGTCACCTGGACCGCGCCGGGGCAGTCGAGGCCGATGACCGTGAGCAGGGCGGCCGGGTTGCTGGACCGCACGCCGCCCCGTTCCGCCACGCGCGCACGGACCTCGCGATCAGCAGGCAGCAGGCCGTTGACCCACGACAGGGTGACCCGGTTGCCGTGATCGACCTCGGACAGCGGCATCGACAGCGACAGCGGCGTCGGGTCCGGCCCGGCCAGGTAGGCCTCGTCGTAGCGGAACCGCAGGCCCGACCGCTGCCGGATGGTGCCGACCCTCGCACCGGAGAGGAACACGGCCAGGTCCTTCATCGCAGGGTGCCTTCGACGATGTCATCGAGTTCGCTGCGGCCGGTGGGCACCTCGTGGGGTACGACCTGCAGGGTCAGCCCCAGGGCATGCAGGGTGGCGAGCACCTTCCCCAGCTGGGCGTTCCCGTGCCCCCGCTCCAGTTCGATGAGCCACCTCCGTGACACGCCGGCCTTCTGGGCTGCCTCCGCCTGCGTCAGCCCGAGCCGGGCACGGGCGTGCTGCACAGCACGCCCCACCTCGATCGGGGTTCCTGCCTCGCTCATGGCGAACCTCCTGTCACCGAGCAGTGACTTTACCAAAAGTTACCGTTCGGTGCCATACCGGGATGTGATCGTTCAGTTACTACAGGTGAGCGATCGCCGATCGCACCCGCTTGGCCGACACGGGCTGGGACGTGCCCAGCGACTGGGCGAACAGGCTGACGCGCATCTCCTCCAGCAGCCAGCCGACCTCGGCCGCGGCCGGGGGCAGCTCCCCCACGTCGTAGCGGTCGATGGCGGCGGCGTAGGCGTCCTCGAGCTCGGTGATCACGTCGAGGTTCTGCGCCTCGCGCGCGGGGTTGCCCGTCCAGCCCTTGAGGCGGACGTCGACGGCGTGGAGGTAGCGCTCGAGGCGGGTGAAGTGCGGTTCGGGGGTGGCCGAGATGAAGCCGGCGAACACGAGGTTGTCGAGCTGGGCCTCGATGTCGGCCTTCGTGTCGGAGTCCGGACGCCGGGCCAGCTCGGCGCGCACCTCGGCCCAGCGGCCCAGGGTCTTGGCCGCGGAGCGCGTGATCGCCTGCATGCGGTCGGCGGCGTCGGGACGGACCGTGTCGACGACCGTGCGGAAGGACGCCTCGTCGCGGACGGTGTCGGGGTCGATGCGGTGGGACGCGATGAGGTCGCCGGTCGCCTTGAGGCGCGCGTCAGCCAGCAGGGCGTTGAGGTTGGCGTACGGGCTGGCCGCGAGCGCGATCTTGTCCGTGTTCGACAGGTGCGCGAACACCGAGCGGGTCGGGTCGGGGGCCACGAGGGTGACGAGGCGGCGCAGGCCGAGCGCCTGCGAGCGGGTCGCCCTCGCCGGGGTGTTGGCGACGCGGACGCCGACCGTGTCGCCCTGGTCGACCAGGGCCGGGTAGCCGACCAGCGGCGTGGGGTCGCGGTCGACCTCGGTCGTGGCCGGGATGGCGCCGAACTCCCATCGCGTCGCCCCCGCGTGGGCCACCCCGGACGCCGCGGCGTTGAGCCGCTTGTTCAGCCGCGGCGCGAACTGCTTGCGCAGCGACTCGAAGTCCTTGCCGGCGCCGAGCTCGCGGCGTCCGTCGGTGATGACGTAGCGCACCGTGAGGTGGTCGGGCAGGACCGACTCGTTGAACAGGCTCGCGTCCAACGGGTCGCCCGACAGGGCGGTCAGGGCCGCGCCGAGGGCGTCCGTGAACGCCTTGGGGGCCTGCTCGGGGTGGTCGTCGAGCCAGCTCAGCGCGCGGCGCGCCCAGTCGGGGGCGGGCACGAACCGCGTGCGCACCGCCTTGGGCAGCGACCGGATCAGCTCGGTGGCCAGCTCGTCGCGCAGGCCGGGGACCTGCCAGGTCAGCGGGGCCGGGTCGACCTGGTTGAGCACGGTCACGTCGATGTCGATACTCACGCCGTCGCGGTGGGCGCCGGGCTCGAACAGGTAGCTGACGGGCAGGTCGGTGGGGCCGACGGTCCAAACCTCGGGGAAGGCCTCGACGTCGACCTGGTCGGCGTCGACGAGGTCGTCCAGGACGAGGTCGAGGTAGGTCTCGTCCTCGCGGCGCTTGCCGCGCCACCAGCGGTCGAAGTGGGCGACCGAGACGATCTCGGGCGGGACGCGCTCGTCGTAGAACGCGAAGATGGCCCGGTCGTCGACGAGGATGTCGCGCCGGCGGGTGCGCTCGGAGAGGTCCTCGGCCTCGGCGCGGGTGCGCTCGTTGCGCTGGAAGAAGTGGTGGCGGGTGTGCCACTGGCCCTCGACCAGGGCCGACTGGATGAACACCTCGCGCGCGACGACGGGGTCGATGCGGCCGTAGCTGACGGTGCGCCCGGCGACGATCGGCACGCCCAGCAGCAGCACCCGCTCGTCGGCCACGCACTGGCCGCCCTTGACCGACCAGCGCGGCTCGGAGTACTGCCGGGTGACCAGGTGCCCGCCCACGGCCTCGACCTGCTCGGCGGTGATCGGCGCGACGGTCCGCGCCCACAGGCGGCTGGTCTCGACGAGCTCGACGGCCATCACCAGCGGCGGCTCGGCCTTGGCCGCGGCGCTACCGGGCTGGATCGCGAAGCGTGCCCCGCGCGCGCCCAGGTACTCGGCCATCGGACGCCGCCCCCGGCGCTGCTGCGTCTTCGGCTGCGTCGAGCGCTCGTCACGCAGGCCGACGTGTGACAGCAGGCCGGACAGGATCGCGGCGTGCACGGCATCCCAGTTCGGGGTGTGGTTGCTGGCCTGGCGCGGCTGGCGGGCGCGGGCACGCCGGGTGTCGGCGTCGGCGTTGGACGCCGTGGTGTCGAGGTCGAGCTCGCCGATGATCTCGCGGAGCTGGGAGACGAGGTCCTGCCACTCGCGGATCCGCAGGAAGTTGAGGTACTCGTCGCGGCACATCCGGCGGAACGCGTTGCCCGACAGCTCGTTGCGCTGGTGGCGCAGGTAGTCCCACAGCCGCCAGATCGCGGCGATGTCGGACGCGTCGCGTTCGCCGTGGGCCTCCCCCCTCGCGGCGTTGGCCGCACCCGTCTCGCTCCAGAACCGACGGTGCAGGGCGTCGGCCTCGGCCTGCTTCTCGGTGGGCCGCTCGCGCACGTCGGGGATGGCCAGGGCCGCGACGACCGGCAGGACGTCCCAGGCGCACCCGCGGCGTCCGGCCTCGACCAGCATGCGGCCCAGCCGGGGGTCGACGGGCAGCTTGGCCAGGAGGCGGCCGGTGCGGGTGAGCCGCTGGCCCTCGTTCTCGCCGTCGCGGGGGTCGGCGAGGGAGCCGAGCTCCTTGAGCAGGCGCAGGCCGTCGCGGACCTGCGAGCGGTCGGGCGGCTCGACGAACGGGAAGTCCTCGATCGCGCCCAGGCGTGCATCGGCCATCTGCAGGATGACGCTGGCGAGGTTGGTGCGCAGGATCTCGGGCTCGGTGAACTCGGGGCGGGCCTCGAAGTCCTCCTCGCTGTAGAGGCGGATCGCGATGCCGGGCCCGAGGCGTCCACAGCGGCCGGCGCGCTGGTTGGCGCTGGCCTGGCTGATCGGTTCGATGGGCAGGCGCTGCACCTTGGTGCGCGCGGAGTAGCGGCTGATGCGGGCGAAGCCGGGGTCGACGACGTAGCGGATGCCCGGCACGGTCAGCGAGGTCTCGGCGACGTTGGTGGCGAGCACGACCCGCATGCCGGAGTGGGGGCGGAACACGCGGTCCTGCTCGGCGGCCGACAGGCGCGCGAACAGGGGCAGCACCTCGGTGTTGCGCAGCTTGAGCCCGTTGATCGCCTCGGCGGCGTCGCGGATCTCGCGCTCGCCGGAGCAGAACACGAGGATGTCGCCCTCGGCCAGCGCGTGCAGCTGCGTGACGGCCCTGGTGATGCCGTCGACGAGGTCGTTGGGGTCGTCGAGGGGCTCGTACACGACCTCCACCGGGTAGGTGCGGCCGGAGACCTCGACGATGGGCGCGTCGCCGAAGTGCTCGCTGAACCGGGCGGTGTCGATGGTCGCCGAGGTGATGATCACCTTGAGGTCGGGGCGTCGCGGCAGGAGCTGCTTGAGGTAGCCCAGCAGGAAGTCGATGTTGAGGCTGCGCTCGTGGGCCTCGTCGATGATGATCGTGTCGTAGGCGCGCAGGTCTCGGTCGTGGGAGATCTCGGCCAGCAGGATGCCGTCGGTCATCAGCTTGACCTTCGTCTGCTTCGTGGCCTTGCGCGTGAAGCGGACCTGGTAGCCGACGGTGGAGCCCAGCTCGACGCCCATCTCGTGGGCGATCCGGTCGGCGACGGTGCGCGCGGCCAGGCGGCGTGGCTG
This sequence comes from Propionibacterium sp., assembly GCA_012838755.1. Lineage (GTDB taxonomy): Bacteria > Actinomycetota > Actinomycetes > Propionibacteriales > Propionibacteriaceae > Propioniciclava. Next base: position 33,131 of record DUOQ01000085.1, on the reverse strand, counting down.
GGTGTGCCCGATGCGCTGGCGGCCGGCCAGCAGCGCGATCTTCGGCAGCTGGGTGGTCTTGCCCGAGCCGGTCTCGCCGGCAACCACGACGACCTGGTGCTTCTCGATGAGGTCGCGGATCTCGTCGACGGCCGCGCTGATCGGCAGGTTCGCGTCGAACGTGATGGTGGGCTGGGCTCCGGGCATGGCCCGCCCATGCTACAAGGGGCCTCAGCCCTGCCGGGCCAGCACCTCGGACGCCGCGGGCCCGGGTCGCCAGACCCACGGCTCCGCGCCACGGGTGGGCCAGGACTCGAAGACGCCGCACAGGCCGTGGAGGGACAGGCCCTCGCCCCACGGCGTCACCCCGGTGAGCACGTCGGCGGTGGACTGGGTGCAGTCGGCGAGCTCGTCGCCGGTGCGGGGGCCCTCGTGGGCGTTGGCCGCCCAGTCGTCGCGCAGCGTGGCCCAGTCGTCGGCCCCCAGGAGCACGGGGTCGGCGTCGTCGGCCAGGCACCGGTATCCAGCGACGGTGTCGTCCATCGCGGCGGCGATCCACGACCCCCCGCCCAGGTTGTGGCCGCAGGCGGCACCGGCCAGCGGGTCGACCTCGGGCGGGGGTTGGGTCTGGCGCTGGGTGGCCAGGGCCTGGGTGAACGCGTCCAGCACGTGCTGGGCGCCCGTCTTGTCGCCGACGACCCGGCAGCCGTAGAGCTCGCCGCGCAGGGTGACGACCTGGCCCTCGGGGTACTCCACGACCAGTCGGTAGGCCGGCCCGAGGTCGGCCGTGCAGGCCATGCTCGCCAGGTCGGCGTGCTCCTGGTCGTGGTAGGCGGCGACGACCGCAAGGGGGTCCTCGACGAGGGCGTCGGGCGGCGGGACCAGCTCGATGGGGTGCCCCGGTTCGTTGCACAGCGTGATGCGGCCGGCGCCCTCGGGGAGCTCGGCGGGCTTGTCGGGCTCAGCGGCCAGGGTCGAGCAGTCGAACGGCGTCGTGGGCCACACGATGGACCCCGGCTCGATCGGAGGCGCCTGGGCGGGCGTCCCCGTGTAGGTGGTGCAGCCCGCCAGGGCGAGGGCGCCCAGGAGGGCCGGGATCAGCGTGCGCGTCATGGTGGTTCCACGGTGGTCGAGACGGATTCGTTGCACCAGCCCCGGCCCCCGGGGTCCGACCCGGCCCCCGGGTCCGACCCGGCCCCCGGGTGCACTTCGAGCTCGCAGAACTATCGCCCCAGCGATAGAAACGCCGCCTCGAAGTGCACACCGGCGGGGGTGTGTCAGTCGGCGCGGCCACGGAACACGCTGCGCAGGCGCTCGCGGTGGACGGCCGCCACCGCGGTGAGCGGGATGCCGGCCGGACAGACCTCGACGCACTCGCCGTAGGTGGAGCACGGGCCGAACTCGGCCTCCAGGGCGTCGACCACCGCGACGGCTCGGCGGCCGCGCTCGAGGCGTCCGTGGGGCACGAGCGCGAGGTGGGCGAGCTTGGCCCCGGCGAAGAGGTGGGCGGCGCCGTTGGGGCAGGCGGCCACGCAGGCGCCGCAGCCGATGCAGGCGGCGAAGTCGAGGGCGACCTCGGCGTCGTCATGGGTGACGAGCACGGCGTCGGCATCAGGGGCTGTGCCGGTCATCACGTCGACGTGCCCACCGGCCCGGATCAGCCGGTCGAGCGCGGTGCGGTCGACGACGAGGTCGCGCACCACGGGGAACGCGGCCGAGCGCAGCGGCTCGATGCGCAGCCGGGTGACCGCCCCGAAGGAGCGCAGGTGCTGGCGGCACGAGGGCGTCCGCGGCACGGGGCCGTGGGGCACGTCGTTGACCGTGACGCCGCAGGCCCCGCAGGCGCCCTCGCGGCAGTCGGACTCGAACTGGATGGGTTCCTGCCCGCCCTCGACGAGCTGGTCGTTGAGCCGGTCGAGCAGCTCCAGGAGGCTCATCTCTGGGGTGGCGTCGTCGACGACGTGCGCCTCGAACCGGCCCCGCTCGCGCGGGCCGTCCTGGCGCCAGACCTCGAGCTCGATCCTCATCGGTAGTCCCGCACCTGCAGGGGCACGAGCTCGAACGCCAGCGGTTCGGTGTGCCGGATGTGCTTGCCGACGGGGGTCGTCTCCCACGCCGAGACGTTCACCCACCGCTCGTCGTCGCGCAGCGCCTCGCCCAGCTCGGTGGTGAACTCCTCGCGGAAGTGCGCCCCACACGACTCGGTGCGGTCGAGGGCGTCCACCACCATGAGTTCGGCCAACTCGAGGAAGTCGGCGACCCGGCCGGCCCGCTCGAGCTCCTGGTTGAGGCGGTCGCCGCGGCCACCGACGCGGACGTCGGCCCAGAAGTCTGCCCCCAGCTGCCGGACCTGCTCCAGCGCGGCGCGCAGCCCGGCCTCGGAACGGGAGACCCCGCACCCCTCGTCGAGGATCTCCCCCAGCCGGCGGTGGAACCACGTCGGGCGGCGCGTCCCCTCGTTCTCCAGCAGGTGGGTGGTGCGACGCGCGACGGTCTCGAGTGCCTCCAGCGCCTCGGGGGCGTCCTGCTCGAGGGTGGGCGTCCCCACGAGGCCGGCCAGCCAGTTCGGCACCGACAGCGGGAGGGTGAACCAGCCGTCCACGCAGGCGCTGAGCAGGGAGTTCGCGCCGAGCCGGTTGGCGCCGTGGTAGTTCGAGCCCGCCTCGCCGCCGACGAACAGGCCGGGCACCGATGTCATCTGGTCGTAGTCGCTCCACAGCCCGCCCATGGTGAAGTGGGCACCGGGGGCGATGCGCATGGGCTCGACGTACGGGTCCTCGCCGGTGACGTCGGTGTACATCGCGAACAGGTTGCCGTAGCGCTCGGCGATGGTGTCGCGGCCCAGCCGGGCGATGGCGTCGCGGAAGTCCAGGTAGACCGAGTTGCGCAGGGGGCCGACGCCGCGTCCGGCGACGATCTCGGCGCGGGCCGCGCGGGAGGCGACGTCGCGCGGGGTCAAGTTGCCGTAGGCCGGGTAGCGGCGCTCGAGGTAGTAGTCGCGCTCGGCCTCGGGGATGTCGTTCGCGGCCCGCTCGTCGCCCGGGTTGGCCGGCACCCAGATGCGGCCGTCGTTGCGCAGCGACTCGCTCATCAGGGTGGTCTTGCTCTGCCACGGCGAGCTCACGGGCAGCGCCGTCGGGTGGAACTGGACGAAGCTCGGGCAGCCGAACAGCGCGCCCCGGCGGTGGGCCCGCCACGTGGCGGTGGCGTTCGAGTTCACCGCGAGCGTCGAGTGGAAGTAGACCGAGCCGTAGCCCCCGGTCGCCAGCACCACCGCGTGGGCGGTGTGGACGCCGATGGCACCGCTCACCAGGTCCCGGGTCACGATGCCCTGGGCGCGCCCGTCGGCGACGACGAGGTCGAGCATCTCGGCGCGCGTGTGCAGCCGGACGCTGCCGCGCTGCACCTGCCGCAGCAGGGCCTGGGACGCCGCGACCTGCAGTTGCTGGCCGGTCTGGCCGCGGGTGTAGTAGGTGCGGGAGACCTGGACGCCGCCGAAGCTGCGGGTGGCGAGTTGGCCGCCGTACTCCCGGGCGAACGGGGCCCCGATGGCCTGCAGGTGGTCGATGACGCGCACAGACTCGGTGGCCAGGCGCACGACGTCGGCCTCGCGGCCGCGGAAGTCGCCGCCCTTGACCGCGTCGGTGACGAACCGCCGCACCGAGTCGCCGTCGACCTTGCGGGCGCGGGGCGCGTTGATGCCGCCCTGCGCGGCGACACTGTGCGCACGGCGGGGCGCGTCGTGGAAGGTGAAGCACGCGACCTGGTAGCCGAGCTCGCCCAGGGCGGCCGCGGCGCCGGCCCCGGCCAGCCCGGTGCCGACGACGATGACCTTGAGGTGGCGTCGGTTCGCGGGGTTCACCAGGCGGTACTCGGCACGGCGCCGGTCCCAGGCGCCCAACGGGTCGCCGGCGGGCACGTGGGCGTCGAGCAGCCGGTCGGAGACGGTCCACCCGTGGGTCATGCGATCACGCCCAGCTGCACCAGGATCGGGATGAGGGCGTTGCCCAGCACGATCGCCAGCGCGATGAGGGCCCCGAGGGTGGCCCAGACCGCGCGCAGGCGGTGCCCCGTCGCGCCGAGGTCCTGGGCCATCGTGCGCCAGCCGTGCCAGATGTGCACGGCGATGACGAGCATCCACACGACGTAGACGGCGGCCATCCACGGGCGGGAGAAGCTGGCCACGAGGTTGGTGTAGGCGTGGATCGTGCCGTCGGCGTCCGCGGGCTGATAGGCCCCGGGGGCGACGGCGCGGCCGATCGTGAGGTCGAGCAGGTGGATGACGAGGAAGCCGAGGATGAGCACGCCGCCGAGCAGCATCGTGCGGGCCGCCCACGCGGTAACCCCGGAGGACCGCCGGCGGCGGAAGCGTCCCCGGGCCCGGCGCCCACGCGCCCACAGGATCACCGACGCCCCCACGTGCGCGACCAGGCTGACCAGCAGGGTGACCCGCAGCGCCCAGAGCACCCCCTTGTGGGGGATCAGCGGGTAGCCGACCTCGCGCAGCCACTGGGCGTAGCTGTCGAGCGAGGCGGGGCCGCCGTAGACCTTGAGGTTGCCGATCATGTGCACGAACACGAAGGCGATGAAGATGACGCCGGTGACGGCCATGACGAGCTTGAGGGCGAAGGTCGAGGGGAAGGGGGCCGTCGCCCGTGTCCTCTGGCCCTCCCGTAGCGCGGTCATGTCCTGCACCATAACAACTCGGTAACGGACCCCGCGGGATGCGTGCCCGATCCGCCGACGTCGGCGCGGGAATCCGTCAGGGTGCGGGCAGCTCCAGGCCGGTGTGCTCGGCGGCGAACGCGAGCAGGTCGGCCCACTCGCTGGCGACCATCTGCAGCGACTTGCCCGCGCCGTGGCCGGCGGAGGACTCCACGCGCAGCAGCACCGGGGCGTCCCCGCCCTGGGCGTGCTGCAGTGCGGCGGCGAACTTGAAGCTGTGCAGCGGCACGACGCGGTCGTCGTGGTCGGCGGTGAGCACCAGCGTCGGCGGGTAGGACACGCCCTCGCGGACGCGGTGCAGCGGCGAGTAGGCGTGCGTCGCGGCGAAGCCCTCGGGGGTGTCGGGGTCGCCGTAGTCGCTCATCCAGGCCGCCCCGATCGTGAACTTGTGGAACCGCATCAGGTCGAGGACGCCCACGCCCGGCAGGGCGGCGGCGAACAGGTCGGGACGCTGGGTCATCGCCGCTCCGACGAGCAGGCCCCCGTTGGACCGGCCGTGGATCGCCAGCTGCCGGGTGGTCGTCGCCCCGGTCGCGACGAGGTGCTCGGCGACGCCGATGAAGTCGTCGAAGACGTTCTGCTTGTGCGCGAGGCGTCCGGCGTCGTACCAGGCGGTGCCGAACTCGCCGCCGCCGCGCAGGTTGGCGATGGCGACCGCTCCCCCGGCGGTCAGCCACGCCGACCAGCCCGGACGGTAGTCGGCCAGCAGCGGGATCTTGAAGCCGCCGTAGCCCCACAGCAGGGTCGGGCGCGGCCCGGTCCGCCCGTCGTCGGGCGTGATGAGGAAGTACGGGACCTCGGTGCCATCGGCGCTCGTGGCCCGCTGCCGGATCATGGTGTGCGGCGGCGCGAAGGTCGCCACACCGGACGCCGCGAGCTCGACCCGCTCGATGGCCGGGTCGTCGTCGCCGGTCGGGAGCGTGACGTGGAACGCGGCGGTCGGGGTATCGATGGTGCTGATGCCGACGAAGGCCTCGTCCCGCAGCGGCGAGGAGTCGAGCGCGACCAGCGCGCCCGCGGGGAGGTCGAGCGGGACGCCCCCGGAGCCGTCGAGGTGGCAGTACTCGACGACGGGCTGGGCGTCCTCGAGGTGGGCCAGCAGCAGGCCGGGGCCGGCGGGCTCGACCGCGGCGAGCGTGGCGTGCCGCTCGGGCACGACCTCGGCGAACTCCACGTCGCCGCGGGCGGCCCGGTCGAGGTCGACACGGACCAGGCGGCCCAGCGGGGCGTCCAGGTCGGTCTGGAGGTGGAGCTGGGAGCCGTCGACGCGCACGAAGCCGTACTCGGCGTCGGCGGTGTCGACGACCTTGACCGGCTCGCCGAGGGTGGAACGGCCGCCCTCGGTGGTGATCGGGTACGCCCACACCCGGTTGACGTTCTCGGTGCCGCGGACGATCGACACGATGAGCCACGCGTCGTCGTGGCTGACCTGCCCGAAGGCCATCGTGTGCGGCTCGTCGGGGAAGGTCACCAGCAACTCGTCGTCGCCGTCGAGGCGGTGCACCATCAGCCGCGCCACGCCCAGGCCCTCGGTGGCCGTGCCCCGGGCGTCCGTCGCCTGGTCGAAGGTGGTGTAGAGGAAGGAGCGGTGGTCGGGTAGCCAGCCCGGGGAGGAGAACTTCGCCACGACCTCGCCGTCGAGGTCCTCCCCCGTGGCGAGGTCGCGCACGCGGATGTGCTGCCAGTCGGAGCCGCCCTCGCTCACCGCGTAGGCCATCAGCGAGCCGTCGCGGGCCACGGAGAAGGTCGACAGCGACGACGTGCCGTCCTCGCTCCAGGTGTTGGGGTCGAGCACCACCCCTCCCCCGGCGACGAGCGCCTCGAGGGTGGGGGCGGTGTACCAGACGTCCTGCGCCGTGGTGCCGTCGTTGCGGCTGACGAACCAGCGCCCGCCCCGCTTCACCGGGACGCCGGCGCGCGGCCGGGCGACGATGCGCCCCATCAGCTCGGAGAACCAGGCGCGGGTGGGCAGGGCGGCCAGGGCGTCCTCGGCGAAGTCGCGCTGCGCGGCGACCCAGGCGGTCACCTCGGGCGCGTCGGCGTCCTCGAGCCAGCGGTACGGATCGGCGACAGGGGTGCCGTGCAGGTCTTCGACGAGGTCGGTGCGGCGCGTCTGCGGGTAGGGCATGCCCGCGAGTCTAGGGGGAGGCTCAGACAGCCTCGTCGGCCGAGACCGAGCGGCCCGACAGGTGGGTGGGGGTGATCGCGACGGCCAGCTCGCGGGACCCGGGGGCCCACGGGGTGATGACGGGGACCTCGCCGGTCCAGCGCGCGGTGGTGCCCTGCGCCAGAACCGCCCAGCCCGTGCCGGTCGTGCGGTCGAGGTCGTCGACCTGGAAGGCGACGTCCACGCCCGAGGCCAGCTCCTCGAGCACGGTGCCCGTGGCGACGCGGAGCACGATCTGCTCCCCCACCACCCCGTAGTTCACCGGCAGGACCTGGATGCCATGCTCGGCCGAGACCCAGGACACGCGCCCCACGACGGCGTCGCCCAGCAGGCGACGGCACTCGTCGGCGTCGATCGTCACGAAGTAGCCAAGGGAATCCACGAAGGGGAGCTTACAGTTCCCGGACGGCGGTGTTGTGCACCCCGCGGTAACGGTCAGGCCTCACCGGGGAACGTCGTCCGGCCGCGCAGCTTCTCGGCCAGGGCCTCGTCCATGTTGTCGCTGATGAGGGAGATGATCCGCAACGCCCGGTGCAGGTGGGCCGGGATCAGGGGGGCGGCCGGCACCGACATGCTCACGTAGACCCGGTCGCGGATCAGCTGGAACCGCACCCAGCGGGCCTCGGTGTTGAGGTCGCTGAGCACCTCCATCGCGCGCGAGCGCCCGTCGATGTCGTGCACCAGCGGCGCGAACAACAGCACCTCCTGCGCGTCGAGGGCCGAGCGGACGAAGACCATCGTGGATCCCACCCGCAGGGCGAGGTCGCCGTTGCCGTCGCGGAGCGGCTCGTGGCCCAGGAACAGGGTGAGCTCCCCCTCGAGGGCGGCGTCCAGTTCCTCGGCGGTGCGGGCGAGGATCGGCTCGATCCGCTGGGGCTCGTAGGTCGCGACCACCCCGCCCTCCAGCGGCGTCGGGGTGAGGATGTCGGCCAGCTGGTCGGGCGCGAGCAGCGCCGGGTGCTGGACGCGGTGCACCTCGCGCAGCGCGTCGGAGGCGGCCACCGCCAGCCCCTCGGGTTCCTCCTGGGTGCCGGGCCGCGCGAACGTGCCGGGCCTGCCGGGCACGGCCTCCCACCCGGACGCCTCGAGCGCGGCCCCCGCGCCGTCGGGCAGCCCATCGGTGGTGGCCTCCGCGACCAGGGCGCCCGCGTCGAGGCAGGTGAACAGGACGTGGGGCGTCCGTTCGCCCTCGGCGGCCAGGGACCCGATGGCGAGGGTGGCGCCGGGGTCCATGACGGAGATGACCTCGGCCAGGCGCTCGGCGAACAGGCGCCACGCTTCGAGCGTCGACCGGTCGAAGTCGAAGTCGGAGACGTCTGAGGTCAGGCAGGGGTCGTCCACGCCCCCCAACCTAGCCTCAACCCAGCCAGGCGGCGATGGTGAGCAGCGAACCCACCGACAGGATCGTCGACCAGAACACGGCGTCGCGGGCGAGGAGTTCGGCCCGCTCGTAGCGGGTCGCGATGACGTGGACGTTCTGGGCGGCCGGCAGCGCGCCGAGCACCGCGACGGCGAACAACTCGTGCCCCGTCAGGCCGAACGCCCGCCCGATCAGCCAGGCGGCCAGCGGGTGCAGCACGATCTTGAGGGCCACGGTCGTCCACGCCTCGACGTTGTGCTCGCCGCGGCCCGGGAGCGGGTCCAGGCGCAGCGACACGCCGAAGGCCAGGAGCATCAGCGGGACGGCGATCGCCCCGATCATGTCGATCGGGCGCATCAGGTCGGCGGGCAGGGCCAGCCCGGTGAGGTTGACCGCCAGGCCGAGCAGGATGCCGATGGTGATCGGGTTGCGGAACGGCAGCAGCAGGTAGCGGCGCAGCGAGAGCGTGCGGCCCTGGTCGCGGGCCGCCGCCACGTCGAGGATCGCCAGGCACGCCGGCATGACGATCCCGACCTGCATCAGCAGGATCGGGGCCATCCACGTCGCGTCGCCCAGCAGCGCCAGCGCGACCGGCAGGCCGAAGTTGGCCGCGTTGGTGTAGGACGAGGCCATGAAGCCGACGACCGTCCCGGGGAGGTTCGTGCGGAACACCAGGCGGGCCAGCAGCAGGTAGGCGGCCCCGGCGACGACCACCGCGAGCGCGCTGACGATGACCGTGCGCGAGAACAGGTGGTCCAGCGAGGCCTGCGCCACGAGGCTGAACAGGAGGGCGGGCGAGCCGACCGAGAAGGCGAGCACCGCCATGAGCCGGCGGCCCGGCTGGTTGACCAGCCCCAGGTGTGCGATGAGCCAGCCGACCCCGATGACCACCCAGATCGTCGCGATCCCGCTGAATGCCGTCTGCACCCGGCAACCCTACTCCGGGCGGGGGCCGGGCCCGCCGCTAGCATGTGCCGGTGATGTCGGGGAGACCACGCAACCATGTGATCGACCTTGCCCGGGCCCTCTCGGTGCTGGTCGTGGTGGTCTTCCACACCCTCTTGTACCGGATCGTGCTGACCGGGGACGGCCCGACGCTGGTCCCGTGGGCTGCGCCCACGTGGCTGTACCCGCTGTCGTGGGTGCTGATGATCATGCCGCTGTTCTTCGTGGCCGGCGGCTTCGCGCACACGCTCACCGTCGACCGGATGCACCGGGAGGGCTCGTCGCCCGGCCACTACCTGGCCAGCCGGGGACGCCGGCTGGTCGGTCCGCTCGCGGTGTTCGTCACGTTCTGCGCGGTGGGCTTCTCCCTGGTGGCCTGGGCCGGCTGGCTCGATCAGGCGTCCGAGTTCAGCCGCCTGTTGATGCAGCTGCTGTGGTTCATCACCACCTACCTCGGCATCGTCGCGGTCGCGCCCGGCGCAGTGCGGCTGCACGACCGGTTCGGGGTCCTGCCGATGCTGGTGCTGGCCGCGCTCGCCGCGGGCGTCGACGCCTGGTCGTTCGCCGTCGACCGCTACGAGTTGCGGTACCTGAACCTGTTCCTGGTCTGGCCGCTGGTGCACCAGTTCGGCATCGCCTACCAGCGCGGCTGGTGGCGGCGCGGACCGCTCTGGGTGCCGTGGGCGTCCCTCGTCGCGGGGTCGGCGCTCGTGGCGGTGCTGGTGTTCGGCTTCGGTTACCCGCCCAGCTCGGTGGGGTTCGCCGACCTGCCGATCGCGAACATCCAGCCGCCGACCCTGGCCATGGCCGCCCTCGCGCTGGCCCAGTGCGGGCTGGTCGCGCTCGTCGAGCGCTCCGAGGTGCTGGCGACCCTGCCGGAGGCCGTGGAGCGCGCCCTCGGCGTCCTGAACACCGTGATGGTGAGCGTCTACCTGTGGCACATCCCGCTCATCGGCGTCGCGGGCGGGGTGCTGGCCCTGGTCGCGGTGGCGGCCCCGCAAGCGGCGCCGGTGCTGCTCTCACCGCTGGTGCTGGCGCTGGCCTCGCTGGGCGTCGTGGCGGCGGCGATCCCCGTGCTCGGACGCCTCGAGCTGCGGATGATCCCCCCGCTGGGCCCCCGGCAGGACACCACGCTGGCCGTCCTCGCGTTCGGCTTACTGGGCTTCGGCACCCTCTTGGTCTGGTTGACCGGTACGGTGGTACATCCCGGACGCCCCGGCTCGACGCTGGGCGTCCTGGCGATCTGGGTCGGCTCCTGGACCATGGGGAGGGCGGCCGACCGCAGCCAGGTGATGTCCCGGGAGTGATGTCGGCCCGCACGGCCGTGGAGCGAGCGAGGAGCCGACCGGTGAATGTGAACCCGATGACCTGGGACGCGCCGTACCTGGTGATCGTCGGGACGCTGTTCGTCATCGTGTTCCTGCGCGCGAACGCCACCTACTGGGTGGGCCGCCTGATCACCAAGGGCGTCGAGCGCACGCGGGTGCGGCGCCTGATGGCCAGCCCCGGTTACCAGCGCGCCGTCGAGAGGCTGAACCAGTGGGGCCCGCCGGTGATCTCGGCGTCGTTCCTCACCATTGGGTTCCAGACCCTGGTGAACCTCGCCGCGGGCGCGACCCGGATGCCGCTGGTCCGCTACCTGCCCGCCATGGTCGTGGGCTGCGTGATGTGGGCCTTCCTCTACGGCACGGTCGGCGCCGCCGGCTGGGAGTCGTTCGCCGTGCTCTGGGCGCGCAACCCCGCCGCCGCGCTGGTCGCGGGCGTCACCGCCGTGTCCGCGCTCGTGGTGTTCATCGTCTGGCGCGTCCGCCAGGCCAAGCGCCGGCGTCCGGACCTCGACGCCGCCTGATCGTTCCTGGAGGGGTGCTCCTGATGCTGGGTGGTGCTCCGGTGGGGGGCGGCGACACTCACCGTTGTCACGCCGGAGACGCGTGAGGAACCCACGCAGCCGTGACGAACCCGCGTGTCGGCGTTTCCTCAAGACCGGCGCCCCCGCTCGCCCAGGCGCCTCCGCGAGACCAGCGTCTCCGCGAGACCAGCGTCTCCGCCAGACCGGGCGCCTCTCAACCGTTCGGCCCGACCGGGACCTTGCGGGATCCCCGCCTCGGTCGAGAACTGAACAATCGCGCAGGTCTTCTCCTCCACGCACCGGCAACTCCGCGCAACAGTGCCTCGCGATTGTTCATTTCTCCACCAGAGCACCGACCCACGAGGGACGCCCTGGGCCCCGGGCGTCAGGTCGTGGGCCGGGGGCCGCTGTGTCTCGTGCCGCGACACTCACCCTCGTCACGCCAGAGACGCGTGAGGAATCCCCGCAGTGGTGACAAAGGTGAGTGTCGGCGCACCACGGCAGCCGCACTCCAAGCGGCAGCCCACCCTTCCCACCCGCCCAAGCCGAGCCACTACAGCCGCGAGCGCCCCGGGTTGTCGGTCCGCAGCGCCGGGTCGGGCAACTCGCCGGACGCCTCGGGTCCGCTCCCCAGCTCCGCGGCGTGGCGCGCCGCGTAGGCAGCATCCTCCTCGCCGGTGTGCACGTGGGTCGGGTGGAGCACCCGGTTCAGGAAGGTGCGCGTGCGCTCGTGCTGGGGGTTGCCGATCACCTGGTCGGGGTGGCCCTCCTCGACGATGACGCCACCGTCCATGAAGATCACGCGGTCGGCGACCTCGCGGGCGAACGCCATCTCGTGGGTGACGACCATCATCGTCATGCCGATCTCGGCCAGGCGCCGCATGACGTCGAGCACGTCGCCGACCAGTTCCGGGTCCAACGCGGAGGTGGGCTCGTCGAACAGCACCATCTCGACGTTCATCGTGAGGGCGCGGGCGATCGCCACGCGCTGCTGCTGGCCACCGGAGAGCTGGGCGGGGAAGGCGTCCGCCCGGTGCTTGAGGCCGACCTCGTCGAGGTACTTCAGCGCGGTCGCCTCGGCCTCGGCCTTCGGCACTTTCTTCACCGCGGTCGGGCCGATCGTGCAGTTCTGCAGCACCGTGAGGTGCGGGAACAGGTTGAACGACTGGAAGACCATGCCCATCATCGTGCGGATCGCGTCGACGTCGGCGTCGGGGTCGGTGATCTCCTCGTTGATGATGAAGATGCGCCCCGCTGTGGGCTCCTCGAGCATGTTCACGCAACGCAGCAGGGTCGACTTGCCCGACCCCGAGGGGCCGATCACGCAGACGACCTCGCCGGTGCGGACGGTCAGGGAGATGCCCTTGAGCACCTCGACGTCGCCGAAGCTCTTGTGCAGGTCGTAGACCTGGATCTCGTCGGCGCGGTCGCCGGTGGGGATCTGGGCAGGGATGGTCATCGCGGTCACCGTGCCTTCTTGGCCTTGGCCTCCATGCGCCGCACGAGGAACGTGAGCGGGAGGGTGATGATCAGGTAGCAGAAGCCCGCGATCACCAGGGGGGTCAGGTTTCCGTTGCTGTTGGAGATGTCGCGGCCGAACTTCGTCAGCTCGAACGCGGACGCCGTGAGCCCGAGCACGTAGACCAGGGAGGAGTCCTTGGTGAGCAGGATCAGCTCGTTGGTCAGCGGCGGCGTGATGATCCGGAACGCCTGCGGCAGCACGATGCGCCGCATGGCCATGCCCGACGGCATGCCGAGGGCGCGGGCCGCCTCGACCTGCCCCTTCGGTACGGCGAGGATGCCGGCGCGGATCGTCTCGGCCATGTACGCCGCCGACACCATGCCCAGCGCCGTCCAGACGGTGCCGTACGGGTCGAGCGGGAACCGCAGCCCGGGGAACGCCACCGACAGCAGGCCGAAGGCCAGCAGGACGATCAGGGCGGGGACGCCGCGGAAGAACTCGATGTAGATCGACGCTATCCAGCGGTAGGGCGCCACCTGCGACAGGCGCATCAGCGCCAGCAGGGTGCCCAGGGTGAGGCCGAAGACGAATGCGCCGAACGTGTACAGCACCGTGTTCAGCAGGGCCCGCGGCAGGCCGGACGTCAGCGTGACCTGGATGAGGTCGGTGCGGAAGAACACCGACTGCACCTGGCGGCCGTCCACGTTCAGGATGAGCAGCACGACGACCACGAGCAGGATCGCGTACTGGACCAGCCGGATGCGTTGGGCCCGTTTGCGGGGCGAGAGCTTCTTGGGCCGGCCCACGGTCCCGGCCTGGGTGGTCGTCGTCATCGTGCTCCTGTCGGGTCGGGGACGTCACGCCGCGGCGTCCGGTTGCCGTGCGGGGCAACCGGACGCCGCGGGTGCAGGGTCACTTGGTGGGTGCGTCGACCCCGAACCACTTCTTGTAGATGTCGTTGAACCGCCCGTCGGCGCGGGCGGCGTCCAGGACCTCGTCGATCTTCTCGGCCAAGGCCTTGTTGTCGTTGCCGACGTTGAAGCCGTACTGCTCGCCGGTCTCGAACTCCTGGACGACCTTGGTGGTCGGGTTGTCCTTGGCGAAGTCGAAGAGCACGCCGTTGTCGTTGATCGTCGCGGCGGTCACGCCACCGAGCACCGAGTTGGTGCCGGTCGGCATGTCGTCGAACACACGGGTGGTGTAGCCGTACTTGTCGGCGTTCTCGTCGGCCCAGTCCTTGCCGGTGGTGTCGGTCTGGACGGCGACCTGCTTGCCCTGGAGGTCCTCCACCTTGGTGATGCCCGAGTCGGTCTTCACCAGCAGGGCGAGCGTGGAGTCGAAGTAGGGCTGCGAGAAGGTGGCGGCCTTGGCGCGCTCCTCGCGGATCGTGATCGCGGCGGCACCGGCGTCGCACTTCTGCGCCGCGAACACCGAGCCGGAGGTGATCTGGTCGAAGGAGATGTCGACGATCTCCTGCTCGACGCCGAGGTCCTCGGCCACGAGGTCCATCAGGTCGACGTCGTAGCCGACGATCTTGCCCGAGGCGTCCTTGAACTGGAACGGCTTGAACGCCAGGTGGGTGCAGACCGTCAGCTTGTCGGGGTTGACGAGCTTGATCTGGTCGCCGCCGGCGGCGGCGGTGTCCTGGGCGGCGGGGGTGGCGGTGTTGTTGGCGCAGGCGGCGAGGCTGAAGGCGGCGATGCCGGCCACGGCCGCGACGGCCACGGAGCGAAGCTTGGTCACGCGAGTGTTCCTCTCTGATCCATCGAGGTGATGCGGCATTTTTGCACCGCCGTTGGCCGAAGCACAGCAAAGGCGCGCGTGGGCGTCAAGACGTAACACCATTGACACCAACGGGCCCGGACGCCGTGCCGTGGGGGCCCGGGCCGGTGAGAGGCTGGGGGCATGGAACAGCACCCGATCCTGTCCGACCCCGAAGCGCTGGACGCCCTGCTCGCCGTCGCCGCGGACGTGGCGTTGTCCTGTGGCCGGCTCATCGTGGCCGAGCGCCCCGCGCGCGTGGCCGTCGCGGCCACGAAGACCAGCCCGATCGACATCGTGACCGACATGGACCGCCGCAGCGAGGAGCTCGCCCACCAGGTGCTCGCGGAGCTGCGCCCCGACGACGGGATCGTGGGCGAGGAGGGCCTCGACCGGCCCGGGACGTCGGGGATCACCTGGCTGGTCGACCCGATCGACGGCACCGTGAACTACCTCTACGACAACGACGAGTACGCCGTCAGCGTCGCTGCGGTCGTCGGGGACGCCCGCACCGAGGGAGCGTGGTTCCCCGTCGCGGGCGTGGTGTTCAACCCGGTGGCCGGTGACGTGTTCAGCGCGCGCCGCGGCGCGGGCGCCCAACTGACGCGGCTGTCCCTGACCGACGACGGGCACGCGCCCACCGAGCGCCTGTCCCCCAGTCCGGCCGACGACCTCGCCTCCAGCCTCGTCGGGACGGGCTTCGCCTACGACGCCAGGGTGCGGGCACGGCAGGCGGACGCCGTGGCCCGGGTGCTGCCCCGAGTACGGGACATCCGCCGGCACGGGGCCGCGTCCCTGGACCTGTGTGCGGTGGCCTGCGGGCGGTTGGACGCCTATTACGAGGCGAACCTGAACAGCTGGGACCTCGCCGCCGCGTGGGTGGTCGTCGAGGAGGCCGGGCTGGTGCTGCGTGGACCGGGCGGGGGGCGTCCGGCACGCGAGCTCACGATGGCCGGCCGGCCCGACGTGCTCGAGGCCTTGGAGGCTCTGGTCACCGGCGAGGTGGTCAAGGCGTGGGCGGGCGCCAGCGCGACCCCTTGACCATGGACCACGAGTGGGCCAGGACGCCCACGAGGTACGCCGCGGTGACGACCCAGAAGACCCACCACGGGCCGGCCGTGCCCGAGGCGACCGCGCCCATCTGCCACATCAGCACGCCGACGAAGACGAGCGTTGCGGCGCCGAACCAGGCCAGGTCCTCGTTCAGCATCCGACGCGCGGTGGGCCAGTTCTCGGGGCGGGTCCAGTAGTCCTTGTGGGGCAGGTTGAGCATGTCCGTCGGCAGCTTGTCGGCCAGCAACCCCGGCAGGACGAAGATGGCCACCATGCCGATGCCCATCACGCCACCGAGGACCAGGTGCTCGGTGCGGCTGCCCCACCGCGTCACGTTGCCGGCACCGTCGATGTGCCCGGGCACGGAATCGGGGAGCGTGAAGGCCTGCCACAGCAGCAGGATCCCGTAGGCCACACAGGCGGCGACGAGGGCCACATGGGCGGCGCCGATGCGACCGGAGGGGGTGGCGTCCGGGTGGGTCTGGGTCGCGCGCCCGGTCGTGCTCATGGCGTCCATGGTACCGGCGGCGATTTCCTGACCGCACTGCATTTCCGGGTGGCAGAACCTCAAGGATCCTCGGGGTTCTGCCACCCGGAAATGTGTGTGGAAATGCCACACGCCCACGTGACGAGAACGCCCCCGGCTCAGAGCCCGGGGCGTTCGTCGTCCAGTCGATCAGCTGCAGCCGCTGGTCGAGCCGCAGCCCTCGCAGACGTAGCAGCTACCGGAGGGGCGCATCTTGGTGCCGCAGGTGAAGCACAGCGGGGCGTCCACCGAGACACCGGAGATCCGCTCCATCAGCTCGGCCGTCGTGTGGGCGCTCGACAGGTCGGGCGCCGCGGTGATCAGCGACGGCTGGTTCGGGCCGGACTCGTCGAAGCGCATGTCGTCGACCGCGTCGTTCTTCAGCGACTCGGACTCGATCATCTCGGCCTCGTCCTCCTCGGAGATGTACGAGCCGGTCTCCACGTAGCGGGCGCGCTCGGCCGCGGTGTAGATGCCGAGCTCGGAGCGCTCGTCGAAGGTGAGGTAGTCCAGCGCCAGGCGCTTGAACACGTAGTCGATGATCGACTGGGCCATCCGCAGGTCGGGGTCGTCGGTCATGCCGGCGGGCTCGAACTTGAGGTTGGTGAACTTCTGGACGTAGGTCTCCAGCGGCACGCCGTACTGCAGGGCGATGGAGATCGCGATCGAGAAGGCGTCCATCACGCCGGCCAGGGTCGAGCCCTGCTTGCCGAGCTTGAGGAACAGCTCGCCGAGGCGTCCGTCGTCGTACTGGCTGGAGGTCAGGTACCCCTCGGCCCCGCCGACCGTGAACGACGTGGTGCGCGACGTGCGGGTCTTCGGGAGGCGCTGGCGGCGCGGGCGGTACTCGACGCGCACCTCGGGCTTGGCCTCCTCGGCCTTCGGCTCCTCCTTCTTCCTGCCGTCGCTCAGCGGCTGGCCGACCTTGCAGTTGTCGCGGTAGACGGCCAGGGCCTTCAGGCCGAGCTTCCAGCCCTGCATGTAGACGTCGGCGATCTCCTCGACCGTGGCGGCCTCGGGCAGGTTGACCGTCTTGGAGATGGCACCCGAGAGGAACGGCTGCACGGCGGCCATCATGCGGACGTGGCCCATCGGCTTGATGGAGCGCTCGCCCATGGCGGTGTCGAAGATCTCGTAGTGCTCCTGCTTGAGGCCGGGGGCACCGACGACGTGGCCGTGCTCGGCGATGTAGGCGACGATCGCCTCGGCGACCTCGTCGCGGTAACCCATGCGCTTGAGCGCCCGCGGGATCGTCTGGTTGACGATCTGCATGGAGCCGCCGCCGACGAGCTTCTTGAACTTCACCAGCGAGAAGTCGGGCTCGATGCCGGTGGTGTCGCAGTCCATCATGAAGCCGATGGTCCCGGTGGGGGCCAGCAGCGACGCCTGCGCGTTGCGGAAGCCGTTCTTGGCGCCGAGCTCGACGACCTTGGCCCACTCGGCGGTGGCGGCCTCGAGCACCGGGGCGTCCACCTTCTCGGTGAGGGCGATGTCGTCGGTCGCGGCCTGGTGCTTGCGCATGACCTTCTGGTGGGCCGACGCGTTGCGGGCGTAGCCGGCGTACGGGCCGACGACGGCGGCGAGCTCGGCGGAGCGGCGGTAGGCCGCGCCCGTCATCAGCGAGGTGATGGCGGCGGCCAGCGAGCGGCCACCGTCGGAGTCGTAGCCGCGGCCCATCGCCATCAGCAGCGCGCCCAGGTTGGCGTAGCCGATGCCGAGCTGGCGGTAGTCCTTGGTGGTCTGGGTGATCGACTCGGTCGGGAAGTCGGCGAAGGTGATCGAGATGTCCATCGCGGTGATGATCAGCTCGGTGGCCTTGGTGAACTTCTCGACGTCGAACGTGTCGTCCTCGTTGAGGAACTTCAGCAGGTTCAGCGAGGCCAGGTTGCACGAGCTGTTGTCGAGGCTCATGTACTCCGAGCAGGGGTTGGACGCCGTGATCCGGCCCGTCTCGGGGTTGGTGTGCCACGCGTTGATCGTGTCGTCGTACTGGATGCCCGGGTCGGCGCACTCCCACGCGGCCTGCGCCATCTTGTTGAAGATGCGGCGGGCGTCGACCTCCTCGATGACCTCACCGGTCATGCGGGCACGCAGGCCGAACTCGGTGCCCGCCTCGACGGCCTTCATGAACTCGTCGTTCACGCGGACCGAGTTGTTGGCGTTCTGGTACTGCACCGAGACGATGTCGGCCCCGCCCAGGTCCATGTCGAAGCCGGCGTCGCGCAGGGCGCGGATCTTGTCCTCCTCGCGCGCCTTGGTGTCGATGAACTCCTCGATGTCGGGGTGGTCGACGTCGAGGACGACCATCTTCGCCGCGCGGCGGGTCGCACCGCCGGACTTGATCGTTCCCGCGGAGGCGTCGGCACCACGCATGAAGGAGACCGGGCCGGACGCGGTGCCGCCGGAGGACAGCAACTCCTTGCTCGACCGGATGCGGGAGAGGTTCAGGCCGGCGCCGGAGCCGCCCTTGAAGATGAAGCCCTCCTCCTTGTACCAGTTGAGGATCGAGTCCATCGAGTCGTCGACGCTGAGGATGAAGCAGGCGCTGACCTGCTGCGGGCTCTTGGTGCCCACGTTGAACCACACCGGGGAGTTGAAGCTGAACACCTGGTGGAGGAGCATCCAGGTCAGCTCGTGCTCGAAGACCTCGGCGTCGGCCTCGGTGGCGAAGTAGCCGTTCTCGCGGCCGGCGGAGACGTACTTGCCGACGACGCGGTCGATGAGTTCACGCAGGCTCTTCTCGCGGACGTCGGTGTTCAGGGCACCGCGGAAGTACTTGGTGGTGACGATCGTGGAGGCGTTCAGGCTCCAGAAGTCGGGGAACTCGACTCCGCGCTGCTCGAACACGTTCTCGCCGGTCTTCCAGTTGGTCTGGACGACGTCGCGCTGCTCCCAGTTCACCTCGTCGTAGGGGTGTACGCCGGCGGTCGTGTAGACCCGCTCGATGGTGAGTCCCTTGCCCTTGGCCGCCGACCGGCGTGGTGCCTGCTTGGTCTCGGTCACAACTTCTCCTCCTGGGTGTGTTTCGGCGCGAGCCGCGCGCCGGCGGGTGTGTGTCAGAACAGCTGTTCGGCTGTGGGTGCCGGCACGGGGGCCGGCTCGCTGGGTGCCTCAGCGGCGGCAGCCGCGCGGAGTCTGGCGATCTCGGCCTCGAAGTCCTCGACCGACTCGTAGTGCTTGTAGACGGACGCGAAGCGCAGGTAGGCGATCGGGTCCAGGTCGCGCAGCGGCCCGAGGATCGCGACGCCGACGTCGTCGGCGGGGATCTCGGCCTGGCCGCTGGCGCGGAGCTTCTCCTCGACCTTCTGGCCCAGCTTGGCCAGGTCGGCCTCGGTGACGGGACGCCCCTTGCAGGCCTTGCGGACGCCGGTGACGACCTTCTCGCGGGAGAACGGTTCGACGACGCCGGAGCGCTTCACTACGACGAGCTGCATCTGCTCCAGGGTGGTGAAACGCTTGGAGCACGAGCGGCATTCCCGCCGGCGGCGGATGGAGCTGCCGTCCTCGGCGACACGGGAGTCGAGGACGCGGGAATCGGTGAACCTGCAGTATGGACAGTGCACGCCGCGCCCCCTCTCATGAAGACCGCAACGGTCCCCCGCTGTGGAGGAACGTGTGGATGAACCGTTGACACCTTGTGTACTTCCCACCACAACCTGTGGACGAAACACAACGGTGTAACTACTACATGTAGAGGTTAGGAGCAGAGGCGACCACAATGCAAGCCCCTGCCCAGTGAAGCCGCGACCCGGGCGTGTCGCACGACGACACACCCGGGTCATGAGGTCTCACCGGCTCGGGGCTCAGCCCGCGACGAGCGCCACCAGCGGTTCGTTGCTCACCGCGAGGAAGGCGCTCACGAGGGTCGTCACCATGAGGCCGGTCACGATCGCGACGAGGCTCAGGATCACCGCGATCCCCCGCTCGGTCCAGACCAGGCGGGCCGGCGCGGCCTCGATCGCCGGCACGGGCCCGGGCGCGGCCACCACGGCGGCGGGACGTTCCACCTCGCACGCGCGGGCCTGCGTGGTGGCCCAGGGCGCGTGGATGACGTTGCCCTCACGGTGGGGCGCGATGGTGGCACGGACGGAGGCGGCGCGCGCGGCGCGGACCCGGCGCACGAGCGCGTCGGAGGGGGAGGTGTACTCCAACAGCTGGGCGGTCATCGTGACTCCTTCTTCGAACGTCTGTTCGATCAGTATTCTCGAACGATTGTGCGATTGCAAGTCCCATTCGCACAATCGTTCGACGTCTTCCTCGTTCACCCCAGACCCTCGCAGCAGCCTCTGACATTTCTTGTCGACCCCCTCCCCGTGTGGCAGATCTGAGTGCGGAACCTGGCCAACCCGTGTGGCAGATCTGAGTGCGGAAACATGCTCCACAGCGTGGGTTTCCGCACTCAGACATGTCGCACACCAGGGAGACGCCGCACTCAGATTTGCAGCACGCCCCAGCGCGACACGCCGTTCGAACACGCCCGAACACATGTTTGAATGAGGCGTTCGATTGCCCTACCGTTGACGCATGGCGACAACGGACGACACGCGGCGCGGCAAGAACCGACCCGCGATTCCCAAGCAGACCCGACGCGGGCGGCCGACCGACGACGACATCGCTGCCATCGCGCAGGCCCGCCAGCTCCCCGCCCTCGGGGAGGACGCACACGGCCTCACGATCCGTCAGCGCCTCATCCTCGACACGATCAAGGAGGCGCTGGAGACCCGCGGCTACCCGCCGAGCATCCGCGAGATGGGCGACGCGGTCGGCCTGGCGTCGCCCTCGAGCGTCACCCACCAGCTCAAGGTCCTCGAGGCCAAGGGCTTCCTCTCCCGCGACCCCAAGCGCCCCCGCGCGCTCATGGTGCACCTGCCGCAGGGCGAGGGCATCGTCCAGCCCACGCAGCACGTCCAGGCGGCCGACGAGGCCGAGCCCGCGGCGTCCGGCTGGGGTGAGGACGTGCACGTCTCCCGCGCGGTGGACGTGCCGATGGTCGGTCGCATCGCCGCCGGCGGCCCGATCCTGGCCGAGGAGCGGGTCGAGGACGTGTTCCCGCTCCCCCGCGACCTGGTCGGCGACGGCACCCTGTTCCTGCTCGAGGTCAAGGGCGACTCGATGATCGACGCCGCCATCTGCGAGGGCGACTACGTCGTCGTCCGCCAGCAGCCCGACGCGAACAACGGCGACATCGTGGCCGCCATGATCGACGGCGAGGCGACGGTGAAGACCTTCAAGCGGACGCCGGGGCAGGTGTGGCTGCTCCCGCACAACGCCGCCTACGCGCCGATCGACGGCAACGAGGCGACCATCCTGGGGAAGGTCACCGCGGTCCTGCGCCGCGTCTGACCCTCACCCCACGGGGGCACCCGCTGCGCCCGTGGGGGGACCCGATCTCCCGCCCCTCGGGCGATCCGACGCCAGCCGACTCCTCGTTACCGTTCCGGGGTAATCCCCAGCACTGTGACGAGGAGTTCGCATGTCCCGACCCGGCGCGGCCGTCCGCACCGAAGCCCTGACCAAGACCTACGGCAGCGGTGAGACGCTCGTCCGCGCGCTCGACGCGGTCAGCGTCGACATCCACCGGGGTGAGTTCACCGCCGTGATGGGCCCCTCGGGGTCGGGCAAGTCCACCCTCATGCACCTCACCGCGGGGCTGGACGCCGCGACCTCGGGCCGGTCCTGGATCGGTGACGTCGAGATCACCGCGCTGGACGACAAGGCCCTCACCCTGCTGCGCCGCGAGCGGGTCGGCTTCATCTTCCAGGCGTTCAACCTGCTTCCCACGATGGACGCCCAGGCCAACATCCTGCTCCCCCTCAAGCTGGCCCGCCGCCGGCCCGACACCGACTGGTTCGACCACGTCGTGGCCGTCCTCGGTCTCGGCGACCGGCTCACCCACCGCCCCTCCGAGCTCTCCGGGGGCCAGCAGCAGCGCGTCGCCGCCGCCCGCGCCCTGGTCAGCAAGCCCGACGTGGTGTTCGCCGACGAGCCCACCGGCGCCCTGGACTCCGCGGCGTCCGAGCAGATGCTCACCTTCCTGCGCGCGTCGGTCACCGACCTCGGCCAGACCATCGTGATGGTCACCCACGACGCGAACGCCGCCTCGTACGCCGACCGGGTCCTGCGCCTGGCCGACGGGCGCGTCGACGCCGACGAGCGGCGGTGACCCGGTGCTGACCTCCCCCCGCCGCCTGCTGTCGGCGGCCCTCGCCCTCGCCCTGGGTGTCGGCTTCGTCGCCGCCGCCCTCATGCTGGCCACCTCGCTCGACGCGACCCTGCGCACCGCCGCCGGCGGCGCCATCCGTGACGCGAAGGTCGTCCTCACCGAGAACGGTGACGTCCCCGATCCCCTCGCCCTGACCGACGAATACGTCACCCGGCTCGGCGACGTGCCCGGCGTCGAGCGCGTCCGGACCGTCGTGACGACCCAGGCCATGAGCCCGGCCGGCACCCACCTGTCGATGTTCGTGCTGCAGACCGTCCCCGAACTCACCGAGCGCACGACGCTCGTCACCGGACGCCTCCCCGAGGCGCCCGGCGAGGTGCTGGTCAACCAGGTGGCCGCCCAGATGCGCGGGTGGGCCCCCGGAGACACGGTCCACCTCGAGGTGGACGACACCCGCGAGTTCACCCTCGTCGGCGTCGTCGATGCGGGCACCGACACCACCACCAACCTCGAGGCGCCCCACGTGTTCCTGCAGATGCCCGACATCCACGAGCTCTCGGGGCGGACGAGCTACACCGACCTCTACGTGCACGGCACCGGCTCCGAGCAGGAACTCACCGACGCCATCCGGGCCCTACCCGAGACCGCGGCGACCCACGCCCGGGTGCTGACCGCGGCCGAGGCGTCCGACCTGCGCATCACGCAGTTCACCCGTGGCTCCGAGCAGCTCACCGTGCTGCTGCTCTCGTTCGGCGCCGTCGCCGTGGTCGTGGCCGGCCTCGTGGTGGCCAACACCTTCGCGATTCTGGTCGCGCAACGCACGCGCCAGCTCGCACTGCTGCGCACGGTGGGCGCCACGCGGGGCCAGGTGTTCCGCACGGTGCTCGTCGAGGCGGGGCTGCTCGGCCTGGCCTCCTCGCTGGTGGGTCTCGCCCTCGGGGCGGGTGCCGTCGCGGCGATCGCTCCGCTCTCCCGCGGGAGCGGCGTCCTGCAGATCGAGGGGCTCGCCATCGCACCGCGCGACGTCCTCGTCCCGCTGGCGGTGGGCATCCTCCTCGCGCTGGGGGCCGCCATCGTTCCCGCCCGGCAGGCCACGCGCATCGCCCCGCTGGCCGCCCTGCGCCCGCAGGCGGCGACCGCCGTCGACCCGCGCGTCCGGCAGGGGCACCCCCTCCTCGCGGCCGCGATCACGGTGGTCGGGTTCGTCCTGCTCGCGGTCGGCGCGGTCGTGCTGCCCGCTCAGGGGGTGTCGCCCGGCCTGAGCGTGCTGGTCGGCATCGCGGGCGGGCTGCTCAGCGTGGTCGGCGTGCTGGCGCTCGGACGCCGGCTCGTACCCGCGGTCGCCCGCCTGTTCGCCCCCGGGATGGGACACCTCGGCGGTGCCCCGGCCGAACTCGCCGCCGAGAACGCCGTGCGCAACCCCGGACGCGCGGCGGCCACCACGGGCGCCCTCCTGGTCGGGGTGATCCTCGTCACGATGATGACGGTGGGCGCCGCGACGGGGCAGGCGTCCATCCAGCGCGAACTCGACGGCCAGTTCCCCATGGACGCCCAGGTCATCTCCTCCGGTCCGATCACCGACGCCCAGGTCGAACGGGCCCGCTCCCTGCCCGAGGTCGCCGCGGCGACGGTGCTCCGCGAGGGCGGCGTCGAAACCGCCGACGACGAGCGTTGGCTGCACCTGCTCGGTTTCGACGGGGACGCCGCCGCGACCTTCCGCGACCCGGATCTCCTGGTCGGCCTTGCCGACGACACCCTCCTCGCCGGGCCCGAGACCGAACTCGCCGACGGCTCGACGGTCACCCTGGCGGGCGAGCACGAGGTGGCGCTGCGGGTCGTGGTCCGGCCCGGCCTCGGGCGCACCAGCGGCGTCACGGCGTCCACGATGCTCGCCCTGCAGCCGGACGCCCCGCGCTCGCTCGGCCTGCGCCTGGCCGACGACGCCGACCCGGTGGGTGCCGTGGAGACCATCAGCGCGGCCCTGGGCGGCGACGGCCCCACCGTGCAGGTCATGTCGCTGGCCGACCAGCGCGCCCAGATGCAGGAGATCATCAACACGGTGCTCCTGGTCGTGCTGGGGCTCCTGGCGGTGGCCGTCGTCATCGCCGTCGTGGGCATCGGCAACACGCTGGGCCTATCCGTGCACGAGCGGCGCCAGGAATCGGGCCTGCTGCGGGCGATGGGACTCACCCGGGACCAGCTGCGCGCCTCCCTGGGCTGGGAGGCCGTCCTGCTGGCGGCCGTCGCCGTGGTGCTCGGCCTGGTGCTGGGAGCCGTCTACGGGGTGGCCGGCGTCGCGACCCTCATCGCGTCCGACGCGACGGTCGTGCCCGCTCTCCCGTGGGCCCGGCTGGCCCTCATCGCGGCGGTGGCGCTGCTGGCCGGGTGGCTCGCGTCCGTGCTGCCCTCGGTGCGCGCATCACGCGTGCCCCCGGCGGCCGCCCTCGCACTCGGGGAGTGAAACCGGGCTCAGCCGGCCAGCCGGCGCAGCGCGTTGACCGCGACCTCGCGGTCGGTGGTTGACCAGAACCCCGGCATCGAGGCGCGCAGGAACGAGCCATAGCGCGCCTTCCGCAGCCGCGGGTCGAGCACCGCGACGACCCCGCGGTCGGACAGCCGGCGGATGAGGCGTCCGGACCCCTGCGCCAGCAGCAGCGCGGCGTGCGTGGCCGCCACCGCCATGAACCCGTTGCCGCCCGCCTGGGCGACCGCCTTCTGGCGGGCCTGCAGCAGCGGCTCGTCGGGGCGCGGGAACGGGATCTTGTCGATGATCACCAGCTGGCAGGTCTCCCCCGGAACGTCGACGCCCTGCCACAGGCTCAGCGTGCCGAACAGGCTCGTGGCGGGCTCGTCGATGAACCGGCGGGTGAGCTCGGACAACTGCGCGTCGCCCTGGCACAGGAACGTCATCTTGGGCAGCTCGGCGCGGCAGTGCCGGGCGGCGGCCTCCGCGTTGCGCTGGGACGCGAACAGCCCCAGCGTGCGCCCTCCCGCAGCCCACACGAGCTCGGCGACCTCGGCCAGCGCCTCGGGGCCGATGCCGTCGCGGCCGGGGCTGGGCAGGTGCTGGGCGACGTACAGGATCCCCTGCCGGGCGTAGTCGAACGGCGAGCCGACGTCGAGGGCGCGCCACTCCAGGCCGGTCGGGTCCTCGGGTTCGGTGTCGAGCAGCCGGTCGTTGCGCGCCAGACCGACCGAGGAGGCGATCGACTCGAAGTCGCCGCCGAGCTTGAGGGTGGCGCTCGTCAGGACGGTCGTGGTGGTCGACAGCACGCGTTCGCGCAGCAGCCCCGCCACGTCGAGGGGCGCGACGACGAGCCAGCGGCCGAACCGTTCGCGCTCGCTGACCCAGAGCACGTCGGTCTCCTTGAGCGAACGCATGGCCTCGGCGACGTCGAAGACCTCCTTGGCCGCCGCGGCCGCCTGCTTGAGGTCGGGGTCGTCGCCCTTGAGCTCGCTGACCACCGCGCGGCTGACGTCGCGGATGCGGGCCAGCACCTCCAGCACGGGCGAGTCGGGGTCCTCGATGCGCTCCAGGGGTGCCTCGGCCAGGGCCTGCATCAGGGCGTCGCCCAGGTCGAGGAACTCGATCGACAGGTCGTCGTCCTTGAGGTGGGCCATGCAGCGGCGGGCGACCCGCTCGAGTTGCTGCGGGCTGAGCTCGTGGGACGCCGCCCCCGTCACCCGGGCGGTGAGCTCGTGCGCCTCGTCGATGACGAGGAGGTCGTGCTCGGGCAGGACGGTGTTGCCGTGCATCGCGTCGATGGCGAGCAGGGCGTGGTTGGTGACCACGAGCTGGGAGTTGCGGGCCGTCTCACGCGAGCGCTCGACGAAGCACGTGGAGAAGAAGGCGCACTGCTGGCCCAGGCACTCCCGCACGGGCACCGACACCTGGCCCCACGCGGCGGCGGTGTGCGTCGGGGCGTCGTCACGGTCGCCGGCGCCGTCGGCGTCCAGCTCCTGCTGGACCCACTCACGGAGGGCGACCACCTCGGCCCCGACGACGGACGCCGCATCGGCCTTGGCCGACCGCAGCCCCTCGGCGAGAATCTCGCCGCCAAGGAGGGAGTCCTGCTCGGCGCCGGCTCCCTCGACCGCGCGGTGCAGGCAGGCATAGTTCGTGCGGCCCTTCAGGACGGCCGCGCGTGCGCGGCGCCCGGTGACCTTCTCGGCGGCGTCCAGCGCGGCGGGGATGTCGGAGTTCGCCAGCTGCGCCTGCAGGGCGAGCGTGGCGGTGGCCACGACGACGCGGCCGGTCGGGTTCTCGTGGAGGTGGGCCAGCGCCGGGGCGAGGTAGCCCAGCGACTTGCCCGTGCCCGTGCCCGCCTGGACCAGCAGGTGCTCGCCGGACTCGAAGGCGTGCTCGATGGCCCGGGCCATCGTCACCTGGCCCTCGCGCGGGGCGCCCCCGATCGCCTCGACGGCGGCGTCGAGGATCTGGTCACTGCGGGAGGGCACCTGCCCGAGGCTACTTCACGGCGCTCCCCCGCCCCGGCGCGGCCCGCCACGGACAACAAACCGACAACACCGCGGGGCGCGGCTGCTGCGTCAGTCGTCCTTGAGCAGGTCGCCGACGCGGGTCTCCTCGAGCAGCGACCCGTCGCGGGGGTCCTCGGCGTCGCCCAGCATGAGCGCGCCCTGGTCGTCGAAGGCCAGCGCGCGCAGCAGGACGACCGCGTCGGTCGGCAGCGGGCCGTAGAGGTGCGGGAAGGACATCCCCTCCACATCCTCGACGCGCACCTTGGTGGCGCCGAGGGCGTCCCGGTCGATCTCGAGCACGACAAGAGGCTCGGGGTCGTCGGCGTAGAGGTTGCGGGCGACGATCCCCACCTGGTGGGGGTACGAGCAGTGGATGAACCCCTCCTCGCCCAGCGTGCGGCCCCGAGTGGAGTGCAGGTAGACGCCGTCGGCGCGGGCGGCCTCCCAGTCGGCCCGGTGGGCGATGTGCCACAGGGGCAGGAAGTCGTTCACGCCTGCTCCCCCGTCCCGGACGCCGCGAACTCGGCCAGTTCACCGGCGAGGTCCTCGTTGACGCGGGCGACGACGAGCGTGCCGTCGCCGGTGTGCTCGGTGCTGCCGAGCTCCCCCTCCTTGTGGATGCGGTCGATCAGGTCGTGGCGGGCGTACGGCACCAGGGCCCGCACCTCGACGGCGGGACGCGGCAGCCGCTCCTCCAGCCGGGCGCGGAGCTCCTCGAGCCCCTTTCCGGTGCGAGCCGAGACGAACAGGGCGTCCGGGGCGACGGTGCGCAGCGGCACGAGGTCGACCTCGCTGGCCAGGTCGATCTTGTTGAACACGATCTGCTCGGGGATGTCGTTGGCCCCGATCTCGTTGAGCACCGTGCGCACGGCGTTGATCTGGCCGACGGGGTCGGGGTCCGAGGCGTCCACGACGTGCAGCAGCAGGTCGGCCTCGGTCGACTCCTCCAGCGTGGAGCGGAACGCCTCGACCAGGTCGTGCGGCAGGTGGCGCACGAACCCGACGGTGTCGGTGAGGGTGAACACGCGTCCGTCGGTGGTCTGGGAGCGGCGGGTCGTCGGGTCCAGCGTGGCGAACAGGGCGTCCTCGACGAGCACGCCGGCGCCGGTGAGCCGGTTGAGCAGCGAGCTCTTGCCGGCGTTGGTGTAGCCGACGATCGCCACCGACGGGACCTGGTTGCGGCGCCGTTCGGCGCGCTTGGTGTCACGCACCGCATCCAGCTCGCGCAGGCGCTTGCGCAACTGGGAGATGCGCGTGCGGATGCGGCGGCGGTCGGTCTCGATCTTGGTCTCACCGGGGCCACGGCCACCGATGCCGGCACCGCCGGCGATCCGGCCACCGGCCTGGCGGGACAGCTCGCCACCCCACCCGCGCAGGCGCTGGCGCAGGTACTGCAGCTGGGCCAGCTCGACTTGGGCCTTGCCCTCGATCGACTTGGCGTGCTGGGCGAAGATGTCGAGGATCAGCGCGGTGCGGTCGATGACCTTGACGCCAATGCGGTCCTCGAGGTTGCGCAGCTGGGCGGGCTCGAGCTCGCCGTCGAAGATCACCGTGTCGGCGCCGGTCGCGATGACGACCTCGCGCACCTCGTCGACCTTGCCGCGGCCGATGTAGGTCGCCGGATCGGGGTGCGTGCGCCGCTGGACCAGGCCCTCGAGCACCTCCGAACCCGCCGTCTCGGCGAGCAGCTTGAGCTCGGCCATGGCGTTGTCGTGCTCGGCCTGGCTGCCGGTCGTCCACACGCCGACGAGCACCACGCGCTCGAGCTGGAGCTCGCGGTACTCGACCTCGCTGATGTCGGCCAGCTGGGTCGACATGCCGGCGACGCGGCGCAACGAGAGGCGCTCCTCGAGGTCGAGCTGGTCGCCGTCGTAGTCGTCGCGCTCGGGGTCGAGATCTGCGTCGTAGCTGTTGGTCATGCGTTCTCCTCGCGCGGGATCGTCACGTGGCCGCGCGCCACGATCACGGCCGGGCCGGTCAGCCAGGCCTCGCCGCCGGCCAGGTCGACCTCGACCTCACCGCCCGGCACCTCGACGGTCCAGCGACCGTCCTGTTGTCCGTGGGCCCGGGCAACGGCGGACGCCACCGCCACCGTCCCGGTGCCGCACGAGTCGGTCTCGCCGACGCCCCGCTCGTACACCCGCATGCGGACGCGGCCCGGGCCGAGGTCGTCCACGAACTCGACGTTGACCCCGTTCGGGAAGTTCGTCCGGGGCGTCCACACGGGGGCCTCGGTCAGGTCGAGGGACGCCAAGGGTTCGTCGTCGCCGAGCAGGACCACGGCGTGGGGGTTGCCGACGTCGACGCTGGTGGCGCCCCAGTTCTGGTCGCCGAGGGTGATGGACGTGCCGGCGTCGGCGGTGTGGGGACGCCCCATCCACACGCGCACGCGGCCGTCGGGCAGCAGTTCGGCGGTGCGGAGCCCGGCGCGGGTGCCGAGGTCGATCGTCGTGGTGCCCGCGGGGACGAGGCCCTCCTCGACCAGGTAGCGCGCGAACACGCGGACCCCGTTGCCGCACATCTCGGCCACGGAGCCGTCGGCGTTGCGGTAGTCCATGAACCAGAGGTCGGGGTCGCCGTCCCACTCGGGGATGTGCCGGGCCCGGACCGCACGCAGCACCCCGTCGCCGCCGATCCCGGACCGGCGGTCGGCGAGGAAGCGCACCTCGTCGTCGGTGAGCGGGCGCGCGTCGTCGGCGTCCGTCACCAGGACGAAGTCGTTGCGGGTCCCGTGTCCCTTGGCGAATTCGAGCACGTCGGCCATTCTCCCACGGCAGGCAAGACTGCATTTCCGGGTGGCAGGACCCCAAGGATCCTTGGGGTCCTGCCACCCGGAAATGCACCCGGGGTCAGCCCAGGAACGCCAACTGCCCCGTCGCGGCCTGCAACCCCAGGCTGGTGAGGGCGATCAGCGCCCAGAGGATCCCGCCCAGCGCCAGCGGACGCCAGCCCGCGGCCCTGATCGCGGTCAGGGAGCTCGACATGCCCACCGCCGTCATGGCGATGGTGGTGCCGATGTGGGCCAGCAGCGTCAGCGCCGGGGCCACCTCGTCGGGGATCACGCCGAGGGTGCGCAGCCCGGCCGCGACGAGGAAGAGCACGAGGAAGCCCGGGACCATCCGCCACCAGACGGTGTGCTGGCGCTCCGACTCGGGCAGCGAGCGGTTGCCGAACCACTGCTGGAACAGCGCCAGCGGCACGAGCATCAGGGTGCGGGTCAGCTTCACCACGACCGCGTACGAGGCTGCGGTCATGCCGCCCACGACGACGCCGGTGGCCATCAACTGGGCGTCGAACGAGGTGGACGCCGCCACCACCGAGGACGTGTCGTTGACCGCCGTGCCCGCCCAGAGGCCGAAGGAGGTCGGGGTGAGCCCCATCGCCAGGCCCAGCGCCGGGAACAGCACCGCCGCGAGCACGTTGTAGAGCACGATCACCGCGATCGACACGGCCACGGCCCCCGCGCGGGCGCCCATCACCTGGCTCATCGTCGCGATGGCCGAGGCCCCGCAGATCGTGGTGCCGTAGGTGACCAGAGCACCTGTCTCGCGCTCGACCTTGAGGGCCCGCGACAACGGGATCCCCACGCCGACGGCCACGACGATCGTGCCGATCATGACCGGCAGGCCGGCCCCGCCGATGCGGGCCACCTCGACCAGCGACATGCCGGCGCCCAGCAGGACGATCGAGCCCTGCAGCACGCGCTCGGCGTGGAACTTCACCCCGGCCGACCACGCCGGCACCTGCCCGGCGAGCTGGCCGACGACCAGCCCCATCAGGATGCCGAGCACCGGCCCGCCGATGATCGGGGCGGATGTGCCGAGCCACCAGGCCAGGCCGCCGAGGAGCACGGGCAGGATCCATCCCCACAGCGGCTGTTCCCTCATCCTCACCGTCGTCCCACCAGGTCGTCGGCCAACGTCTCGGCCAGCCCCGGCTGACCGGCGGGGTACCACGTGACCCGGGCGTCGCGACGGAACCAGCCGAGCTGCTTGCGCGCGAACCGCCGGGTGGCGCGCACGATCGCCTCGCGGGCCTCCTCCTCGCTGAGCTCGCCGTCGAGGAACTGCAGCACCTGCCGGTAGCCGATGGCCCGGGACGCCGTGACCCCCTCCCGCAGCCCCGCGCGTTCCAGGGCCCGGACCTCCTCGACGAGCCCGTCGGCCCACATCTGGTCGACGCGCTCGGCGATGCGCCGGTCCATCACCGCCCGGTCGAGTTCGAGGCCGACGGCGACGACGCCCTCGAGGGCGTAGGTCCACGCCGGCAGGTTCGGGGTGTGCCCGCCGGTGAGCTCCAGCACCTCCAGCGCCCGGACGATGCGGCGTCCGTTGCCGGGCAGGATCTCGGCCGCGGTCGCGGGCGCGCGCTCGGCCAACACCGCGTGCATTGCCTCGGACCCGACCCGGTCGAGCTCGGCCTCCCAGCGGGCCCGCACGGCGGCGTCCGTGCCCGGGAACTCGAAGTGGTCGAGGATCGCGCGCATGTACAGCGCCGACCCGCCCACCACGATCGGCAGGACGCCGCGGGCCCGGCACGCCTCGATCGTCGCCCGGGCCAGCACCTGGAAGTCGGCGACCGAGGCGGTCTGCGTGACGTCCATGATGTCGACGAGGTGGTGCGGGACGCCGCGGCGCTCGGCGGACGTGGGCTTGGCGGTGCCGATGTCCATGCCGCGGTAGACGAGCATCGAGTCGGTGTTGACGACCTCGGCCGGGTGTCCGCGCCCCATCAACGTCACGGCAACCTCCACGGCCAGCGACGACTTGCCGCTGGCGGTCGGGCCGTTCAGGACGAGGATGGGCAGCATTTCCCCATTCTCCCCCCGTCGCGGGCCTGTTGTGGGACGTGACCACGGGCTACCGTGGTGGCCGCCGGGTGACAGCAGGGCCGGCGCTGGACGAGAGAAAGGGGGCCCCATGGGCATCTTCGACGACATCAAGGGCAAGGCTGACGCCAACGAGGCGAACGTGGAGGCCGTGGTCGACCAGGCCGGGGACTTCATCAACGAGAAGACCGGCGGTCAGCACGCTGACAAGGTCGAGCAGGCCACCGACTTCCTGAAGGACAACATCGGCGCACCGAACGCGGACGCGCCGCAGCAGCCGCAGGTCTGACCTGCCGCGCTCCTTCTTGGAAGGACCAGCGCCCTTGCGCTTTCGTCCAAGAATGCGACCGTATCTCGCTCAGGGCCACTCCCGTTGGGGGTGGCCCTGAGTGGTTGTTCAGGCCTGGCTGCAGCCGTCGGCGGCCGGCGGCATCGGCTCGGGACGCCGCAGCGGCATGCCCAGCCCCAACCCCATCGGGGACGCCGCGGGCTCACCCTGCCAGCGGGCCCAGGCATCGCCGCCCCGGGTGCGCCGCAGGTTGGTCACGGCGCCGTCGGCGTTGAGGTGGTGCGGCGCGGCGTAGGTGATCTCCACGTCGGCCAGGTCTCCGGGGCGCGGGGCGTCCATGCCCTCGGGGATGGTGACGTGGACGAGGCGGTTGTCGCGGGCGCGGCCCGACAGGCGCTGGGTGGCGGCGTCCTTGCGGCCCTCGCCCTCGGCGAACATGACCTCGACGGTCTGGCCGACGAGCTTGGTGTTCTCGGCCCACGTGATCTCGCCGACGAGGTCGACCAAGCGCTCGTAGCGCTCCTGGACGACGGCCTTCGGCACCTGGTTCGGCATGGTGGCCGCGGGCGTCCCGGGGCGGATCGAGTACTGGAACGTGAACGCGGCCGCGAAGCGGGAGGCGCGCACGACGTCGAGGGTGCGCTCGAAGTCCTCGTCGGTCTCGCCGGGGAACCCGACGATGATGTCGGTGGTGATGGCCGCCTCGGGCATGGCGGCGCGCACCCGGTCGAGGATGCCGAGGAACTTCTCACTGCGGTAGGAGCGGCGCATGGCGCGCAGCACGGCATCGGAGCCCGACTGCAGCGGCATGTGCAGGCTCGGCATGACGTTGGGGGTCTCGGCCATGGCGGCGATCACGTCGTCGGTGAAGGCGGCCGGGTGGGGCGAGGTG
This sequence comes from Propionibacterium sp., assembly GCA_012838755.1. Classification (GTDB taxonomy): domain Bacteria; phylum Actinomycetota; class Actinomycetes; order Propionibacteriales; family Propionibacteriaceae; genus Propioniciclava. The sequence goes on along the minus strand of DUOQ01000085.1, from coordinate 653 downwards.
AAGCGCACGCGCTCGAGGCCCTCGACCTCGCCGCAGGCGCGCAGCAGCTTGCCGAACGCGAGGCGGTCGCCGAACTCGACGCCGTAGGAGTTCACGTTCTGTCCCAGCAGCGTGATCTCCTGGACGCCCTGGTCGACCAGGGCACGCACCTCGGCGAGGATGTCGCCTGGGCGGCGGTCCTGCTCCTTGCCGCGCAGCGCCGGCACGATGCAGAACGTGCAGGTGTTGTTGCAGCCGACCGAGATCGACACCCACGCGGCGTAGGGCGACTCGCGGCGCGTCGGCAGCGTCGACGGGAAGCGGGTGAGCGCCTCCTCGATCTCGACCTGGCTGGCCTGCTCGATGCGGGCCCGCTCGAGCAGCACCGGCAGCGAGCCGATGTTGTGGGTGCCGAACACCACGTCGACCCAGGGGGCCTTCCTCACGACGGTGTCGCGGTCCTTCTGGGCCATGCAGCCGCCGACGGCGATCTGCATGCCGGGGGTCTTCGCCTTCACCGGCGCGAGGTGGCCCAGGTTGCCGTAGAGGCGGTTGTCGGCGTTCTCGCGGACCGCGCAGGTGTTGAACACCACGATGTCGGCCTGGGCGCCCTCGTCGGCGCGCGAGTAGCCGGCGTCCTCGAGCAGCCCCGAGATGCGCTCGGAGTCGTGGAC
>DUOQ01000084.1 GCA_012838755.1 Propionibacterium sp. | reverse complement strand
GGGGGGCACTTCCCTTCGGGTCATCGGTCGGAATCGTCACAACATCTCCGGCCAGAATTGTGGAACGGGCCCGCGCCGCTCATACCGGCGGGGGCCCGTTTCGTTTCCGGGGGTAGCGAACGGATAGGCTGACGACGACAGACTGGGACACACTCAAGGGAGATTCGAGTCCGTATGGCCAAGATCATCTACACGCTCACCGACGAGGCACCGCTGCTCGCCACCCACTCCCTCCTCCCCATCGTCGAGGCCTTCACCTCGACCGCGGGCGTGGAGGTCGAGACGCGCGACATCTCGCTGGCCGCCCGCATTCTGGCCGTCTTCGCCGACCGCCTGCCCGAGGACAAGCGCGAAGCCAACGCCCTCGCCGAGCTGGGCGAGCTCGCCAAGACCCCCGAGGCCAACATCATCAAGCTGCCGAACATCTCGGCGTCGGTCCCCCAGCTCAAGGCCGCCATCGCCGAGCTCAACGCCCTCGGCTACGACCTGCCCGAGTACGACAGCGCCGACGACGATGCCAAGGCCCGCTACGACTCGGTCAAGGGCTCGGCCGTCAACCCCGTGCTGCGCGAGGGAAACTCCGACCGCCGCGCTCCGGCCGCCGTGAAGAACTACGCCCGCAAGCACCCGCACTCGATGGGCGACTGGTCGGCCGACAGCAAGACCGAGGTCGCCACCATGGGTCGCGACGACTTCCGCAGCAACGAGCAGTCGGTTGTCATGCCCGAGGCCGACACCCTGCGTATCCAGCTCGTCGACAGCGCCGGTGAGGTCACCGTGCTGAAGGACGACCTGAAGGTGCTCCAGGGCGAGGTCGTCGACGCGACCGTCCTCCGCGCCGCCTCGCTGGACGCCTTCCTGCGCGAGCAGGTCGAGCGCGCCAAGGAGATGGGGGTGCTGTTCTCGGTGCACCTGAAGGCCACCATGATGAAGGTGTCCGACCCGATCATCTTCGGTCACGTCGTGAAGGCCTTCTTCCCCCAGACGTTCGAGAAGTACGGCGACGACCTCGCGAAGGCCGGCCTGTCGGCCAACAACGGCCTCGGCGGCATCTTCGGCGGGCTCGACGCGCTGCCCAACGGTGCTGAGATCAAGGCGTCGTTCGACGCCGAGATGGCCGAAGGCCCCGAGCTGGCGATGGTGAACTCCGACAAGGGCATCACCAACCTGCACGTCCCCTCCGACGTGATCGTGGACGCCTCGATGCCGGCCATGATCCGCATCGGCGGCAAGATGTGGGGCCCCGACGGCAAGGAGGCCGACACCCTCGCCGTCATCCCCGACTCGTCGTACGCCGGCGTCTACCAGGCCGTCCTCGACGACTGCAAGGCCAACGGCGCGTACGACCCGGTCACCATGGGCTCGGTGCCGAACGTCGGCCTGATGGCCCAGGCGGCCGAGGAGTACGGCTCGCACAACAAGACGTTCGAGATCACCCAGGCCGGCAAGGCCCAGGTCGTCACGGCGTCCGGCGAGGTGCTCATGGAGCACGACGTGCAGCCCGGCGACATCTGGCGCGCCTGCCAGACCAAGGACGCCCCGATCCGCGACTGGGTGAAGCTGGCGGTGACCCGCGCCCGCGTCTCCGAGACCCCCGCCATCTTCTGGCTGGATCCGGAGCGCGCCCACGACCGCAACCTCACCACCCTGGTGGAGAAGTACCTGCCCGAGCACGACACCGACGGCCTGGACATCTCGATCATGAGCCCGGTGGAGGCGACCAAGAAGTCGGTCGAGCGCATCCGCAAGGGTGAGGACACCATCTCGGTCACCGGCAACGTGCTGCGCGACTACAACACCGACCTGTTCCCGATCCTCGAGGTCGGCACGTCGGCGAAGATGCTGTCGGTCGTCCCGCTGATGAACGGTGGTGGCCTCTTCGAGACCGGCGCCGGCGGCTCGGCCCCCAAGCACGTCGAGCAGCTCGTCAACGAGAACTACCTGCGGTGGGACTCGCTGGGCGAGTTCCTGGCGCTGGCCGAGTCGCTGGAGCACCTGGCGCGTTCCGCCGACAACCCCCGCGCCGCGGTGCTGGGCAAGGCGCTGGACGCCGCGACCGGCACGCTGCTGGACGAGGACAAGTCCCCGGCCCGCCGCGTCGGCCAGACCGACAACCGCGGTTCCCACGCGTGGCTGGCGGTCTTCTGGGCCGAGGAGCTGGCCCAGCAGACCGAGGACGCCGAGCTCGCCGAGGCGTTCGCCCCGATCGCGAAGGAACTGCGCGAGAAGGCCGACGTGATCGCCGAGGAGATGATCGCCGTCCAGGGTGAGCCCGCCGACCTCGGTGGCTACTACCGCCCCGACGCCGACAAGACCGAGCAGGTCATGCGCCCGTCGCAGACCCTCAACACGATCATCAACCGGCTGAACTCGCCCGGCAACTGATCCCCGACAGCCCGGCCAGCCGGGCGCCGACGGCCCGCGTCCCCACCGGACGAGGGCCGTCGGCCGTTCCGGGGCGGAGACGTGGGAGGATCACCCTCGTGACCTGGGACGCCGAGACGATCTTCCGGATCGTGGACGTGATCGGGGTGGTCGCGAACGGCCTCCTCGGGGGTGCCGTCGCGCGCTCGAAGCGCTTCGACATCGTCGGCTTCGCCACCCTGGCGATCATCTCGGGCCTGGGCGGCGGCATGATCCGCGACGTCCTGCTCGACTCGGGCTACCCGGTGGCGCTGGTCGACCCCGCGTACCTGAGCGGCGCCCTGATCGCCGCGGTCATCGCCTACTTCATCCACCTCGAGGGACGCTTCGCCCGCCGCGCGCTCGCCCTCGCCGACGTGCTGGCCCTCGGCTGCTGGTCGGCCACCGGCACGATCAAGGCCGCGGCGCACGGGCTGGAGATCATCCCCTCGCTGATGCTCGGCGTGATCACCGCGGTGGGCGGGGGCATGCTGCGCGACGTGCTCGTCGGCAAGGTCCCGGCGATCTTCGGCGGCAACACCCTCTACGCGTCGATCGGCTTCCTCGGCAGCGTCGAGGCGCTCATCCTGTACCACGTGGGCCACCCCCAGGCCGGAATGGCGGCGTCCATCATCACCTGCGCGGTGCTGGGACTGCTGGCCCGCAAGCTGGGCTGGATGTTGCCCGAGCCCGTCGACTTCCGGTTCACGGACATCAGGCTGCGGCCGCTGTCGCCCAAGCGCTCGGTGCAGTCGCTGCGTGACCGCCTCGCCCGCCGGGACGCCCGCGACCGCGAGCGCGAGCGCGACCGTACCCGGGTCGAGGATGACGAGGATGACGAGGGCGACGAGCGCGACGACGAGGACCTGCGCTGATGCGCGTCCTGGTCGTGGACGCCGCCAACGTCATCGGCTCGGTGCCCGACGGGTGGTGGAAGGACCGGCCCGGCGCCGCGCGTCGCCTCCACACCGGGCTGGTCGGCGCACAACTGGACGCCGACCGCGTCGTCCTCGTGCTGGAGGGCAGGGCGCGTGCCGGCGTCCCGGAGGGCACCGACGGCAGGGTCGAGACCGTGCACGCCCCGGCGTCCGGCGACGACGAGGTCGTCGCGCAGGTCGAGGCGCTCAGTGGGCACGACGTGACCATCGCCTCGGCCGACCGGGAGTTGCTCGCGCGCATCCCGGGCGCCGTGCCGCTGGGACCGCGGACGTTGCGGACGGCCCTGCACCAGTAAGCTCGACGACGTGGTCGAGCGTCCCCCGTCCCCCGCGTCCCCCTCCCCCGCCGTGAACGTGCCCGATGTCGCCCTGGTGTTCGAGGGTGGCGGCATGCGCGCCGCGTACACCTCGGCGGTCGTCGTCGCGCTCGTCGAGGCGGGGCTCGTGTTCCCGTTCGTCGCCGGCATCTCGGCCGGGGCGTCCAACACGGTGAACTACCTGACCGGCGACACGCGGCGGGCGCGGACGTCCTTCACGACCTTCGCCGCCGACCCGCAGTTCGGCAGCTGGCGCACCTTCGTGCGCGGGCAGGGGCTGTTCAACTCCGACTACATCTACCGCCGCACGTCGGGCCCCGGGGAGGCGCTCCCCTTCAACTGGGACGCCTTCCGGGCCCACCCCGCCGACTTCGCGATCTCCGCCTTCCGGGCCCGCGACGGGCAGACGGTCCGCTGGGGGCGTGACGACATCGTCACCCAGGAGGACCTGATGGCCCGCGTGCAGGCGTCCTCGACCATGCCGGTCGTGATGCCCCCGGTCGAGATCGACGGCGAGCTCTACGTCGACGGCGCCCTCGGCGGGACCGGCGGGATCGCGATCGACGCCGCACGGGAGGCCGGCTTCTCGAAGTTCGTCGTCGTGCTCACCCAGGAGCGGTCCTACACCAAGGGGCCGCTGGGCAACCCCTGGTTCTTCCGGCGCCACTTCCGCCGCCACCCAGCCGTCGCGGACGCCCTCCTCTCGCGGTGGTCGCGCTACAACGAGACCCGCGACGAGGTCTTCCAGCTCGAGCGCGACGGCCACGCCTGGGTGTTCGCCCCCGAGGAGATGACGATCTCCAACGGAGAGCGGAATGTCGCCCGGCTGGAGGCCGCCCACGAGCAGGGGCGCGCCCAGATGGCCCGCGAGATGCCCGCCTTGCAGGAGTTCCTGCGGGCATAGGCTCGGGGGCATGGACATCGCCATCACCGGGGCCCATGTCGTCCCCGTCACCACGGAACCGTTCGACGGCACCGTCGTCATCACCGACGACCGGATCACGGCGTTGGGTCCCGACGTCGAGGTCCCCGAGGGCCACGAGGTCGTCGACGCGGCGGGCGCCTGGCTCCTCCCCGGGTTCGTGGACGCCCACGTGCACCTCGGCGTCTGGGAGGAGGGCGAGGGCTGGGCCGGCCAGGACACCAACGAGATGACCGACCCCGTGATGGCCGCCGCCCGCGCACTCGACGCGATCAACCCGCTCGACCAGGGCTTCGACGACGCGCTCATGGGCGGCGTCACCTCGGTCAACGTGAACCCGGGCTCGGGCAACCCCATCGGCGGGCTCACCGTGGCGATCAAGACCTGGGGCCGGGTCGTCGACGAGATGGTGCTGCGCTCCCCCTCCGGACTGAAGGCCGCCCTCGGCGAGAACCCCAAGCGCGTCTACGGCGAGCAGAAGAAGACCCCCTCCACGCGCCTGGGCACCGCGCTGGTGATCCGCAAGGCGTTCACCGAGGCCCGCAACCACGGCGCCAAGGACGACGCCGAGGGCCACCTCGTCAACGAGGCCCTCCTGGCCGTCCTGAACCGCGAGATCCCCTGGCGCCAGCACTGCCACCGCGCCGACGACATCGCCACCGCCCTGCGGATGGCCGACGAGTTCGGCTACGAGCTCGTGCTCGACCACGGCACCGAGAGCTGGAAGATCGCCGACCTCGTCGCCGCCCGGAACGTCCCCGTGCTCTACGGGCCGCTCATCGTCACCCGTTCCAAGGTCGAGGTCCGCGACCGGCTGCTGGCGGCACCCGGCATCCTCGACCGGGCCGGCGTCCCGGTCTCGCTGATCACCGACCACCCGGTCGTGCCGATCGAGTACCTCGTGACGCAGGCCGCCCTGGCCGTCCGCGAGGGCATGGACGCCGACGCCGCCCTGCGCTCGATCACGATCAACCCCGCCCGCGTGATGGGCGTGGACGACCGGGTCGGCTCCCTCGAGGAGGGCAAGGACGCCGACGTCGTGCTCTGGTCGGGCGACCCGCTCGCCCTGGCCAGCCGCGTGCTGCGCACTTGGGTGTCGGGCCGTGAGGTCTACCGCTGGGACGAGCAGACCCAGACGCCCACCTGGGCGAAGCGGTACTGAGGTGTATGACCCCGAGGTTCCGGTCGACCCGGACGCCGACCCGGCCCTGAAGCGCACCCTGCGGCGGGCCGTGCTCATCGTCGCGCTCCTGAACCTGGCCTACTTCTTCGTCGAGATCGGGGTCGCCGTCGGTATCGGCTCGGTGTCACTGTTCGCCGACTCGGTCGACTTCCTCGAGGACACCGCGGTCAACCTGCTCATCTTCGTCGCGCTCGGCTTCACGCTGCGCCGGCGCTCGGTGATGGGCAAGGTGATGGCGGTGATCATCTGCGTACCGGCCGTCGCGGCCGCGGTGGCGCTGTTCATGAAGGCGGGCAACCCCGAGCCGCCCGACCCGCTCTCGCTGGGGGTGACGGCCGGCGGAGCCGTGGTCGTGAACCTGGTCTGTGCGCTGGTCCTGGCCCGGTTCCGCGACCACGGCGGCTCGATGACGACCGCCGCGTTCCTGGCCGCGCGCAACGACGTGCTGGTCAACATCGCGATCATCGCCATGGGCGTGGTCACGTGGCTGACGCTGAGCGGCTGGCCCGACATCGTGCTGGGCGCGATCATCATCATCCTGAACGTCACCGCCGCCAAGGAGGTCTGGGAGGCCGCCGAGAACGAGAACCTCGCCGCCCAAGCCCTGGCGGGCGACTTCGACGACGACTGAGGGGCCCCGGCCCGGACGAAAGCCACTCACCCCGGCGCCTTCGGCGCGCGAAAGGGCCCTTTTCCGGGCCAAAGCCACTCACCGCGGTGGCTTTCGTTCCGTGGGGCGAGGCGCGGCTGCCCGGCCGACCGCCCGTGAGGAAGGATCGGCCCCATGCGATTCACTGACGACGCACGCCGGGCCCGCCTCGCCCGGCGACACGGCCTGCACCCCGGGCACCGCCTCGACGACCCGATGGCGGTCGCCCGGGCGATGACCGCGCTGCACGCGACCGAGGCCGCCAGCGTGCACCTCGCCGTGGCGGCCCGCATGAACGACCCCGACGTCGGTTCCGTCGAGGAAGCCCTGTACGAGGACCGCTCACTGGTCAAGCAGCTCGCGATGCGGCGCACGCTGTTCGCTGCACCCCGCGACCTCCTGCCGGCCCTGTTGGGAAGCGCCTCGGCGCGTGTCGCCGCCCAGCAGCGGTCCCTGCTCGCCCAGGAGGTCGAGAGGCACGGCATCGCCCCCGATGGAGCGGCGTGGATCGCCCGGGCGTCCGCCGCGGTGCTCGAGCGGCTGTCGGACGGCTCGGCGGTGGGCGCCCGCCAACTCCGGGGCGAGTTGCCCGAACTGGACGCCACGACCACGCCCGGGCCGGGCGCGAAGAAGTGGGACGTGCCGGTCAACCTCGGCCCGCGGCTGCTGACCCTGCTCGGCGCGGAGGGCCTGATCGTCCGGGCCGGCAACGAGGGCCACTGGCGCACGTCGCGCCCCACCTGGACCCGCATGGAGTCGTGGCTGGGCGTCCGGCCCGAACCGCTCGACCCGCGCGCCGGCTACGCCGAGCTGGTGCGCCGCTACCTGACCACCTTTGGGCCGGCGAGCGAGTCCGACGTCGTGTGGTGGCTCGGCGCGACCAAGGCGGCCGTGCGCGCGGCGCTCACCGACCTGGACGCCGTGCCCGTCACCCTCGACTCGGGCGCGACCGGGTTCGTCCTGCCCGGCGACGAGGCGGAGGACGCCGACGTGGGTCCGTGGGCGTCCCTGCTGCCGGTGCTCGACCCGACCGTGATGGGCTGGAAGGAGCGCGGCGCCTACCTCGACCCCGCGCACGTGCCGTACCTGTTCGACAGCAACGGCAACGCCGGCACCACCGCATGGCTGGACGGCCGCATCGTGGGCTGCTGGGTGCAGGACGGGGACGCCCGGGTGCGGGTGGTCCCGACCGGACGCCTCGCCACGCGCGACCTCGCCCGCCTGGAGGTGGAGGCCGAACGGTTGACCGCCTTCCTCGACGGCGTGGTGATCAGCTCGGTCTACAAGTCCCGGCAGATGAAGGGCGAGCCCCTACCCTGAGGCCTTCTCCCCCACCGTGCGGTCGAGGAACGTCAGGATGTCGGACGTGACCTCGTCGCGGTTGGTCTCGTTGAGCAGTTCGTGGCGCGCCGCGGGGTACAGCCGGACGTCGACGTCCTCGAAGCCCGCCTCGCGGTAGCGCTCGCCGGCCTTCGCGACGCCGTCCCCCTTGTCGCCGCCCACCGGGTCATCGCGTCCGGAGACCAGCAGCACCGGCAGGTCCTTGCGGATCTTCCGGAGCAGGTCCGGGTCGCCGGCCCGGGCCAGGGACGCCATGCCGGCCGGCGACGGGGCGGCCCACCCACACATGGGGTCGGCGACGTAGGCGTCCACCTCGTCCTCGTCGCGGGACAGCCACTCGAAGCCGGTGCGCTGCTCGAAGGGGGAGTTGAACGCACTCAGGTCGGTGGGGCCGTCCGAGCCGAGCATCCCCGCGATCGCCACCGGTTCGCCGGTGCCGGACAGGATCGCGGCGTCCACGTCGTCGGCGTGGTCGAGCAGGTACTCCTGCGCGGCGAACGAGCCCATCGAGTGGCCGAACAGGGCCACGGGCAGGCCGGGGTTGTCCTGGCGGATGCGCTGGTTCAGGGCGTCCAGGTCGCTGACCCAGCCCGCCCAGCCGTCCTCGCCCCAGGCGCCGTAGTCCCCGGACGCCGTGCGCCCCGAACCGCGGCCGTCCGGCCCGTAGACGAGGTAGCCGGCCCCGGTGAGGGCCTCCGCGAAGCGGCGGTAGCGGGCGGCGTGCTCGGCCAGCCCGTGCTGGACCTGGACGACGGCGCGGGGCTCGCCCTCGGGGGCCCAGCGGTACACCTGCAGGTCGATGCCATCGCGCGTGGCGACGGTGATGGTGGTCTCCTCCATGGACCGACCCTGCCACACGGGGCGGGGTCAGGTGGCGCGGCGCTGCATTTCGTCGACGATCCAGCGGGCGGTCTCGCGCTCGCAGGCGCCGGGGTCGGAGAAGCTGACGGCGAAGATCCCCGTGATCTCGGTGAGCTGCGGGATCCCGCGCAGCGACAGGATCTCGTCGGCCTCGCTGGCGTACTCGTCGCGCGGCGCCCCGGCCTCGATGAGGCCGACCGGGTCGGCTTCGGCGAGGATCTCGATCATCTGTGCGCGGGTGAGGGCCATGGCCTCAGCGTAGTGCCGCAGCGGGAGACCGCGCCGCTACCCTGTGCGGCATGGCCTCCGAGCAGTGGGTTGACGGCGTGGCGGACGCCCCGCTGGGGGCGACCCTCACGGCAACCGACGAGGCCTTCATCGCCGCACGCCCGCCCGGTGCCGACGAGGACGTGCACATGCTGCCCGCGGTCGTGGACCACGTCATCGAGCGGTGCACCGACCCCGGCGACCTGGTGGTCGACCCGTTCGCCGGCTTCGGCACGACGCTCAGCAGGGCCGTTGCGCTGGGCAGGCGCGCGCTGGGCATCGAGTTGCTGCCCGAGCGGGTCGAGGCGATCAGATCGGTGGCCCCGGGCGCCGAGGTCATCGAGGGCGATGCGCGCGAACTGCTGACGATCCTCGACCGGGCGGGGCACCCGCGGAGCGCTGCCCGGTTGGTGCTCACCTCGCCGCCCTACATGACCGCCACGGACCACGACGCCGACCCCCTCACTGCCTACGAGGAGGGCGACGGGGACTACGGCCGCTACCTGGACGAACTGGGGTTCGTGGCCGCGCAGTGCGCGCGGGTCGTGGCGCCGGGTGGGTTCGTGGTGTGGAACGTGGCCGACATCCTCCACCAAGGCCACACGACGCACTTGATCGACGACTGTGCGCGGGTGTTGGACGCGCACCTCACCCGCGTCGGGATCGTCCCGATCGCGTGGGACCGGCTGCCGCACGACCTCGTCGCGGACGCCCTGCTGGTCTTCCGGCGTCCCGCGTGATGGCGCCAGCTGGTCAGGCCTTGAGGACGTAGCGGAGGGTCTGCACGACCTGGTCGGTGGTGGTGCACCAGCCCTGGGCCGCGGCGTCCACCTCCTTGAGCGCGTGGACGATGTCGGCGTCGTGGAGGGTGACATAGGGCTTGCCCAGCGCGGCGCAGTAGCCGGCGTCGAAGGCGGCGTTCCACTGCTTGTACTGGTCGCCGAAACGCACCACGACGAAGTCGGCCTGCTCGATCAGGGTGCGGGTGCGGATGGCATTCACCTTGGCGGACTGGTGGTCGCGCCAGAACTGGCTGGGGGTCTCCCCCAGGTGGTCGCCGGCGGCGTCACTCGCGGGGTGGTCGGTCACCGGGGCAGTGAAGACGACGTCCAGGCCGGCGGCTTCAGCGCCACGCTGGATCTCGTCGCGCCAGTCGGTGTGGATCTCTCCGGACAGGTACACGTGGAAGCTCACGGCTGATCGCTCCTCTGGGTGGAGTGGTTCGGATCGCTGCTCTCCACACTATCCCCAGCGCGCTCGGGGCCCACCGATCGGTGGAGGCGCAGTGGTTCGTTGATTCCGGGGCTGTGACTGGACCGTCCGGATCCCGTGCACACTCCGCGTCACACGTTGAACCGGAACTCGACCACGTCGCCGTCGGCCATGACGTAGTCCTTGCCCTCGAGGCGCATCTTGCCGGCGGCCTTGGCGGCGGCCTCGGAGCCGGCTGCGACGAGGTCGTCGTAGGAGACGATCTGGGCCTTGATGAAGC
>DUOQ01000083.1 GCA_012838755.1 Propionibacterium sp. | reverse complement strand
TTCTATCGCCATGGCGATAGAAACGCCGCCTCGAAGTGCACACCGGGGAAGGGGTCGGGGGCTGGTGCTGCGTCGGAGCTGGGATTACGCTCCTCCCATCGGGGCCGGTGCCCCAGTCAGGGACACCCCCCGCGATCGGGGAGCGACACCATGCCTCCTGGACCCCGCCGCGTCGTCACCGCCCGCCTGCTGCGCCCGGCTGACCTGCTCGACCTGCACCTCACCGCTGTCGGGGGTGAGCTGCACCGCACGAACCGTGGCCCGGTGCTGCGGGTGGGGGAGCAGGCCGGGCACCTCGTCGTCCGGCTGTCCTCCCAGCACCTGGGGGAGGAGGTCTGGTTCGAGTCGCAGGGCTCTCTCGACCCCTCCGGCGTGGCGACCCACCGGGCCGCCCGGCCCACCCGACTGGTCTACGAGCTGCCCGCCGGCACCGAACTGCTCTGGACCGGGGAGGGTCTGCTGCGTGAGCTGCCGCGGTTGAGGCTACGCGTGGTGCCGCTGGCCGGCCCCGGACCGGACCGCTATCCCGAGGACGAGTCGCCCGGCGCCGGGCCCAGTGACGTCGTGCTGCCGCCGTGGGTGTTCGAGCCGATCCAGCTGGGGACGATCACGGGCCGCCGGACCGTGGCGCGGGTGGCCGCCGAGGTGGGCCGGACCCGGCTGCTGCGCGGTATGAGCCGCGGCGCCGTGGGTCGGTGGGGGGAACAGCCGGCCCTGGTGCTGCGACCTCCGGGCGTGGTGATCGCCCGGCCCCCCGGCGGTGGCGTGTTCCGACCGCCCCGGCCGCCCCGGCCGCCCCGACCGCAGCTGCCCCGGGAGCCCGCGGGTGACGAGACGGCGATCGAGGTCCCCTACCGCCTGATCGTCTCCCCGTCCGCGGAGCACGGCGCCTTCCTGTTCGACCCGGACCCGGTCGGTCCGCTGGGCGACCCGGGCCGGGTGCAGCTGTGGTTCGCCCGGTTCACCACCCGCGTGGAGGACGAGGACCAGCAGTTCGTCGGCCACGACGACGGCAGCGTGCAGCGGGTGGTCCGCGCGGTCTGGGCGCGGGACATGGAGCCCCAGGACCGGAGTGACGACGCCGACGTCGTCGACATGTCGACCAGCCCCAGGGCACGGCGGGCGATCGTCCGCCACAGCGCCGCGACCCATGAGGGCGTCGTCCCGGTGCCCCTCCGGGTGAGCCGGCTCGACCTGTCCGCCCTCGGCGCGTCCATCGACTGGCGTGGCTCCTGGGACACCACCCGGTACCCGGACGCGTGGGGCCTCGGCGCTGTCCTCTCGGTGGACTCCTACCGCCACGTGACCGCGACCGGGCGGGACACCTATGTGCGGATCACCTATCCGGGCTTCCTGTTCCCCTTCGGGCACCGCGCCACGCTGGTCGTGGTGACCGAGCGGAAGATCCACGAGGCGACCCGCACGGCCTACCTGCGGCAACGCAACTTCATCGTGCTGCGGGAACGCATCCGGTCCTGGTCCGAGCGCGACACCCCGCTGGCGCAGGTCACGCTCGAGCCGGCGGTCACCCCCGACCTCGAGCCGGTCGACCTGGACAACCCCACCTTCCCGCTGCGCGGCACGGACCCGTTCCGGTGGGACCTGATCGGGGTGGACCGCGCCGGTGAGACGGTGACCCTCTCGGCGCCCCTGCTGTTCGTGCCGGACGACGCCATCAAGTCCAGGCGCCTCGACGGCCGGACCTCCGCCCAGATCGCCCAGGAGCTCTCCAACACCTACAAGGCCGGCGGACACGACCGCGTGCCCGCCGACGGACAGCCGGTGTCCTACGCCGCGCCGCTCGACCACGGCGACACCCGGCTGGAGACGGCCCTCCTCACCTGGGACGGACACGCCGACCCCGACCGCTTCACGGCCCGCCCGTACCTGGTCTCCGCCCGCGCCGTCGTCCCCTCGCTGCGCCACCTGGCCGGCCAGGCCCCCGCCGTCACGCTGCAGTATGCCGACCCCTACCTCGCTCCGGACCCCGCCGGGGAGCAGGCGATGGGCTTCGGGCCGGCCAACCCGGGCGGGCTGTTCCTGCGGCTCGCCTCCGCCCCGGTGTCGGTCGACTTCTCCACCGGCACCGACAGGGCCGGCGGGTTCGTCTCCCCGAACCTCACCGTCAAGGCGCTGTCCCGCAGCCTCGGCGCGGTCGGCGACGACGGCAGCGCGGCCACCGGCCTGACCGCCGGCAGGTTCGACCCGGCCGTCTTCCTCGAGGGGGCCCTGCCCAAGCTGTTCGGGCTGTTCAGCCTGATCGACCTGCTCGAGGCGCTCGGCATCGACCTGGACCTGGACGACGCCCCCGAGTTCGTCACCGACGCGCTCGACACCGTCAGTGCGATCCTGGCCGAGGTGCAACGGCTGCGGGCGGCGGTCGACACCGCCCTGGACCGGCTGGACGAGGACCTCGCCCGGGCGGCCCACGACGGGGCCCGCCAGGCCGTCGTGGCGGTCAGGCAGGAACTGCAGGACGCGCTCCAGCAGGCGACCGGCACCCTGCAGGACCAGCTCGACGCCGTCACCTCGGCGCTCTCCGGGCTGCTGGGCAACCCCGGTGGGATCGGGGACGCCCAGGACGCGGTCCAGGCCCTCGCGGGGTTCCTGCAGCCGCTGCGGGACGCGCTGGCCCACCCCCGCCTGCCGGTCGCCGCGCGGTCCGCGCTGGCCAAGCCGCTGGAGGCCCTCGACGCGCTGCTCTCCGCCGCCGAGGTGCTCGACGCCGTCGCCGACTTCGCCGAGGGCCTGCTCCGCCCCGCCGACGGGGTGACCGCTCGCTACGAGTGGACGCCGCGCATCGGCAGCTGGCCGGCGGGCAGCGACCCGGTGTTCCGGGTCAACGACGAGCACGGCTTCTCCCTGGCGGTGGAGGTGCGGGCCTCGGCCCAGGGATCGGCCAGCGCCGACGTCAGCGCCGAACTGCGCGACTTCGCGCTGCAGCTGATGCCGGGGGAGTCGCTGCTGGCGATGACCTTCTCCCGGATCGGGTTCCGGGTCGGCTCGGGCACCAAGCCCGAGGTCGACGTGGTCTTCGACGGGATGGAGTTCCTCGGCGCCCTGGGCTTCATCGAGACCCTGCGCCGGATGATCCCCTTCGACGGCTTCGCCGACCCGCCCTACGTCGACGTCGCCCCCGACGGGGTCACCGCCGGGTTCGACCTGGAGTTGCCCAACGTCTCGGTCGGGGTGTTCAGCCTGGAGAACATCGCCCTCGGCGCTGACGCCCGGGTGCCGTTCCTCGGGGACGCGGTCACCGTCGGGTTCGCGTTCTGCTCCAAGGACTCCCCGTTCCGGCTCACCGTCATGTGCATCGGCGGCGGTGGCTGGGTGGCGTTGCGGCTCTCGCCGATGGGCCTGGTCGAGCTGGAGATGGGGCTGGAGGCGGCGGCCGCGCTGTCGATCGACCTCGGGGTGGCCTCCGGGTCGGTGTCGATCGCCGTCGGGGTCTACCTGCGGCTGGAGGCCGACGCGGGCTCGCTCACCGGCTACTTCCGGATCCGCGGCGAGGTCGACGTGCTCGGCCTCATCTCCGCCTCGATCACCCTGGAGCTCGCGCTCGCCTACGACTTCCCGACGGGCAAGATGATCGGCCGGGCCTCCGTGGTCGTCGAGATCGACATCCTGTTCTTCTCCGCCTCGGTCGAGGTCAGCTGCGAGCGCCGGCTCGCCGGGTCCAAGGGCGACCCCGTCCTCGCCGACATCATGCCGCCGGACGCCTCCGGCCACAGCGAAGCCTGGTCCGCCTACTGCGCGGCCTTCACCCCGGGAGCCTGAGCCATGAGCACCACCCGAGTCCTCGCCACCGCGTTGCCGTACTCCCTGGCCGACGACGCCCCCTTCCACGCCTCGGTCTTCTTCACCCACCGGCTCACGCCGGAGTCCGAGGGGGCCACCCTGGCCGACTTCCCCGCCGCCGAGGTGTGGGTGAAGACCCTGCGCGCCGGCGAGCTGGTGCTGGTCACGGACACCGCGCCGGACGGCATACCCGTGCGGTGGGTCTCCGAGCCCGACCAGGAGGACTGGTCCGCGGTCTTCCCACCCGACACCCTCGTCGCCGGGTTCACCGCACCGGCGGTCACCGGTCAGCCCTGGGTGACCTACCCGGCTCATGTGATGGACGGCCACGCGCTCGACGTGCACGTGGGCTCGACGCTGGCCTCCCCGTTCACCCCACCCGCGGTTCTGGCCAACCCGGTCGCCGAGGCGGTGCTGCAGCAGCACCGCCACCTGCACCGCGGGGTGAACCAGCTGCTGGACCTGCCCGGCCAGCGTGCCGAGCACGACCAGCAGGTGCTGCAGCGCAAGGAGGACGAGGCCCTGGCCACCCTGGGGCAGCCCACCAAGCGGCGGGAGGGCTACCACTCCGAGCCGTTGGAGTGGACCTCCGCCGTCGAGATCCTGCTGCGCGACAAGGACGGGGACCGGCGGCTGACCGACCACCTCGACATGCTCGTGGCCCAGGGCGGTGCGACGGGCGACGTGGTCATGGACGCGATGCGCGACGTGCATGCCGCCCGCCGGTTCTACCAGCGTGAGCAGGTCGGCTACGAGCCGCGACCGGTCGACGGGGCGACCACCCCCCGCCCCGAGGTGCCCCGACAGGACTTCCACCAGCGCGCCGCCCAGCTGGGCAGCACGCCGGTGCTGCTGCGTGCCCTCGGCCTGGTCGTCGATGTCGCCGTCGACTCCTCGCGGCACCGTGCACTGCTGGCCAGGGCGACCCGGGTCAGCGCCCGGTTCACCCCGGCCAGGGGCAGAGACCTGGTCCGGCTCGCGCCGCCGCGCACCTGGTGCGAGTCCGACGGGGAGCACTGGCGAGCCGTGGCCTCCGGGGTGTGGTCCGGCGGGGCGCTGCCGCTGGGCGACCCGCGCACCTACACCGTGCTGGACCTGGACCCCGACGCCTCCGCGCTCAAGCTGGAGCAGCACGTGCGCGACCTGCCGCGGGCCCTGGCCAGCGAGCTCAACGGCGACCCGGCCAGCAGCGCCCCGGCCTCGCTGCGCTCCACCGGCTTCGCGATCGCCCGCACCGACCGGGCCGAGGCGCTCCTGGCGCAGGTGCAGCGGGGAGAGGGGTTCGAGGCCCCCGACGACGACGGCACGGCCACCGGGGAGGACCTGGCCTACGACGACGTCGTCCGCGGCATCCGGCTGGAGGTGTGGGACGACCTCACCCGGGCCTGGCACTCACTGCACGAGCGCCGAGTCGACGTCGAGGCCGGTGGCCGCGACGTCCTGGACGACGCCCCCGACACCGGGTTCCTGCAGCTGACCGGGCTGAACCGCACCGGTGAGTCGGCCTACCACCTGCACGAGGTGTTCGCCGGGTGGGACGGGTGGAGCCTGTCCGCCCCCCGCCCGGGCAAGGTGATCGTGCACGGCGAGGGGGAGGACGCGGGGCGCGAACTGGTGCTCGATGAGCCCCCGGACGACCCGGCCACGCACGTGCACATCCGCACGAGCGTGCAGCCGGGGACACTGCCATGGCTGCGCTACGGCCGCCGCTACTCCTTCCGCGTCCGCGGGGTCGACCTGGCGGGCAACAGCGTGCCACGGCCGCCCGCGCCGTCCTCGCCGGATCCGTCCGTCGTGGCTGCCGCCCGGGAGCAGCTGGACCTGCTGTCCCGCACGTATGCCGATCGCGACGCCCGCGGTCTGCTCGCCGCGGTGCGCGCCCGGCTGTTGGAGCGGCTGCCGGACGATGGCGCCCCGGACGCCACCGATGGACTGCTCGCCGTGCTCGCGGCCGCCGGCGAGGGCCTGGCGGGCGCGCAGAAGCGCCTGACGGCGGACGCCCGGCTGGAGGCGACGCCGGTCC
>DUOQ01000082.1 GCA_012838755.1 Propionibacterium sp. | reverse complement strand
GCCGCCTGGCGCGCCGCCGCCGCGGCCGCAGCGTCCGGCCGCGACGCGACGATCCCCCTGGTTGCGCGCAAGGGGCGGGCCTCCTACCTCGGCGAACGCTCGGCCGGCCACCAGGACCCGGGAGCGACGAGCATGGCGCTGCTGTTCGAGTCCGCGGCGCGCACGCTGGGGTGAGGGCGTGATCGGGATCGTCGTGGTCTCGCACAGCCGCGCCCTGGCGCGGGCCGCGATCGACCTGGCCTCGGCGATGGTGCCCGAGGGCTTGCTCCCGGTCGTGGTCGCGGCGGCCGGCTTGGATGACGGCGGGCTCGGCACGGACGCCGCCCGGGTCGCCGAGGTCGTTGGAGGGGCCGACGGGGGCGAGGGTGTCCTCGTGCTCGTCGACCTCGGCAGCGCGGTGCTGTCGGCCGAGATGGGCCTGGAGTTCTGCGACCCGGAGGTGGCCGGTCGCGCCCGCCTCTCACCCGCCCCCCTCGTGGAGGGCCTGGTCGCGGCGGTGGTCGCGGCGGCGTCCGGCGCCTCGGTGGAGGAATGCGACGCCCGGGCCCGGCGGGCCCTCGCCCCGAAGGAGGAGCACTTGGCGGGTGGCCCGGCACGCCGGGTCGAGCACCCCCCCGGTGACGCGTCGGCGTGGTCCACCACGGTCGACCTGCCCCACGGCCTGCACGCGCGTCCCGCCGCATCGGTCGCGGTGGCCCTGTCGTCCCTCGACGCCTCCGTCGTCCTGCGCAACGCGCGCACGGGAGCGGAGGCCGTCGGCACCTCGGCGATGGAACTCATGGGGCTCGACCTGCGCTCCGGGGACACGCTCGAGGCGGACCTGTCCGGCCGGGAGACCGATGCCGCCCGCGCCGTGCTGGCCGAGCTCGCCGCGCGGCGCTTCGGTGCGGGGTGACACGGCGCGTCCCTGCCCCGCCCGCGCCACAGCCCCGAGGAACGGGGACGCCGCCCTCCCCGGGTCGGGGAGGGCGGCGTCCGGTGCGCCAGCGGGGGCGCTCAGATGAGGCCGAGCTCCTTGACAGCGGCCTGCTCGTCGGCCAGCTCGGCGACGGAGGCGTCGATCTTCTCGCGGGAGAAGTCGTTGATCTCCAGGCCCTGGACGATCTCGTACTGGCCGTCCTTGACCACGCACGGGAACGAGGAGATGAGACCCTCTTGGACACCGTAGGAGCCGTCGGACGGCACGGCCATCGAGACCCAGTCGCCCTCGGGCGTGCCGAGCGCCCAGTCGCGCATGTGCTCAATGGTGGCGTTGGCGGCGGATGCGGCCGACGACGAACCACGGGCGGCGATGATGGCGGCGCCACGCTTGGCGACGGTCGGGATGAAGTCGTTGGCCAGCCACTCCTGGTCACCCACGGCCTCGGCGGCGTTCTTTCCCGCGACCTCGGTGTTGAACAGGTCGGGGTACTGGGTGGCGGAGTGGTTGCCCCAGATCGTCATCTTCTTGATGTCGGTGACGGGGACGTCCAGCTTCGCGGCCAGCTGCGAGATCGCACGGTTGTGGTCGAGGCGGGTCAGGGCGTTGAAGCGCTCCTGGGGGATGTCGGGGGCGTTGCTCATCGCGATGAGGGCGTTGGTGTTGGCCGGGTTGCCGGTCACCAGCACGCGGATGTCATCGGCGGCCACGTCGTTGAGGGCCTTGCCCTGGGCGGTGAAGATCGCGCCGTTGGCGGACAGCAGGTCGCCGCGCTCCATGCCGGCGGTGCGCGGGCGGGCACCCACGAGCAGGGCCATGTTGGCGCCGTCGAAGACCTTGGTCGGGTCGTCGCCGATGACCACGTTGGACAGCAGCGGGAACGCGCAGTCGTCGAGCTCCATGACGACGCCCTCGAGCGCCTTCAGGGCCGGGGTGATCTCGAGGAGGCGCAGCTCGACGGGCTGGTCCTTCCCGAGCAGCTCACCGCTGGCGATGCGGAACAGGATGCTGTAGCAGATCTGGCCGGCCGCTCCGGTGACTGCAACCTTGACGGGGGCATTGCTCATGATTCCTCCACTCTGAAGACAGCTTCGAGGTGTCACCCTCGTGCACTCGAAACCTAGCATCCGGGAGGTGTGCGCCACACCTCGACCCGACCTGTCCACCGCCTCGTCACCTGCCCCGGCCGGACCGTGAATAGGGTGGGCCCATGCGTCTCTACCTCGTCCGCCACGGTCGCACCCCCAGCAACGTCGCCCGCCTCCTCGACACCGCCGTCCCCGGTGCCGACCTGGACCCGGTGGGGTCCGGCCAGGCCCGCACGCTGGTGGAGCGCCTGGACGGGCACGCGATCGACGCGTTGTACGCCTCCGACCTGGTGCGCACCCAACAGACGGTCGCCCCGCTGGCGGAGCACCGCGGGCTCGGGGTGACCGTGCTGGGCGGCCTGCGCGAGATCCAGGCCGGCGAGGACGAGATGTCGCCGCTGTGGGAGCGCTACGTCGGTTCCCTGCGCTCGTGGGGGCAGGGTGACCGCTCGGCCAAGATCCCCGGCGGTGAGGACGCCGACGAGTTCTTCGCCCGCTACGACGATGCGATCGCGCAGATCGCCGCCGCCGGCCACGACGCGGCGCTGCTGGTCAGCCATGGCGCCGCCCTCCGGATGTGGATCGCCGCCCGGGTGGGGGGCATCGACCTGGCCGAGGTCGTCGGACGCCGGCTCGGCAACACGACCGTCGTGACGGTGGAGGGCAGCCCCGAGGACGGCTGGGAGTACGTGGACTGGAACGAGATCGACGAGCCCGATGAGTGGCCCTCCGCGCCCACCCCCACCCCCGAGCTCATCGAGCTCAGCGGTGCCGAGGCTAGCGCGGGCGCCCCCGGGTGGCGCCTGGTGGCCGGCCGGCTCCACCTCGTCACCGACTGGCCCACGTTCCCGGACGCCGCGGGCTTCGTCGCCGCGGTGGCGGAGGTGGCCGAGACCGTCGGCCACCACCCGGACGTCGACGTGCGCTACGCCCGCGTCCACTTGTCCGTGCGCACCCACGGGGTGGGCGCGGTGACCCCCCTGGACGTCGACCTCGCCAACCGCGTCTCGATGCTGGTGCACGAGCGCGGGGGGCGTCCGGTCCCCGAGGCCATCACCGGGGTCGAGGTCGCCATCGACACGCTGGATGCCGCGGCCCTGGTGCCGTTCTGGGAGGCGGTGCTCGGCTACGACCGGGCCGACGACGACCTGTTGGTCGATCCCCAGCGGCTCGGGCCCTCCCTGTGGTTCCAGGAACTCGACGAGGCGCGTCCGGTGCGCAACAGGATCCACCTCGACGTGCACGTCGCCCACGACCTGGCCGAGGCGCGGGTGGCCGCGGCGCTGGCCGCGGGCGGACGCCTGGTGTCGGAGGAGTACGCGCCCTCGTGGTGGGTGCTGGCCGACCCCGACGGCAACGAGGCGTGCGTGTGCACGTGGCAGGAGCGCGACGCGGGGGAGTGAAGCCCGGCTGTCGCCGGGGCGTCCGTGAGCAGCAGGGCTGACACTCGAGGTCTCGGTGAGGCTCCAGGTAAGGGTCGAGTGTCAGCTGTGCGGTTGTCCCCGGGCCCCTACCGGTGGCTCGGACGGGCTGCTGGAATGGTTGCATGCACCCCCACCTGACCGAAGTGCTCGCCCAGGGCCACGGCGTCCTCGATCGTCGGACCCATCCCGCGCTGCGCCACCAGATCGATCACGCCGTGCGGAACGGCGCCCTCGCTCGGGTCCTGCCCAGCATCTACGCCGTGGCGGGGGACGCAGCCCTCATGGCGACGCGTGCGCGGGCGGCCTGCCTCGCCGATCCGGAGGCCGTGGTCACGGGACTGGCCGCGGGGGTGATCGGGGGCTGGGCCGAACTGTCGGCGCCTGCGGTGGTGGACGTGGCGACGCCGCGGGTCCACACGGCGTGGACCGGCGTCCGCCTCGAACGGCGACGGGTGCCACGCAGCCTCACCCGTGTGGTCGAGGGGGTCAGGATCACCACCTTCCCCCTCACCGCGCTCGACCTCGCCCTGCGCGACGGGCCGGGCCGCCTCGACGACGCCCTCCGTCGGGGTGTCGAACTCGACCGGATGCGTGAGGCCCTCGAGGCCACACCGGGACGCCGGGGCTACGCGGCGCTGCGTCGTGAGTTGCACGCTGTGCGTGACCGGCCGTGGTCGCGGTTGGAGTGTGCCGCGCACGCGCTGCTGCGCGACGCGGCGATCACCGGGTGGAGGGCCAACCGGGCCATCCTCGCCGGTCCGGGCGACCGGGTCGGGTACGGCGACCTCGTGTTCGACGACCTGTGGCTCGTGATCGAACTGGACGGCACGGCGTACCACTCCGAGGACGGGCACCGGAGCCGGGACAGGGCCCGCGACCTGCGGCTGGTCCGCCTGGGCTGGGAGGTGCTGCGGCTGGGCAGTGAGGTGGTGTTCGACACCCCGGAGGAGTTCGTCGCCATCGTCAAGGACGTCCTGCGCACCAGACAGCGTCGACGCGGGCTGCAGGGCTGAAGCTCGACGGTCTCCCCGGCGCCGGGGCGAAGCTCGAGTGTCAGCCCTGCTGCTGACCCGACCCGAACGCCGCAGGGCCGCGACGACACGTGGTCGTCGCGGCCCTGCGCGTGGTGGAACCGAGGGGAACCGATCAGTGGGCGATGGCCCCGTCGGCGCCGGCACCGGTCATGGAGCGAACCTCCATCTCGGCAGCCTTGCCCAGGTCGGACTGTTCCTTGCTCAGGACCGTGCCCAGCCAACCGGCGAGGAACGCCGCCGGCACGGACACGATGGCCGGGTTGTCGTACGGGAACCAGGCGAAGCTGGCACCGGGGAACATCGCGCTCGCCAGCGGCTCGGCGCGCCCGATGGGCGTGGAGACCGCGGGGGAGAAGATGATCAGGCCCAGCGACGTGACGAGGCCGGTGTAGATCGACCAGAGCGAGCCCTGCGTGTTGAAGCGCTTCCAGTACAGCGAGTACAGGATCGAGGGCAGGTTCGCCGAGGCGGCGACCGCGAAGGCCAGCGCCACGAGGAACGCGATGTTCATGCTCTTGGCGAAGATGCCACCGAAGATCGCCAGTGCACCGATCACGATCACGGTGTTGCGCGCGACCTTGACCTCGGTGGCGGGGTCGGCCTTGCCGTCCTTCATCACCGAGTTGTAGATGTCGTGGGCGAACGACGCGGACGCCGTGATGGTCAGACCGGCGACCACCGCGAGGATCGTGGCGAAGGCCACACCCGCGATGACGGCGAGGAAGATCTGGCCACCGATGCCCTCACCGGGCAGGAAGTAGGCCAGGGCCGGGGCGGCCGCGTTGGCCTTGCCGGGCATCTCGCTGATGGCGGCCTGGCCACCGGGGACGATCGCCGCGGCGCCGTAGCCCAGCACCAGGGTGAACAGGTAGAACGCACCGATGAGGCCGATGGCCCAGGTCACGGACTTGCGGGCTTCCTTGGCGGTGGGAACCGTGTAGAAGCGCATCAGGACGTGGGGCAGGCCGGCGGTACCGAGCACGAGGGCGATCGACAGGGAGATGAAGCCAATCGGGTCCTTGTACTTGTCACCCGGGACGAGCATGGAGGGCTTGTCGTTGACGCGGACGGCCTCGCCCATGACGGCGTCGAGGTTGAAGCCGAAGATCGCGAGCACCCAGACCGACATGATGAGGGCACCGGTGATCAGGAGGACGGCCTTGATCATCTGCACCCAGGTGGTGCCCTTCATGCCGCCGATCATGACGTACATGATCATCAGGATGCCGACAATGACGATGACGATGTTCTGCGCCATCTCACCCGACAGGCCGAGCAGCAGCGACACGAGGCCACCGGCACCCGCCATCTGGGCGAGGAGGTAGAAGAACGAGATCGCCAGGGTCGAGAAGGCGGCGGCCAGGCGGACGGGCTTCTGCTGCATGCGGAAGGAGAGCACGTCGGCCATCGTGTACTTGCCGGTGTTGCGGAGCGGCTCGGCCACGAGGAGCAGGGCCACGAGCCAGGCCACGAGGAAGCCGATGGAGTAGAGCAGGCCGTCGTAGCCGTTGAAGGCGATGGCGCCCGCGATACCCAGGAACGAGGCGGCCGAGAGGTAGTCACCGGCGATGGCGAAGCCGTTCTGGGTGCCGGAGAAGGATGCGCCACCGGTGTAGAACTGGCCGGCGGCCTTCGACTGGCTCGCCGTCACCTTGATGACCACGGTCAGCGTGCCGACGACGAACAGGGCGAAGATGATGATGTTGAAGACCGGGTTGCCGAGAGTCTCGAGAAGGATCATCGGGCCGCTCCTTCCAGGCGCTCACGGATGCGGGCAGAAATCGGGTCGAGCTTGGTGTTCGCGTGGCGGATGTACAGCGCCGTGATCAGGAACGTCGTCACGAACTGCATCAGCCCGAGGAAGTGACCCAGGTTGAAGTTGTCGAAGCCGAGGAAGCTCTGCGACATGAAGTCCTTCGCGAACACCGAGGCGAGAACGTACGCGAAGTACCACACGAGGAAGGCGATGGTCATCGGGAAGGCGAAGCCGCGGAACGTCTTGCGCAACTCGGCGAACTCGGCTGAGTTCTGGACCTCGAGGAAGGCCTCTTCAGAAATCTTGGGCTTGGCCTGCCCCTCACTCAGGGCGGGAAGCGGGTTGTGGCTGGGAGGAAGGTGGGCCTCCGTGTCGCCCGTGTACTCGGG
>DUOQ01000081.1 GCA_012838755.1 Propionibacterium sp. | reverse complement strand
GGCGTGGGCTCCGGCGTCGGCGCGGGGGCGGAGGGTGTCGGCTCAGGCGACGGGGTCGGCGTGGGGTCGGGCTCCGGCGTGGGGCTCGGGTCGACGGGGACGGGCACCGGTGGGGGTGTGTCTCGGGGGTCGGTCACCGACGGGTCGGGCGTCTCGACCGGTTCGCCCTCGGTGGCGTCGGGTGCCTCGGACGAGGGGCCCGGGGTCGGCTTGGCCGGCACCAGCGGCACCTCGTCCAGGTCGGGCAGCGGGCCGGACTCGGTCCGGGGCACCGTGGGCAGCGGCCGGGTCGGCTTCGTGCCCGGCGTCCACGGGACCATCGGGGTGTCGAGGCGCACGAACGGCGCACCGGACAGGACCGCCCGCGGGTCGGCGAACGAGCCGTTGATGAGCACCTCGAAGTGCAGGTGGCAGCCGGTCGACAGGCCGGTCGTTCCGGCGAGGCCGATCTGCTGGCCCTTGCTCACCTTCTGGCCGACGTTGACGCCCAGCACGGAGAGGTGGGCGTAGCGGCTGCTCATCCGGTCCTCGTCCACGGTGCCGTGGTCGATCTCGACCAAGAGGCCGTAGCCGCCGGCGGAGCCGGAGCGGGTGACGATGCCGTCGGTCATGGCGACGATCGGGGTGCCGCAGGCGGCGGTCATGTCGACGCCGTTGTGGTTGCGGACGTAGTGCAGGATCGGGTGGAACCGCGGGCCGTAGGGCGACGTGATCGGGCCCGGCACGGGGGAGACGTACGGCGAGGCGAACAGCGCGGCCGGGTCACCCAGCGTCGTGCCGGCGACCAGCGCGGTCCCCGCCAGCGGCAGGTCGAGGTTCGTCAGCGGGATCTCGCCGGTCGCGTGCGACGTCACCGAGGTGGGGCTCAGCACCAGGGCGTCCCACGAGTCGACCGGCTGGCCGGTGCGGACGCTCGTGCGCGAGGTGATCAGGGCCGGGTCGTCCCACATCATCGCGCTCGTGGCGCGCAGCGGGGTGGCCGCGGGCGTCGTGGAACTCGTGCGCGTTACGGGCGGGTCGGCCGTGACCTGCGCGGCAGCCATGCCCGCGAGCGGGATCGACAGGCAGGAGGAGGCGGTCAGGACAGCCAGCAGCATCCCGGGGCGACGTCGGCCCTGGCGTCGCGTGACGAACGGCGGGGGGGCGCCGGTTGCGCTGTGCATCAAGTTCCCTCGTGACGGACCGGGAGGGGAAGATGCCCCGGTGGGCGAGTGATGTCATCGACTCTAACCGTCTGGGGCCGAAAGTCCAGAGGTTCGGGCGAACAGACGGTGACGATTAGGCAAACCTGCCCCTGTGGCCCGGACGGATGGACGCCACCCGGGTGGGTGCGTGTAGGGTTGATCACGGTTGAGGTTGGTAGTTCTTGCGTGCGGCACCCCGTTTTGCAGAAGTTCGAGCGTCACCACTGGCCCCCGATCCCGGGGGTAGCACCACATCACGAAAGCAGGAAACATGGCTACCGGAACCGTCAAGTGGTTCAACGCCGACAAGGGTTACGGCTTCATCTCCCCCGACGACGGCTCGGCTGACGTCTTCGCTCACTACTCCGCCATCAACTCGCGCGGGTTCCGCTCGCTGACCGAGGGCGACAAGGTTGAGTTCGACACCGAGCAGGGCCCCAAGGGTCTCCAGGCGACCAACATCACGCCGCTCTGACCTGACAAGTCCCATGGACGCCGTGGCCCTCGGGCCGCGGCGTCCATGCTTTGCCGAGGGGGAACCGTGCCCGGCCATGCGGTGTTGCTGGCGGGCGTCCCGCCACTCGAGGACTGGGTGCGCGAGCGCACCGCCCACTACGACGCCGGTTTCGTGTCGGCCGACCCTGCGTTCGCCCACGCGCACGTCACGGTGCTGGCCCCGTTTCCCCTCGAGGCGCGCGGGCCGGCCGCGGCGATCGCGTCGGGGGTCTCGGCCTTCGACGTCTCCCTCGCCCGGGTCGACGTGTTCCCCGACGGGGTGGTCCACCTCGTGCCCGAGCCCGACGACGGGTTCCGCGCGCTCACGGACGCCGCCCGCCGCCTGCTGCCCGACGTGCAGCCCTACTGGGGTCGGTTCGAACCCGTCCCGCACCTCACGCTGGACCGCCTCGGCCCCGGCGTGACCGTGGAGTCCACCCGGGACGCCGTCGCCCACCTGCTACCGGCGCGGGCCAGGGTGACCGAGCT
Organism: Propionibacterium sp.; assembly: GCA_012838755.1. Lineage (GTDB taxonomy): Bacteria > Actinomycetota > Actinomycetes > Propionibacteriales > Propionibacteriaceae > Propioniciclava. Next base: position 4,656 of record DUOQ01000081.1, on the reverse strand, counting down.
GCTGCTCACCTGGTGGGAATCCGGCGATTGTCGCGTGCTGGGCCGGTTCCCGCTCAGGTCGTGAGGCCCAGGAACGCCGAGACGAGCAGGACCAGCAGCCCGGCCAGGAACAGGGGCACCGCGGGTCTGGGGCTCCGCAGGGAGACGCTCGGTGCGCCCACGGGGGCATGCCGGCGGCGACAACCCGGCGCAGTGCGCGGGGCTCTGATCCCCTGAAACTCAGTCCGACAGTGGGGAAAAGCTGTGGACAAGTCACCCGCAGGGGGTGTGGTCGTCCACCCCGGGGAGGCCTCCCCTGGGTGATGGACCCAGCTTGAACCAGCTAGTCAGAGCTGGATTGACTCGTTCGGGACGTGGCTGTCCCCAGACTTGTGCACATTCGGGTCGGGATCAGTCGACCCAGGGCGAGACGTGCTCGAAGCCCTCGTCCTCCAGCTCCTCCTCGGGCGGGATGGGTGAGCCGGGGAGTTTCGTGATGAACTCGGCGCCGCCGCCGGGGGAACGCCCCGCCTTCACCCAGCCGCCGTGCGCCTGGATGGTCTGGGCGACGATCGACAGGCCCAGGCCCGAGCCGGGCGTCGTGCGGGCATGCTCGGAGCGGTAGAAACGCTCGAACACGTGGGGGAGATCGGCCTCGGCGATGCCCGGGCCCTGGTCGGCCACCCGGAAGCGGTCGCCGATCAACTCGACCGTGATCGTCCCGCCCGGCGGGGAGAACTTCACCGCGTTGTCGAGCAGGTTGGTGAACGCGCGCTCGAGGGCGTCCGGCTCACCCATGAGGTAGAGCGGCTCGAGGGTGACGTCCCAGGTGATGCCCGGCCCGCGCCGCTTCACGCGGTCGAGGGCGCTGGAGATGATGTCGCGCAGGTCGACCGGCTCGGGGGCGGGCTGGACGCCCTCCTCGCGGCTCAACTGCACCAGGTCGCCGACGAGCTGGGTGAACTCGCCGAGCTGGGCGGCCACGTCGCGCAGGATTTCGGAGCGGGCCCCCTCGGGCAGCATGTGCTGGCGCTCGTCGGCCACCAGGAGCTCCACATTGGTGCGCATCGAGGTGAGCGGGGTGCGCAGTTCGTGCCCGGCGTCCGCGATCAACCGTTTCTGGCGTTCGCGCGAGCTCTCCAGGGCGTTCAGCATGCGATTGAACGACTTGCCGAGGTCGGCGATCTCGTCCTCGCCCTGGACGTCGATGGGGGTGAGCTTGTTGGTCTCGGAGATGGCGAGGACCGCGTCCGAGAGGTGGCGCAGAGGGGTCGTGGCCGACTTGGCGATCGCGTAGCCCATCGCGGCGGCGACGGCGGCGCCGAGCCCACCGAACAGCAGCAGGGAGAAGCCCGTGGTCTGCAGGATGGCCTGCGTCGTGGCCAGCGGACGCCCGATCACCAGCGCGTAATGGGCGTTGCCGTCGACCAGCGGGACGGCCACGATGCGCGTCGGGACGCCGTTGGAGTCGACCCCCGTCCGCGCCGAGAAGCCCTGCGAGGTGCGGGCGATCGCCAGCTCGTCGGCGCCCCACACGAGCTGGGTCTGCCGGAGGGGCTGGGTGATCGCGTGGGCGTCCGAGCGCACGAGCATGACGGTGACGTTCGCCGCGCGCCACGCGGAGGTGTCGATGCCGCCCATGTTCTCGAGGTCCTCGGACAGGGTGTCGGACGTGATGGCCGCCACCTGCACCAGCTCGTTGTCGAACTGGTCGTAGACGGTCAGCAGGGTCATGGCGTAGGCGGCGATACCCGTCACGGCGACGGCGGCGGCCACCGCTGAGGCGATCAGGATCGCCAACCGGTCCTGGAGCGGTCGATTGGCAGTGAAGAAGAAGGAGCGCAGCCGGCTCACGGGGCTGTCTCGCGCAGCACGTACCCGATGCCGCGCACGGTGTGGATCAGGCGGGAGCCGCCCTCACCCTCGGTCTTGCGGCGCAGGTAGCCGATGTAGACCTCCAGCGAGTTCGCCGTCGTCGGGAACTCGAAGCCCCAAACCTCGTTGAGCAGCCAGGACCGCTCGAGCACCTTGCGCGGGTGCTCCATGAACGTCTGCAGCAGGGCGAACTCGGTGCGCGTGAGCGAGATGCGGTGCCCGGCGCGGGTGACCTCGCGGGTGTTCAGGTCGACGCGGAGGTCCTCGAAGGCGAGCACCTGGGTCTCGGTGGTCTCCGCGTCCTCGGCCTCGGGGCGCGAGCGCCGGGTCAGTGCGCGCAGGCGGGCCATGAGCTCGTCGAGGGCGAACGGCTTGGCCATGTAGTCGTCGGCGCCGGCGTCCAGCCCGTCGACCCGGTCGCCCACGGCGTCGCGGGCGGTGAGCACCAGGATCGGGACGTCGTTGCCCTGCTGGCGCAGCATGCGGGTCGTCTCGAGGCCGTCGAGGCGGGGCATCATGACGTCCATGACGACCGCGTCGACCTTGTGCGAGGAGAGGTGGGCGAGTGCCTCGATGCCGTCGTGGGCGGATGCCACCTCGTAGCCGCTGTACTGCAGCGACCGCTTCAGCGAGTCCCGGACGGCCTGGTCGTCGTCCACCACGAGGATGTGCATGGGGCCCATCCTAACGGCGTTGCAGTTCCCTCACCCGGGCGAGCACGCCGGGCATGGACGCCTCGATGGAGGCGAGGGTGTCGTTGAAGCCCGCGGCGTCCCCGTACCAGGGGTCGTCGATGCCGGAACCCGGCTCGGCGGCGGGGTCGAAGTCGGTGAGGAGGTGGAGTTCGGCGTCCGGAGCCAGGCGGCGCATCCGGTCGAGGTGGAACTGCTCCAGGCCGATGACGAGGTCGGCGTCGGCGATGTCGGACGCGGTGATCCGGCGGGCGCGGTGGCCCCCGGTGGTGTAGCCGTTGCGTTCGAGGACCGACCGGGCGCGGCGGTCGATCGGGTTGCCCGTCTCCTCGGCGCTCACTCCGGCCGAGCTGAACCGGACGCCGGTCAGTCCCTCGCGCTCGGCCCACCCCTGCGCCACGCGTTCGGCCATGGGGGAGCGGCAGATGTTGCCCAGGCACACGAAGACGACGTGCACGTCACGCATCAGTTGTGGACCTGCCCGCGGCGCCCGACGAACGAGTTCAGGACGAAGCTGACGATCGACACCATGAGGGCGCCCCAGAAGGCGTCCATGAACCCGTTGACGCCCCAGGGGACGCCGAGCTTCGCGCACACCCACGACGTGAGCATGAGCAGGGCGGCGTTGATGACGAGCAGGAACAGGCCGAGGGTGACGAGCAACAGGGGTGAGGTGACGAAGACGAACAGCGGCTTGATGAGCGCGTTCACGAGCCCGAAGATCGCGGCCACGATGAGCATGGTGAGGGCGGCGCCGGCGGGCTCGCCGGCGTAGTCGAGCCAGATGCCCGGGAGCAGCCAGGTGGCCACTCCCAGCGAGAGGGCACTGACCAAGAATCGAATGATCACGCGGTCCATCCTGTCATGTACGCAAGAATGGCGACCCCGGGAGTGCCCTGTGGGGGCCCTGAGCGCCGGGGCGATGGGAAAGGCACGCGATCGTGGGCGAACTGACCGGACGGGACTTCCTCAAGGAGGTGGACTTCACCCCCGAGGAGTGGATGCACCTCGTCGACCTCGCGGGCGAACTGAAGGCCGCCCGCAGGGAAGGCCGCGAGGAGCGACGCCTGGTCGGCAAGAACCTCGCCCTCATCTTCGAGAAGGGCTCGACCCGCACCCGGGCTGCCTTCGAGATCGCCGCGCAGCACCAGGGGGCGTTCACCACGTACCTCGACTCCAGCGGCTCGCACATCGGGTCGAAGGAGTCGCCGGCCGACACCGCCCGCGTGCTGGAGCGGATGTACGACGGCATCGAGTTCCGCGGGTCGCGCCAGGACGTGATCGAGGCGCTGGCCGAGAACGCCTCGGTGCCCGTGTGGAACGGCCTGACCGACGACTGGCACCCCACGCAGTCGCTGTGCGACGCGTTCACCATGCTCGAGTCGGCCGGACGCCCCGCGTCGGAGATCTCCTTCGCCTACCTGGGCGACTGCCGGTTCAACATGGGCAACTCGCTGCTGACCATGGGCGCGATGATGGGCATGGACGTCCGGCTGATCTCGCCGGAGCTGTTCGCTCCCTCACCCGAGTTGGTGGAATCGGCCCGCGAGATCGCGGAGACGACCGGGGCACGGATCACCGTGAGCGACGACCTCGAGGCCGTGCGCGGGGCCGACTTCGTGCACACCGACGTCTGGGTCTCCATGGGTGAGCCCAAGGGCGTGTGGGCCGAACGCTGCCGCATCCTGGCGCCCTACCGGGTCACGCCGCGCGTGATGCGCATGGCCGGTGGCGACGCGAAGTTCATGCACTGCCTGCCGGCGTTCCACGACCTGGAGACGTCCACGGCGCGGCTGGTCCACGACCTGACCGGCATGCGCGAGTTGGAGGTCAGCCACGACGTGTTCGAGTCCGAGGCGTCCATCGTCTTCGACCAGGCCGAGAACCGGCTGCACACCATCAAGGCCGTCATGGTGGCGACCCTCTCCTGAGGGTCCGCGGACGTGAAAGGGCGGGGCCCCGTGAGGAGCCCCGCCCGATCGGAATCAGTGTGGATCGCTACGAGGTCGCTACCAGACCCGGATGCGCTTGCCGCCCAGCGGGACAAGGTTCAGGATCAGGCCGACGACGATCAGGATGATCCCGATGGTCGTCAGCGGAAGGCCCGTGT
>DUOQ01000080.1 GCA_012838755.1 Propionibacterium sp. | reverse complement strand
GGCTCGGGCGCCGGTTCGGGTGCGGGGGAGCACCCGGCCAGGGCGAGGGCGAACGCGGCGGGGACGAGGAGGTGACGTGCCCGGGGAAGCGGCATGGTCACACGCTACCCGCCTGCTGGTCGGCCCCCCGTCGCAGGGACGCGCGGCCCGGCAGCCGCGTGACCGGCGCCACCGCGAGTGCCCACGCGGCACCGGTGAGCGCGGCGCCGCCGACGACGCTGATCGCGACCGGGAGCGAGGCGGTCAGCAGCAGCGCCGAGATCGCCAGGGGCCCGCCGAGCTGGCCGGCCTGGGTGAACATCGCCCAGATCGACAGGAAGCGCGCCCGCCCGCGGACGGGGGAGAGGTCGGCGCCGATCGTCATGTTGATGCCGGCCCCCAGGCCGTTGCCGACGCTCATCACGCCCATCGCCACGACCAGCCCGGCCGACGTCGGCCACAGTGGCGCCATGAGGAAGCCCGTCCCGTAGACCGCGAGGCAGAGCACGAGCGTGGGGGTGCGGCCCAGCGCGTCCTTCAGGTAGCCGCCCGGCATCATCATGACCAGCTCGACGGCGGCGCCCACGGCGACCAGCAGCGAGATCTGCGCTGCGGTCCAGCCGAGGTGAACGCCCCACAGCGCGACGATGATCGGCTGCCCGACGCGCGCCGTGGCGAGCGTGACGATGGCCACTCCGGCCAGCCCGACCGCCCGCCACCGGACGCCCTGGGCCAGCTCGTCGGGGGTGCGGGCGGCCCGGTTCCGTGCGGTCTCGGCGTCGAAGGCCCGGTTGAGGCGTTTCACGAACAGCAGCCCGGTCGCGGCGAGGGCGCACAGGGCGGAGAACGCGAACACCGACCACAGCGGCCACAGCAGCAGCAGCGCGGCGCCGCAGAGCGGCCCGACGAGGTTGCCCGCGCGCATGGTCCCGCCGAGCGCGGTCATCGCCTGGCCGCGCTGGTGGGCGGGCACGGTCTCCGCTACGACGGCCTGCCGGGCGAGGTTCCACGCGGTCATCACGGGCGCGCGCAGCACCACCGATCCGATGAACAGGGCCAGGGACCACGGCTGTCGGGAGGCCAACGCCACGATGGCCACTGTGATGGTCACGACCGCCGCGCCGGTGGCCAGCGTCATCGCGGTGCGGTCGCCGACCCGGTCGATGAACAGCCCGACCGGCACCGTGACGGCCAGCGCGGTGGCGCCGATGATGGCGACGATGGCCGCCGCGAGCGCCTGGGACGCCCCGAGCTCGAGGGCGGCGAGCACCAGCACCGGCGCCATCGCGCCCACCGCCACCCCGAGCAGGAAGGACGGCGCGAGGACGGGCCAGAAGATCAACCGGTACACCCACACCCCCTCATGTCTCGACATCAAGATACCTGTCGTCCCAACGAGGCGTCACCCCTTCTCATCGCCTTCTCACGCGGGGATGGTGGACTGCGCCCATAGCCCCGCAACTCGCCTTCCTGTGTGGCAAGCCCCCTCGAACCGGCACGATCCTGGCCGACGTCGTCGTCCTCGTGCCCGGCGACGACCCGCGCGCCCTGGTCCCGGCGTCCACGGTCTACCTCGTCGTGCACCGCGGCCTGTCCGGGGAACCGGCCGAGGCCGTGACCCACCTCGCCGCCCGGGGCGTCCCGGTCTGCAACCCCGCCGACGGGGTGCGGGTCGCCGGCGAGGCGGTGTTCGGGATGCTCAAGCCCTCGACGCTGCTGGCCGAGCACACCACAGTGGGCGAGCCCTTCGACCCCGACGGGGCGGCGGACGGCGTGGCGACCCACCTCTCGCTCCATGCGGCCCAGCCCTTGGGGTGACAGGATGGCGGGATGGCACGCATCGCGCTCACCGGCGGCATCGCCTCGGGGAAGTCCGCCGTGGCCGACCTGCTCGCCGCGAGGGGTGCGGTGCTCGTCGACTCCGACGTGCTCGCCCGCGAGGTGGTCGCCCCCGGAACCCCCGGGCTGGCCGCCATCGTCGAGCGGTTCGGTGAGGGCATCTTGCGGCCCGACGGCGCGCTCGACCGCCCCGCGCTGGGCGCCATCGTCTTCGCCGACCCGGACGCCCGCGCCGACCTCGAGGCCATCACGCACCCCCGCATCCGCGCCCGGGCGGGCGAGCTGCGCGCCGAGGCGCCGGCCGGCGCGGTCGTGATCGACGTGATCCCGCTGCTGGTCGAGGGCGACCTGTCCGGGCGCTTCGACGAGGTCATCGTCGTCGACGTGCCCGAGGAGGTGCAGGTCGAGCGCCTGCGCCGCCGCGACGGCTTCACCCGCGACGAGGCGATGGCGCGCCTGGCCGCCCAGGCCTCCCGCGAGGACCGGCTGGCCGTGGCCGACCACGTCATCGACAACAGCGGCGACACCGACGCCCTGGCCGCGCAGGTCGACCGGCTCTGGGACGCCCTGCGCCGCGGCTGAGCCCGGGTCAGGCGTTCTCGCGCAGCACGATCTCCACACGGCGGTTCTTGGCCTTGCCGGCGTCGTCGGCGTTGGAGGCCACCGGGCTGTCGAAGCCGAAGCCCTCGACGGCCATCCGCGACGACGCCACGCCCTGGCCCGAAAGCGCGTCCGCGACCGCTTGGGCCCGGCGCTGGGAGAGGTACTTGTTGTGGTCGGCGCTGCCGTCGGAGTCCGTGTGGCCCTGGACGGCGATCTGCGCGCGGTCGAAGTAGGCCAGCAGCTCGGCCACCTCGCCCAGCTTGGTCGCGGCGTCCGGCTTGATCGCGGCCTCGTTGTAGTCGAACAGCACGGTCTCGGGAAGCGTCAGCACCCAGCCGTCCGGCGTGCGCTGCGCGCCGAGGTCCTGCAGGGTGCGCTGCGCCTCGGCCTCGGCCTTGGCGTCCACGTTCTCGGCGGACGCCGTCTGCCCGGGCGGGGTGACGCCGGAGAGAGCGGTGCGCACGGGGCCGATCACCGCGAAGCTGCTGTGCGGCAGCGGCTGGATGTCGTCGACCCGCAGCGCGCCCGCGGTCGCGCGTGGTGTGGCGGTGGCGTCCGGCCTCGCGGTCGGCTGGGGGACGGCCGGCTCGGCGCGCGGCGCGGGGGCCGGCTGGGCGGAGGCCTCGACCCCACCCAGCGTTCCGGACGCCTCGGGCGCGGCGGGGTCGGTGGTCGGGATGGTGAACGACGTCGTGAGCGCCTCACCCTCCGTGTAGCGGCCGCCGAGCTCGAGGGTCAGCTGCGTGATGTCGGCGCCCACCGAGCCCTGGAAGACGAGGCTGGCCTCGAGCGTGTCGCCGGGGCGTAGCGTGAGCTCGGAGTCGGCGGGCACCTGGATGGTGTGGCGGAACCCGTTGGGCTCGATCAGCGCGCTGCCCTCGTACGTGCCGGGCGTCCGGTCGAGGCGGAGGGGACGCTCGCCGCCCTTGGCGGTGATGTGCATCTGGACGTGGTCCGACAGCACGTCGAGGCCGGTGACCGTCACCTCGGCCCCGGTCTCCTCGTGGCGCAGCGTCACCGGCTCGACCTCGAACGGCGGGCGGGACAGGTCGCCGGCGGCCGCGACGGTGGGGGAGTCGGTGTGCGTCGGCAGGGTGACCCGCTGCGGGTCGAGCGGTCCGCCCGCCCCGGTGTTGAGGGTCAGCGTGAGGTCGGTCCCCTCGGGGTCGAGCTCACCCAGGAAGCGCAGCGTGCCGCGCACGCGGGCGTCCGCCGGGGGCCTGTCCTGGTCGGGGGCCTCGACGAACGGGTGCGTCGTGCCGTCGGCCTCGACGAGAGTGCACCGGTTGCCGTACCGGCAGATCTCGATCCGCCCGCCGGTCAGCCCCGTGCCGTGCACCTCGACCTCGGTCACCATGCCCTCGGAGCGGATTGCGTCCAGCACCAGCTCGGCGTCCTTGTTGCGCACCGGGCGCTGCTCGAGGCCGACCTGCCGCAGCGGGGCGGGGGCCCACACGAGGGACCCGTCCTCGGCGGGCACGGGCACGGTGACGTTCGGCCAGCGGGTGCCCACCTGGAGCGACAGGCTGGAGACCTCGCTCTCGGGGAGGGGGAGGTGCAGGGTCGAGGGGGCGGTGGAGCGCTCCGGGATGCGGAGGTCCTCGCCGGCGGTGCCGCGGATGCGCTGGCCGGTGTTCGTCGTCGCCTCGACGCCGTGGCTGTACAGGCGCGCCTCCTGGCGCGAGGTGGCGATCGTGAGGGCGATGGCGAGGTCGTCGCCGACGCGGGTCACCTCGTCCACGCGGACGCTCGCGTCCTCCCCCGTGCCGGACGGGGCGCGCCCCTGTTGGACCTGGACGGCGGGCGCGCCGCCCGGGAGGGGGAGGCTGCCGGGTCCGGGCCCGGTGCCGGTGCAGCCGGAGATCAGGGCGAGGGAGGCGACGGAGGCGAGCAGGGTGGGGCGAAAGCGCATCTGGCTACCTTGTACGTTCCAGGGGGCGATGTCCGCACACCCTAGCAAAACCGCCCCGGCCCCTGAGGTGCGAGCGAAGCGTCAGGCGACCGGCCTGCAGGTGCAGGTCGGGCACTGGCAGTCGCGGCACTCGCACTCGCCTCCGGTGTGGCAGCCGCAGATGTGCGCCTCGCTGGCGTTGATCAGCATCGTGGTGAGGTCCGGCGGGCGCAGGCTGTCGCGGCGCAGTTCGGGCGACAGGCGCCGGGCCTGTGCGAGCCACGCCCGGCAGTCCGGGCAGGCCGCGAGGTGGGCGTCCAGCTTCTCGCGGGGGACGGGTAAGGGCTCGCCATCCAGCAGTGCCGACGCGGCCACGCGCCAACGGCGCGGCTGCGGGCAGGTCGGCTGGGGCATGGATCGAGCGTAGCGTTACGCTGCTGGACGTGTCCGCGACCGACCGAACCGCCCTCGACGCCGAGGTCACCAGCCTCGCGCTGGCGGCCGGCCGTGGCGACCGCGCGGCGCTGGGGGAGTTCATCGCGCGCACCCAGGCGGACGTGTGGCGCTTCCTCGCCCACCTGACCAGCGCGGACGCCGCTGACGACCTCGCCCAGGAGACCTACCTGCGCGCCCTGGACGCCCTCCCTGGTTTCCGAGGTGAGGCACCCGCCCGCTCCTGGCTGCTGACGATCGCGCGTCGCGCCGCGGCCGACCGGGTGCGCTACGAGGTCGCGCGTCCTGCCGTCCCCTGTGCCCCCGGCGACTGCGGGTCGGACGCCGTCGGCGACGACACGCACCGGGTCGAGATCGCCGCCATGCTCGCCTGGCTGGATGCCGACCGCCGCGAGGCGCTGGTGCTCACCCAGGTGTTCGGCTACTCCTACGCCGAGGCCGCGCAGATCGCCGACGTGGCCGTCGGCACCATACGCTCGCGCGTGGCTCGCGCCCGCGCCGACCTGCTGTCGCACTGGTCGGACGCCGCCGCCGAGCGGGACGTCCTGCGCCTCGCCGGCTGAGGCTCCGGCGACGTAGCGCCATCTGGACTACATCTCTGACACCCACTGGGGCTCCCCGGCGGCATCGCCCCTTGTCACGGCCCTTCCCCATCCAGCGCGTGATGGCCGATGTGGTCCAGATGGCGCTACGTGCGGTGACACTCGACGAGCCGGGAACTTTTCGCACCCCCCACACGACTCCTTGGGCGTAGAAGGAGGATCCCCGTGTCCCTGTCCCGCCGCCACGTCCTGGCCGCGTTCGCCCTGATCCCGCTCGCCGCGTGCACCACACCCGCCCCGACGGGCGCACCAGCCAGCACCTCCGCCGCAACGACCGCCGCCCCGAGCACGGCACCCGCGGTCGACGCCGACGTGACCGTGTTCATGCCGGGCGCCATGGCCGCGCACAGCAAGGCGCTGGCGGCGGCGTTCGACGTGGGCGGCGCGAAGACGATCGTGGAGGTCGGCCACACTCCGATCCAGCGTGAGCAGCTCGCCAAGGGCGCCACCCCCGACGTGTGGGTCGCCGCGAACCCCAACGACATGAAGTCGGCCGCCGAGGCCGGGCTGGTGGTGGCCGACAAGGTCCAGCAGCTCGCCCGCACCAGGCTCGTGATCGTGGTCGCGCCCGGCAACCCCGGCGGCGTCACCGGCATCACGGACCTCGCCAAGCCCGGCCTCAAGGTGCTCCTCGGCGCCGAGACCCTGCCGGTCTGGATGGTCACCAAGAAGGGTCTGGACAAGGTCGAGGCCACCGAGCCGGGCTTCACCGAGAAGGTCACCGCCAACACGGTCAGCCGTGAGATGGGCGTCCAGCCGATCGTCACCAAGGTGACCAAGGGCGAGGCAGACGCCGGCATCGTGTTCGTCACCGACGTGCCCGCCGACGCGGAGACCGTCGAGATCCCAGACGAGTTCAACGCCGAGCTGGCTCTGTCGATCGCGCCCGTGACCGCGGCCAAGAACTCCCAGGGCGCGGCGGCGTTCATCGCGTTCATGACGGCCGGGGACGGCGCGGAGATCCTGACGAAGGCCGGCTATCTTCCGCCCGCCGCGGCGTGAGAACGCGGGCGCGCGACGTCCTCGGCTTCGCGATCCCGGCGGGCAGCCTGGTCGGGCTGCTCGCCGTGCCGGTCGCGGGCCTCGTCTGGCTCGCGCTGAGCAGTGACCTGCCCGCCTACCTGGCCGACCCGGCGGTGCACGCCGCCGTCAAGCTGTCGCTGGGCACCTCCGCGCTCAGCGCCCTGATCATCATCGTGACGGGGACACCGCTGGCCTACGCCCTGGCGCGCTGGCGCTTCGCGGGCCGGACGCTGGTGCAACTCCTGGTCGACCTGCCCATCGTGCTGCCCCCGATGGTGGCCGGCATCGCGCTGCTCGAGGTGTTCGGACGCCGGGGCTGGCTGGGCGAACCGCTCGCGTTCCTCGGCATCTCGTTGCCGTTCACGACGGCGGCCGTCGTGTTGTCCCAGGTGTTCGTCGCCGGACCGTTCTACGTGCGCGCCGCGCGGGTGGGCTTCGCGTCCATCGACCCGGCGATCCCCGAGGCGGCCCACGTCGACGGGGCGAGCGAGGGCCAGCTGTTCCGCCACATCATGGTGCCGGTCGCCAAACGGGCGCTGCTCAGCGGGCTCGTGCTCGCGTGGGCCCGGGCGCTGGGGGAGTTCGGGGCGACGATCTTCTTCGCGGGCAACCGCGAGGGCGTCACGCAGACGATGCCGCTGGCGATCTTCATCGGGTTCGAGTCGAACCTGTCCCTGGCGGTCGGACTGTCGTTCGTTCTGCTGGTGACGAGCATCGGCGTCCTCCTGTTCGCGTGGCTCCTCGGCGACCGGGTCGAGCTGTAGAACGCCGATCAGCCCGCAGGCTCACCTCAGCTTGAGGTCCGCCCGGGACGGGTGGAACCCCGCGTCGGTTTCATCGAGTCGTCGCACGTGATGCCGGTCTTGGTCATTGCGCAGGAGTGCCGCCCGTCGTCGCGGCGGTGCCGTGGGGCGGCACGTAGGCCTTCGTGTCCGGCATGAAGTCGGCGAGCGGGGTGCCACGCAGCTGCCGAGCGACCCCCCACGGGTGAGGATGACGTCCTGCCCCGGGCCGAAGGATGCGCGCCTCGGGCCTCTGCGGGTCGGACCACATGTACATCCACGTCGGCGGCATCCCGCCACGGCAGGGCGCCACCCCGCTCGGGCACGAGCCGGCGGGGGAGATCGTCGAGGTGGGGCTGACACGTCCGGGCCGCCGAGCTTCCTGCGCGACGCGCGCCCTGACACGGACGGCTACCTCGACGCGGCCGGAGTGCCGGTGATGATCGAGACCATCCTGGGGTGTGTGAAGTCGCGCGCCGTCGTGTCGATCCCAGCCGTGCACAAGCAACCGGTCCCGAGCGACTTCGGGTGGTTGCTGATGACCAAGGTCGAAAGGATGGCGATGGGCCACCCGACCCAGATCTTCGAGGTCACCGACGACATCGTGGCCAACGTCGACAAGGACCGGCAGATCATGAGCCACGTGATGCCACACGGCGAGGTTCTGGACGCCATCAGTCTGGCCGGGACGCCGGGTGCCACCGACACGGTTGTGGTGGTACGGGGTGAACCGTGACGGGAGCACGACCAGTCACCGAGTTCCCGAGGGCATGAAGATGTGGCTGATCGGGGGGTTCAAGCTCCCGCGCGGCGACTCGGCGATCCGATGGGCATTCTCCGAACCCCTTACCGTGGAGCAGCGCGTTGCCCTCGCTCGCGCGAGAGAGAAGGTTCGGCATCAGCTTGAGTCTGGTCCACTTCCCGTGCCCACGCCGAAGTGGCTAGGCGCGGGGGTCTGCCGTGCGTGTGGTACCCACTGCTTCTCAGAGGGGAGAACTCCCCGTTGTCATCTGCGAGGGTGTCCGCTTGACTCGGCCGCACCGGGCAACGAGCACCGGGGCAATGATCCCTAGGAGACATCGTGAAGAAGACGTTCCAGCGAGTCGCATTGGCCGTGGCCGGTGCCACCTTGGCCATCACGGGCGCAGTCGCGACACCGGCCGAGGCGGCCACCTACGAGTGGCGGACGTTCTACGAGAACGGGAAGTCGACGTTGTGGGCCAACAACAACAGCTACGCGGGTGCCCACAAGTGGTGCCTGGTGTCTGTGTCCAACCGTGCCTCTTACCACAGGTGGGCTGGACACCGGAACGTGACCATCACCAAGAACTGCGCTTGGAACGGCAGCGACGCCTACGTGTGGCAGGTCCGCTACCAGAAGCAGGTGATCAGGAACGCTTGGTGACTCCGTCGGTTCTTCCAGGACGGCGCCCCCGACTGCTTTGTCGGGGGCGCCGCCTACGCTGGACACCATGCGTCCCACGACCGACATCCAGCGCCGCGTGGCACCGTTCCAGATGCACGCCGACTTCTCGCCCGCCGGCGACCAGCCGGCGGCCATCGACGAGCTCGAGCGCCGCATCACCGCGGGGGAGGACGACGTCGTGCTGCTGGGTGCGACGGGTACCGGCAAGACCGCGACGGTCGCGTGGCTGGCCGAGCGCCTGCAGCGCCCGATGCTGGTGATGCAGCCCAACAAGACCCTGGCCGCGCAGTTCGCCAACGAGTTGCGGCAGTTCTTCCCCGACAACGCGGTGGAGTACTTCGTCAGCTACTACGACTACTACCAACCCGAGGCCTACGTCCCGCAGACCGACACCTACATCGAGAAGGACTCCTCGCTGAACGAGGAGGTCGAGCGGCTGCGCCACTCGGCGACCAACTCGCTGCTGACGCGGCGCGACGTCATCGTGGTGGCGACCGTGTCGGCGATCTACGGCCTGGGGACGCCGCAGGAGTACGTCGACCGGATGATCCGGCTGCGGGTGGGGGAGAGCCACGACATGGAGTCCTTGGCCCGCCGGCTGGTCACCAACCAGTACGTGCGCAACGACTTGGCCGCCACCCGCGGCACGTTCCGGGTGCGGGGCGACACGATGGAGATCTTCCCGATGTACGAGGAGAACGCCGTCCGGGTCGAGTTCTTCGGCGACGAGGTCGAGGCCCTGTCCACGCTGCACCCGCTCACCGGCGAGGTGCTGAGCGAGGACCAGGAGGTCTATGTCTTCCCGGCGTCCCACTACGTCGCCGGCCCCGAGCGCATGGAGCGGGCGCTGTCCGGCATCGAGACCGAGCTGGGGGAGCGGCTGGCCGACCTCGAGGCGTCCAACAAGCTGCTGGAGGCGCAGCGGCTGCGGATGCGTACGGGCTACGACGTCGAGATGATGCGCCAGATCGGCACGTGCTCGGGCATCGAGAACTACTCGCGGCACATCGACGGGCGCGGGCCGGGCACGCCCCCGAACTGCCTGCTGGACTACTTCCCCGAGGACTTCGTGCTCGTCATCGACGAGTCGCACGTGTCGGTGCCGCAGATCGGCGGCATGTACGAGGGCGACATGTCGCGCAAGCGGACCTTGGTGGACTTCGGGTTCCGGCTGCCGAGCGCGATGGACAACCGGCCCCTGCGGTTCGAGGAGTTCACCGAGCGCATCGGGCAGACCGTCTACCTGTCGGCGACCCCCGGCCCCTACGAGATGGCCAAGGCCACGGGCGTCGTCGAACAGGTGATCCGCCCTACGGGGCTGGTCGACCCCGAGGTGGTCGTCAAGCCGACGAAGGGGCAGATCGACGACCTGATGGGCGAGATCCGCACCCGGGTGGAGAAGAACGAGCGCGTTCTGGTGACGACGCTGACCAAGAAGATGGCCGAGGACCTCACCGACTACCTGATGGAGAACGGGGTCCGGACGCGGTACCTGCACTCCGAGGTCGACACCCTGCGGCGCATCGAGCTGCTGCGCGAGCTGCGGCTGGGCGAGTACGACGTGCTGGTCGGCATCAACCTGCTGCGCGAGGGCCTCGACCTGCCCGAGGTGTCGCTCGTGGCGATCCTGGACGCCGACAAGGAGGGCTTCCTGCGCTCGGAGCGGTCGCTGATCCAGACGATCGGCCGCGCGGCCCGCAACGTGGGCGGCCAGGTGCACATGTACGCCGACAAGATGACGCCGTCGATGGAGGCGGCCATCGACGAGACCAACCGGCGCCGGGCCAAGCAGGTGGCGTACAACACCGAGCACGGCATCGACCCGCAGCCGCTGCGCAAGAAGATCGCCGACATCACCGACATGCTCGCCCGCGAGGACGCCGACACCTGGGACGTCGTGGGCAAGTTCGGCGACAAGGGGACGGCCCCGGTCCCGGCGCTCAAGAAGGGCGACCGCGACCTCGGGTCGCTGCCGACCTCCGAGCTGGCCAAGCTGGTGCACGAGTTGAGTGACCAGATGCATGAGGCCGCCCGCGAGCTGCAGTTCGAGACCGCCGCGCGGCTGCGCGACGAGATCCACGACCTCAAGAAGATGATCCGGCAGATGGTGGAGGCGACGAAGTGACCGACCTGCTCGACCACCCGCTCATCGCGGCGCGCTACTTCTTCCCGGGCGGGGGCCCACCCACCTCACGGGTCGACGTCGAGGTCGACGGGGCGATCCTGGCCTGCGGCGTCCACCGTGTGGAGGGCTCCGGCGGCTGGACGCTGGTCTCCTTCCACGGCAACGGCGAGGTGGTGGCCGACTGGCAGGGCACGCTCGACCGGGTGGTCAACGGCTTGGGCTGGGACCTGTTCCTGGCCGAGTACCGCGGCTACGGCGGCTCGACCGGCACACCCCTGCTCGGGCGGATGCTCGACGACGTCGGGGCCGTGGTCGAGGCGGCGGGCGACCCGGCGAAGGTCGTGGTCATGGGCCGCTCGGTCGGCTCCCTGTTCGCTCTCGAGGCGGTGCGGCGTTTCCCCTCGATCGCCGGCCTCGTGCTGGAGAGCGGCATCGCCGACGCCCTCGAGCGCATCACCCTGCGGGTGCACCCGCGCGAGCTCGGGGTGGACGCCGCACAGTGGGCCTCGCTCGAGGAACGGCTCGACCACCGGGCGAAGATCGGCGGCTACGCCGGCCCGGTGCTCGTGCTGCACACCCGCCACGACGGCATGGTCGACGTCAGCCACGGTGAGCGGCTGGCGGCCTGGGCCGGTGGGCCGTCCACCCTGAAGGTCTTCGAGCGGGGCGACCACAACTCGATCCTGTTCGAGAACGCCGAGGAGTACCTGGGCGAGGTCGCGCGCTTCCTCGCGGGGGTGCGTCAGGCGGTCTGAGTCACCAACCGCGTTCGCGCCACTCCGACAGGTGCGGTCGCTCGGCCCCCAGCGTGGTCGGGTCGCCGTGACCGGGGTGGACGACGGTGTCGTCGGCGAACCGGTCGAACAGTTTGGCGGTGACGTCGTCGAGCAGGCTGGTGAAGTCCTCCGGCGTGTTCGTCCGGCCCACCCCGCCCGGGAACAGCGAGTCGCCGACGAACAGGTGCGTGGGGCGTCCGTCGTCGGAACGGTGGACCAGCGTGATCGAGCCGGGCGTGTGCCCGACCAGGCCGATGACCTCCAACTCGACGTTGCCGACCCGGACGGCGTCGCCGTCCCAGACGCGCTCGTCGATCGCGACGCCGGCAGTCCCCTCGATGGCGTCGGCGTCCGGCGCACCGGCGACCAGGCGTGCCCCGGTGTGCTCGGCGACCGCCTTGAGGGCGGCCACGTGGTCGTGGTGCTGGTGGGTGGTGACGATCGTGTTCACCGGGGTGTCGCCGATCAGCGCCAGCAGCGCCAAGGGGTCGTCGGCCGCGTCGATGAGCAGTCCTTCGCCCGCGTCGGTGAGCAGGTACGCGTTGTTGCCCATGGTCCCGACGACGGCACTGGTGATCTCCATGGGTCGTTCCTACGCGAGGAAGGGCGCCGGCACAAGGGGTCAGCCGGCGAGCGGGAAGGTGATGCCCTCCGCGGCGAGCACGCCGTCACCCGCGGTGCGGCCGGTCAGCCACGCCCACAGCGCGGCGTCGGGGCCGGCGACCGTGCGCCGCTTGCCCTCGGTGCCCAGCGTGGCCGAGACGCCCGAGTCGGACTCGATGTCGATGGCGGGCAGGCCCTCCTCGTCACGCAGGAGGAGGATCATCCACTCCAGCATCCAGCGGGCCGGTACGAGGTCGATGTCCTCCCACGTGAAGTCCACGTCGAGGTCGAGGTGGTGCAGCATCAGCTCGTGCAGGCGGATGATCGTCACCAGCGAGAGCGGGAACTCGCCGCCGAGCAGCCGGACCGGAACCATCCAGTCCTCGACCCGTTCGCACAGGTTGGCCAGCTCGCCGGCCGATGTGTCGAGGTCGACGTGGAGCTCCAACCCGGTCCGTTCGGCGCCCCGCTCGATCTCGTTGAACTTGGCGGCGGAGGAGGGGTACAGGGGCGCCGGGTCGCCCTGGCGGGCCGCGGCGATCACCCCGCGCAGCGCGTCGGCGTTGCGGCAGACGTGGCTGGCCACGTGCGCACGCGACCACCCCGGGAGCAGCGACGGCTCGCGCCAGTCGGGCTCCTCGATGCGGACGGTGGAGCGCAGCAGGGCCTGCGTGGCCATCGCGATGCGCTTGAGGACCGGCTCCACCTGGCCCTGGTTCACGATCGCGAGCATGCCAACACCCTAACCCCACCCGCGTCCCACCACGGGGATCCCTCGTACGGGAACTGTCAGATGGCGCACCTACCATGGGGCGGGTGAGTGAACGACTGGTCGTGGCAGGTGCTCGGGAGCACAACCTGCGCAACGTGAGCCTCGAATTGCCCCGCGACGCGCTGATCGTGTTCACCGGCCTGTCGGGCTCAGGCAAGTCGTCCCTCGCCTTCGACACGATCTTCGCCGAGGGCCAGCGCCGCTACGTCGAGTCTCTGTCCGCCTACGCCCGCCAGTTCCTGGGCCAGATGGACAAGCCCGACGTCGACTTCATCGAGGGCCTCAGCCCGGCGGTCGCCATCGACCAGAAGTCGACCAGCCGCAACCCGCGCTCGACGGTCGGCACGATCACCGAGGTCTACGACTACCTCCGCCTGCTCTACGCCCGCATCGGCCACCCGCACTGCCCCGAGTGTGGCGAGCCGATCACCAAGCAGACGCCGCAGCAGATCGTCGACCGCCTGCTCGAGCTGCCCGAGGGCACCCGGTTCATGGTGCTGGCCCCGGTCGTGCGCGGCCGCAAGGGCGAGCACATCGAGCTGATGCGCTCCTACGTCACGCAGGGCTTCACGCGTGTGCGGGTCAACGGCGAGATCCACCAGCTGACGAGCCCGCCGACCCTCGACAAGCAGATCCGCCACAACATCGAGGTGGTGGTCGACCGATTGGCGGCCAAGGCGTCCATCAAGCAGCGGTTGACCGACTCGGTCGAGACGGCGCTCAACCTGGCCCAGGGCGTGGTCGAGATCGAGTTCGTCGACGTGGCCGAGGGCGACCCCCAGCGGCACCGCCGCTACTCCGAGAAGCTGGCCTGCCCGAACAACCACGACATCTCGCTGGAGGAGCTCGAGCCCCGCCAGTTCTCCTTCAACGCACCGTGGGGCGCCTGCCCGACCTGCTCGGGGCTGGGCACGCGGATGGAGGTCGACCCCGACCTCGTCGTGCCCGACCGCTCCAAGAGCCTGTCCGAGAACGCGGTCGTTCCCTGGAACTCCGTCTACGTGTCGGGGTACTTCCAGACGATCTTCCGCACCCTGGCCGAGATGCACCACTTCTCGGTCGACACCCCGTGGGAGGACTTGCCCGCCCGGGTGCAGACGATGATCCTCACCGGCGTGAAGGGCACGCTGCGCGTCACCAACGTCAACCGCCACGGGCGACGCACCAGCTACAACGCCAGCTTCGAGGGCGCGCTGCCGTACGTGCGGCGCCGCTTCACCGAGGCCGAGAGCGACAACGCGCGCGACCGGTTCGCCGGCTACATGCGCGAACGCCCCTGCGACGCCTGCCACGGGGCGCGGCTCAAGCCCACTTCGCTCGCCGTCACCATCGGCGGGCTCAACATCGCCGAGGTGGCGAACCTGTCGATCGCCGACGCCCAGACCTTCATGCGCGGCCTCGTCCTCAGCGAGCGCGAGGCCGCCATCGCCGAGCGCGTCGTCAAGGAGATCAACGAGCGCCTGCGCTTCCTGCTCGACGTGGGCCTGGAGTACCTGACCCTGTCGCGCTCGGCCGGCAGCCTGTCGGGGGGCGAGGCCCAACGCATCCGGCTGGCGACCCAGATCGGGTCCGGGCTGGTGGGCGTGCTGTACGTGCTCGACGAGCCCAGCATCGGCCTGCACCAGCGCGACAACCGGCGGCTGATCGACACCCTCGTGCGCCTGCGCAACCTGGGCAACACGCTGATCGTCGTCGAGCACGACGAGGACACGATCCGCACCGCCGACCACATCGTCGACATCGGCCCCGGCGCGGGCGAGCACGGCGGCAACATCATCGTCTCCGGCTCGCTGAAGGAGCTGGTGGCCAACGAGCAGTCCCTCACCGGCGCCTACCTGTCCGGACGCCGCAGCATCCCGGTGCCCGACGTGCGGCGTCCCGGCAACGGGAAGAAGTTGGCGGTGGAGGGGGCGTCCGAGAACAACCTGCGCGCCGTGTCGGTCGCGTTCCCGCTCGGCTGCATGGTCGCCGTGACCGGCGTGTCGGGTTCGGGGAAGAGCTCGCTGGTCAACCACATCCTGAGCAAGGCGCTGGCCCGGCACCTCTACTCGGCCAAGGACGTGCCCGGCCGGCACCGCAAGATCACCGGCCTGGAGCACATCGACAAGGCCATCCACGTCGACCAGAGCCCGATCGGCCGGACGCCGCGGTCCAACCCGGCGACCTACACCGGGGTGTTCGACCGGATCCGCAAGCTGTTCGCCGAGACGCCCGAGGCCAAGGCGCGCGGCTACCAGCCCGGCCGGTTCTCCTTCAACGTCAAGGGGGGCCGCTGCGAGAACTGCGCGGGCGACGGCACGATCAAGATCGAGATGAACTTCCTGCCCGACGTGTACGTGCCCTGCGAGGTGTGCCAGGGCGCGCGCTACAACCGCGAGACGCTCGAGGTGAAGTACAAGGGCAAGTCGATCGCCGAGGTGCTCGACATGCCCATCGAGGAGGCGGCGGTCTTCTTCGAGCCGATCAATGCGATCCGGCGCTACATGGACACGCTCGTCGACGTCGGCCTGGGCTACGTGCGCCTCGGGCAGCCGGCGACGACGCTGTCGGGCGGCGAGGCCCAGCGCGTGAAGTTGGCCACCGAGCTGCAGCGGCGTTCGACGGGGCGGACGGTGTACATCCTCGACGAGCCCACCACGGGCCTGCACTTCGAGGACATCGCGAAGCTGCTCGGCGTGCTCAACCGCCTCGTGGACGCCGGGAACTCGGTGATCGTCATCGAGCACAACCTCGACGTGATCAAGACCTCCGACTGGGTCATCGACATGGGCCCCGAGGGCGGAGGGGGTGGCGGCCTGGTCGTCGGGGAGGGCACGCCCGAGGACATCGCGGCCAACCCCGACAGCCACACCGGGCAGTTCCTCAAGCCGATGCTGGCGTGAGCAACCATCGTCCGACTACGGTGTTCGGATGAAGCTCACCCAGACGCCGCGCCGTCTCGCCGATGCCGCCATCGGCGGTTACCAGCGCCACCTGAGCCCGCGCAAGGGGTACCAGTGCGCCCACGGGGCGCTCCACGGAGGGGACACCTGTTCGGCTGCGGTCCGCAGGATCGTCCGCGAGCGCGGCGTCCTCGGCGGCCTGCGCCCAACGGTCGCGCAGTTCGTCGCCTGCTACCAGGCGGCGGCGCTCCTCAAGCTCGTGCCGGGCGAGGTCCGCGGGGTCTGCTGTTGTGGTCCCTTCCCGATCCCGTTCCGCTTCTGACCGCCGGGGCCACGACAGCCCGGGGACGGCCGCCCGGGGAACCGGGCGGCCGTCTCGTGTGGTGGACCCCGCGGGCAGGGTCACCGGCAGCGTGGCCGAACCGCTGACGCCGCCGCCGGTGGTGGCGACCAGGGCCCCCTCGTAGAACACCTCGAGCTGGTCGGGGATGGAGTACATGGCGTAGGCGACCGAGAACGAGGTCGGCCCCGCGGTGCCGATCGCGTAGGTGGTCCGGGTCACACCCGGAGGACCCACCGGGGCACGGCCCCGGTCAGGCGGAAACCTTGACCTGGTCGCCGTCGAGTTCGGCCCTGGCCGCCCGCAGCGGCTCGGTGGCCGGGCCGTTGGTGACCGACCCGTCCTCGATCGAGAACTTCGCCCCGTGGCAGCGGCAGTGGATGTCGGTGCCCTGGATGTCGCTCACCGGGCAACCCTGGTGGGTGCACATCTTGTTGAAGGCGCGGAACTCGCCCTCGGTCGGCTGGGTCACCACGAAGTTGGCGTTGTCGAGGATCGTGCCGCCGCCCACGGGGATGGACGACGCTGGGATCGACAGCGTGTTCGCCGCAGGAGGCGCCCCGGGGGAGGTGCGGGCGGGGGCGCCGCACCCGGCGAGGGCGCCAGTGCCCACCGCGAGGGCGGCCAACCCGGCCTGGGACAGGAACGTACGACGGTCGGGAGTCATGGTCGCGAGCCTAGTGCAGCGACTGAACCAATTCCTGTCGGGATGCACCACGGCGTCTATCGTGGGCGCATGGCTGACCCGGCGTCCTACCGACCGGCGCCGGGCTCGATCCCGACCGATCCCGGCGTCTACCGGTTCAGCGACCCCTCCGGCACCGTCATCTACGTCGGCAAGGCCAAGAACCTGCGCCAGCGGCTCAACTCCTACTTCGCCGACCCACGCTCGCTGCACTTCCGCACGCAGACGATGGTGCGCACGGCGTCCCGCGTCGAGTGGACGGTCGTGCAGAACGAGCTCGAGAGCCTGCAGCTCGAGTACACGTGGATCAAGCAGTTCGACCCGCGGTTCAACATCAAGTACCGCGACGACAAGTCCTACCCGTGGGTGTGCGTCACCTGGGGCGAGGAGTTCCCGCGCGTCTTCGTCGGCCGGGGCGCCAAGCGCACGGGCAACCGCTATTACGGGCCGTACGCCCAGGCGTGGGCGATCCGCGACACCATCGACTCGCTGCTCCGGGTCTTCCCAGTGCGCTCGTGCACCAACGGCGTCTTCCGCAACGCCCGCGCGGCCGGGCGCCCCTGCCTGCTGGCCCACATCGGCAAGTGCTCCGCCCCCTGCGTCGGCTGGATCGACGCCGAGGAGCACCGCGAGCTCGTCGCCGACGTGTGCGACTTCCTCGCCGGCAACACCAACCACCTGACCCGGCGGATCAAGCAGGCGATGCTGCAGGCCTCAGACGACCTCGAGTTCGAGCGGGCGGCCGTGCTGCGCGACAAGCTCGCCGCCCTCACGTCGGCCACCGAGCGCAACGCGATCGTGCTCGGCGACGCAACCGATGCCGACGTCGTTGCCCTCGCCGCCGACGACCTCGAGGTGGCGATTCAGGTCTTCCACGTCCGGCACGGGCGGGTGCGCGGCGAGCGGGGCTGGGTCGCCGACCGGGCCGACGACTCGACGCTCGAGGAGCTGATCGAGAACTTCTGCCTCCAGCTGTACGCCGACCCCGACCTGGCGGGCATCTCCGGGGGCATCCCGCGCGAGGTCCTGCTGCCGGTGCGCCCCGCCTCCGGCCGGGCGCTGGCCGACCTGCTCACCGACGTGCGCGGCGCGCGGGTCACGGTGAACGTGCCGCAGCGCGGCGACAAGCGCGTGCTCATGGACACGGTCGCCCGCAACGCCGCCGAGGCCCTGGCCCTGCACAAGACCAAGCGCGCCTCCGACCTGTCGACCCGCAACCGGGCACTGGAGGAACTGCAGGACGCCCTGGGCCTGGAGGCCCCGCCCCTGCGCATCGAGTGCTACGACATCTCCCACCTGCAGGGCACCGAGGTCGTCGGCTCGATGGTCGTGTTCGAGGACGGCCTGGCCCGCAAGTCCGAGTACCGCCGCTTCGTCGTCCGCACCGTCGAGGGCTCCGACGACGTCGGCTCGATCCATGAGGTGATCACCCGCCGGTTCCGCCGCTACCTCGAGGACCAGGCATCCCTCACCGGCGAGGACGCCGTGCTCGTCGACGCCACCACCGGTGCCGCCCGCCGGTTCGCGTACAAGCCCAGCCTCGTGGTCGTGGACGGCGGCGCACCCCAGGTCGCGGCAGCCCAGACGGCCCTGGACGAGCTGGGCATCACCGACGTGCCCCTCATCGGTTTGGCCAAGCGGCTGGAGGAGGTCTGGCTGCCCGGCGAGGACTTCCCGCTCGTCCTGCCGCGCGCCTCCGAAGGGCTCTACCTCCTGCAGCGCGCCCGCGACGAGGCGCACCGCTTCGCCATCACCCACCACCGCGGACGCCGGAGCAAGTCCATGGTCGACTCGCTCCTGGACGGGGTGCCCGGGCTGGGGGAGCTGCGCCGCAAGGCCCTGATCAAGCATTTTGGCAGCCTGAAGAAGCTGCGCGCCGCCGACGTCGCCGACATCGCCCTGGTGCCCGGCATCGGGCCCAAGACCGCGGCGTCCGTGAAGGCGGCCCTGGCCGCCCATGAACCGGGGGAGGCCATCAACACCGCCACGGGCGAGGTGCAGCCGACATAATGGGGGCATGAGCGTTCCCACGACCCGGTTCATCGCCATCACCGGCCTGTCGGGGGCGGGGCGCCGCACCGCCGCACACGCCCTCGAGGACCTGGGCTGGTACGTCGTGGACAACCTCCCGCCGACCCTGCTGCCCGACCTGATCGGTGCCGTGCGCGAGGCCGGGTTCGACAAGCTCGCCGTCGTCCTCGACGTGCGCACCCGGTCGGAGTTCGACGAGATCCCCGCGGCCTTCGACCGGCTCAACGGCCTCGGCGTGTGGCCGCAGATCCTGTACCTCGAGGCGTCCGACGAGATCATCGTGCGCCGCCAGGAGCACGTCCGCCGCCCGCACCCCCTGCAGGGCGACGGCCCCCTCCTCGACGGCGTCCGGCGCGAACGCGAGATGCTCGCCGCCCTCCGTGCGGCCGCCGACATGGTGATCGACACCTCGAACCTCAACGTCCGCCAGCTGTCCAGCCGGGTGGCGCACGCGTTCAACACCTCCGACGACCGCGAGCTGCGGCTGACCCTGATGTCCTTCGGGTTCAAGAACGGCATCCCGATCGACGCCGACTACGTGCTCGACGTCCGGTTCCTGCCCAACCCGCACTGGGTGCCTGAGCTGCGCCCCCAGACGGGGCTGTCGAAGGCGGTCTCGGGGTACGTGCTCGGCCACGACGCCGCCCAGGAGTGGCTGGGCCACGTCCAGACGATGCTCAGCACCGTCATGCCCGGCTACGAGCGCGAGGGCAAGCGCCTCGCCACCGTGGCCATCGGCTGCACCGGTGGCAAGCACCGTTCCACGTCCATGGCCGAGGAGCTCGCCGAGCGCCTGCGCGCCACCGGCCTCGGCGTCCACGTGGTGCACCGCGACCTGGGGCTGGAATGACCCCGCCGCTCGACCGGGTCCCGGCCGTCGTCGCCCTCGGCGGCGGGCACGGGCTGGCCGCCTCGCTGCGCGCCCTGCGCCGGGTGACCAGTGACCTGACCGCCGTCGTGACGGTCGCCGACGACGGCGGCTCGTCGGGACGCCTCCGGGCCCAGTTCGACATCCTCCCGCCCGGCGACCTCCGGATGGCGCTGGCCGCCCTCTGCGGCGACGACCGCGAGGGCCGGCTGTGGGCCGACGTCCTCCAGTCGCGGTTCGGCGGCGACGGGCCCCTGGCCGGCCACGCCATCGGCAACCTGCTCATCGCCGGAATCTGGGAACGCCTCGGCGACCCCGTATCGGGGCTGGACATGGTCGGCAAGCTGCTCGGGGTGCAGGGCCGCGTGCTGCCGATGGCGGCCGTCCCGCTCGACATCGAGGCCGACGTGATCGGCATCGACTCCCTGTACCCCGACGAGGTCACCCGCGTCCGCGGGCAGGCCCGCGTGGCCAAGTGCCCGGGTGTGGTCCGCGAGGTGCGGCTCCTCCCGGACGCCCCGCCGGCCTGTGAGCAGACGGTCGAGGCGATCATGGCCGCCGACCACGTCGTGCTCGGGCCGGGGTCGTGGTTCACGTCGGTGCTCGTGCACCTCCTCGTCCCCGACCTGGCCGCCGCGCTGGTCACCACCAGGGCGAGGCGCACGCTCACCATGAACCTGTCCTCGGCCGACGAGACGGCCGGGATCTCGGCGTCCGGCCACCTCGAGGTGCTGGCCGACCACGCGCCCCTGCTGCGCCTGGACACGATCGTGTGCGACCCGACCTACGCCGCGGGCGACCCGCACCTCGCCAGCTACGCGGCGTCCCTGGGCGCCGAACTCATTGTGACGCCGGTGCGGGCCAGCGACGGCAGCCCCCGGCACGACATCAACCGCCTGGCCTCGGTCTACGCCGACATCATGGGACGTTAGGGTGGCTCCCATGGCATTGACGGCTGAGGTGAAGGCAGAGCTCGCGAACGTACCGGTGACGAAGCCGGCCGTTCGCAAGGCGGAGGTCGCCGCCCTGCTGCGCTTCGCCGGCAGCCTGCACCTGGCCGGCGGCAAGATCATGGTCGAGGTCGACCTCGACACCCGAGGCGCCGCCGTGCGGCTGCGCAACGCCATCCTCGACCTGTTCGGCTTCACCTGCGAGTTCGTGGTCGTCACGCCCAGCGGCCTGCGCCGTGGCAACCGCTACGTCGTCCGGCTCCTGCGCAACGGCGACTCCCTGGCCCGCCAGACCGGCCTCATCGACTCCCGGGGACGCCCCGTGCGCGGCCTGCCCGCCGCCGTCGTGTCCGGGGGGTTGGACGTCGCCACCGCCGTGTGGCGCGGCGCGTTCCTGGCGCACGGCTCGCTCACCGAACCCGGCCGGTCGATGTCGATGGAGGTCACCTGCCCCGGCTCCGAGGCCGCCCTGGCCCTCGTCGGTGCCGCCCGCCGGCTCGGCATCCAGGCCAAGGCGCGCGAGGTGCGCGGCGTCGACCGGGTCGTCATCCGCGACGGGGACGCCATCTCGGCCATGCTGACCCGCCTGGGTGCCCACGAGACCCTCCTCAAGTGGGAGGACCGCCGGATGCGGCGCGAGATCAAGGCGTCGGCCAACCGCCTGGCCAACTTCGACGACGCGAACCTGCGCCGGTCCGCGCAGGCCGCCGTGGCCGCCGGGGCCCGGGTCGAGCGCGCGCTCGAGATCCTCGGCGAGGAGGTGCCCGAGCACCTCAAGGCCGCCGGGCTGCTGCGCCTGGCCCACAAGCAGGCCAGCCTCGAGGAACTCGGCCAGCTCCACACGCCCCCGCTGACCAAGGACGCGATCGCCGGCCGGATCCGGCGCCTGCTCTCCACGGCCGACAAGAAGGCGTCCGAGCTGGGGGTGCCCAACACCGAGGCGTCCCTGACGCCCGAGATGCTCGACCGGGACTGATCACTACCCCGGGTAGTTGAGCGGGGGCCCAGCGGTGGTGAAGTCCCGCTCAGGTCGGTCCCCGGCGGGATTTTCGATAGGGTGGACTCGTCCAGTTCTCGTCCCCACGAGCGGGCGAGATTCCTTTCGAAGGAGACCCAGTACATGACTGTCAAGGTTGGCATCAACGGCTTCGGCCGGATTGGTCGCAACTACTACCGCGCGCTGGTTGAGTCCGGCGCCGACATCGAGGTTGTGGCCGTCAACGACCTCACCGACAACAAGACCCTCGCCCACCTGCTGAAGTACGACTCGATCCTGGGCCGCTTCAACGGCGACGTCACCTACGACGACGACTCGATCACCGCCAACGGCAAGCAGATCAAGGCCTTCGCCGAGAAGGACCCGGCCAACCTGCCCTGGGGCGAGCTCGGCGTCGACATCGTCGTCGAGTCCACCGGCTTCTTCACCGACGCGACCAAGGCCAAGGCCCACATCGACGCCGGCGCCAAGAAGGTCCTGATCTCCGCCCCGGCGAAGAACGAGGACATCACCATCGTCATGGGCGTCAACGACGACCTGTACGACGGGTCGCAGACGATCATCTCCAACGCGTCCTGCACCACCAACTGCCTCGCGCCGATGGCCAAGGCGCTCAACGACAGCCTCGGCATCGTCAAGGGCCTCATGACCACGATCCACGCCTACACGCAGGACCAGAACCTGCAGGACGGCCCGCACAAGGACCTGCGTCGCTCGCGCGCCGCGGCCCTGAACATGGTCCCGACCACGACCGGCGCCGCCAAGGCCGTCGCGCTCGTGCTGCCCGAGCTCAAGGGCAAGCTGGACGGCTACGCCATGCGCGTTCCGACCCCGACCGGTTCGGCCACCGACCTCACTTTCGAGGCGTCCCGCGAGACCACCGTCGAGGAGGTCAACGAGATCATCAAGAAGGCCGCCTCCGAGGGCCCGCTCAAGGGCATCCTGGTCTACACCGAGGACCCGATCGTCTCCAAGGACATCGAGACCGACCCGGCCGCCTCGATCTTCGACGCCGGCCTGACCAAGGTCATCGGCAACCAGGTCAAGGTTGTCTCCTGGTACGACAACGAGTGGGGCTACTCCAACCAGCTGGT
The DNA here is from genome assembly GCA_012838755.1 of Propionibacterium sp. Classification (GTDB taxonomy): domain Bacteria; phylum Actinomycetota; class Actinomycetes; order Propionibacteriales; family Propionibacteriaceae; genus Propioniciclava. The sequence continues at coordinate 31,759 of DUOQ01000080.1, read as the reverse complement.
CAAGCTGACCGAGCTCGTCGGCTCCAAGCTCTGATCAACCCACCAACCACCGAACCCTGAAAGGCGAATCCAGGTGAAGTCCATCAACGACCTCGGGGATCTCAAGGGCAAGCGCGTCCTGATCCGCTGCGATTTCAATGTCCCGCTGGACGGCGAGACCATCACCGACGACGGGCGCATCCGCGCGGCTCTGCCGACGCTGAAGCAGCTCGCGGAAGCCGGTGCCAAGGTCGTCGTCATGGCCCACCTGGGTCGCCCGAAGGGTGAGGTGAACCCGAAGTACTCGCTCGCCCCGGCTGCCAAGCGGCTGGGGGAGCTGATCGACGCCAAGGTCACCCTGGCCGACGACGTGGTGGGTCCCTCCGCCAAGGCCGCCGTCGCCGGGATGGCCGAGGGCGACATCGTGATGCTCGAGAACGTCCGCTACGAGCCGGCCGAGGAGTCGAAGGTCGACGCCGAGCGCGAGGCCCTCGCCGCCCAGTACGCCGAGTTCGGTGACGTTTTCGTCTCCGACGGCTTCGGCGTCGTGCACCGCAAGCAGGCCTCCGTCTACGACGTGGCCAAGATGCTGCCGAACGCCGCGGGCCACCTCGTCGCGAAGGAGGTCGAGGTGCTCAAGAAGCTCACCGAGACCCCCGAGCGCCCCTACGTCGTCATCCTCGGCGGCGCCAAGGTCGCCGACAAGCTCTCGGTCATCGACAACCTGCTCAAGGTCGCCGACACCCTCATCATCGGTGGCGGCATGGGCTACACCTTCCTCAAGGCCAAGGGCCACGAGGTCGGCACCTCCCTGCTGGACGCCGAGAAGATCGAGACCGTCGACGGCTACATGAAGGACGCCGAGGCTGCCGGCAAGCAGCTCCTCGTCCCGACCGACGCCACCGTGTCGCCGAGCTTCCCGTCCGGTGACGGGCCCTTCGAGAAGTCCGTCGTGGCCGGGGACTCCATCCCCGCCGACCAGATGGGCCTCGACATCGGGCCCGAGACTGCGAAGGCCTACGCCGACGCGATCAAGGGTGCGAAGACCGTGTTCTGGAACGGCCCGATGGGCGTGTTCGAGGTCGCCGACTTCGCCGATGGCACCAAGGCCGTCGCCCAGGCGCTGGCCGACACCGACGCCTTCACGGTCGTCGGTGGCGGTGACTCCGCCGCGGCGGTGCGCGTGCTCGGGTTCCCCGATGACGCGTTCGGCCACATCTCGACCGGCGGCGGTGCGTCGCTGGAGTACCTGGAGGGCAAGACGCTCCCGGGTCTGGACGTCCTCGAAGGGAACTGATCGATCGTGGCAACCCGTGTCCCGCTCATGGCGGGCAACTGGAAGATGAACCTCAACCACGTCGAGGCTGCTGGTGTCGTCCAGAAGCTCGCGTGGTCGCTGAAGGACGCCAAGTACGACGCCGAGCAGGCGGAGGCGGCGGTCATCGTCCCGTTCACCGACATCCGCACCGTCCAGACGCTGGTGGAGGGCGACAAGCTGCCCCTCGCCTACGGCGCGCAGGACGTCTCCGTGCACGCCTCCGGTGCCTACACCGGTGAGGTCTCGGCCGACATGCTGGCCAAGCTGAAGTGCGCGTACGTGGTCGTCGGCCACTCCGAGCGGCGCGACTACCACGCGGAGGGCGACGAACTCATCAACTCCAAGGCGAAGGTCGTCCTCGCGGCCGGCATGACACCGATCATCTGCGTGGGGGAGAAGCTCGACGTCCGCAAGGCCGGCGAGCAGGTCCCGTTCGTCCTCGCCCAGGTCGACAAGGTCCTCGCGGACCTCTCGGCCGAGCAGGTCGGCTCCCTCGTCATCGCCTACGAGCCCGTCTGGGCCATCGGCACCGGCGAGGTCGCCACCCCCGAGGACGCGCAGGAGGTCTGCGGGGCGATCCGCGGCCGCGTCGCCGAGATCGTCAGCCAGGAGGCGGCCGACAAGGTCCGCATCCAGTACGGCGGCTCGGTGAAGTCGGGCAACATCGTCGACATCATGGCCCAGGCCGACGTCGACGGCGCCCTGATCGGCGGTGCGTCCCTCGACCCCGAGGAGTTCGCCAAGATCGTGCTGTTCTACCAGCGCTGAGTCCCCTGTCGGAGCGCGTGTCGGGCCCCGGCCCGGCACGCGCTCCGTCGCTTCCGGACGCCGCGGGGGCACGCCGGGGTCAGCGCCACCAGAAAGCTGGGTTAGAATCGTCCGGTGACTGTTCTGCCGCTGCTGACCTGGCCCATCCTGACCGTGTCGATCGCCCTGGTCATCACGTCGCTGGCCCTGTCGATGTTCGTGTTGCTCCACAAGAACCGGGGCGGCGGCATGTCCGACCTCTTCGGTGGTGGCATGTCGACGACCATGGGCGGCACCTCGATGGCCGAACGGAACCTCGACCGGCTGACGATCATCGTCGGCCTCGTCTGGGTCGCCTGCATCCTGCTGCTGCTGGCCCTGTACCGGTACTTCCCCGACGTCGGCGTCCTGTCCTGACGCACGTTGCAGCCCAACACCTGAGTCCTGAGGAGAAACAACAAAGTGGTCGGTGGTAGCGCCATTCGTGGCAGCCGTGTCGGTGCGGGTCCCATGGGAGAGGCCGAGCGCGGCGATTCCGCGCCTCGCACCTACGTCTCCTTCTTCTGCAGCAACGGGCACGAGACACGTCCCGCGTTCGCCGCGGACGCCGTTCTCCCCGAGGAGTGGGACTGCCCCCGCTGCGGGCTGCCGGCCAACCTCGACGCGGATAACCCCCCGCCGCCGCCGAAGATCACCCCCTACAAGACGCACCTCGCCTACGTGAAGGAGCGCCGCTCCGACGCCGAGGCCGAGGCGATCCTCGCCGAGGCCCTCGCGGGCCTGCGCGCCCGCCGCGCTGCGGGCGAGGTCATCTACTGATGTCTTCCGACGTCCGGCGACCGCGCTGCGGTCGCCGGACGTTTGTCGTCCGGACGCCTTGCGCCCCAGTTGTGTATTGGTACAGTTGGTACAACGACTGATACGCAAAGGGGATTCATGGACATCGGTCTGTTCGTGTTCGGACTCATCCAGGCGGGCGTGGCCTTCCTGCTCGCCAACGGCCGGGCGCTCATGGGTGAGGAGACGATGCGGGAGCGGTTCGTCCGCAACGGCATCTTCAAGGGCCTCGGCACACCCGACACCGACGCGCCCGAGGGCTTCCTGCGCCGCCTGCGCGACCGCGAGGGGCGGGCGAGCGTGGTCAGCGCGCTCGCGATGCTGCCGGGGCTGACGACGCTGGGCGCCCTGCCCAACCCCTCCGCGGCCTTCCCGATCCTGGTCAGCCTCGCCTTCGCCGGCCGCCTGCTCGCGCTGGCCGTCCTCGGGGCGCGCGAGGCGTCGGCCGCAGCCGACGGCCCCCGCATCTCCCGGGGACGCGTCGTCACCCTGGCCGACCACGTGCCGGCCTGGGCGATCGGCGTCCTCGTCGCGGTGCAGGTCGCGTTCGTCGTGGCCGCGTCCTGGTTGGTCACGGGGCCGGCCTGGCACCCGTGGGGCCTCTTCGCCAGCCTGGCGCTCACCGCCGCCTGCGTCGCCGGGGCCGCCTGGCTCGCCCGCCAGCCGCAGCGGGCCGCGGACGCCACCGAGCTCGCCTGGTCGGACTCGGTCCGCCGCGAGGACGTGGTGGCCCTGCTCACGCTCGGGCCCATCGCGACCATGGTGCTGGGTGCCCTGCTGCTGGGTGGGGACACCGCGCAGGGTCCGGTCGGCATCCTCGTCTGGGTGAACTTCGTCGTGGTGATGGTGGCGGTGCTGGTCGCCGAGGCCGCCTCGCGTCGGCGCGCCAAGGCGCGGCTGGGGGCGGGGGAGGTGTCCGGTGCTCGTCGTTGACCCCTCGCTGGCCGTCCCGCCGTTCGAGCAGATCAAGCAGCAGATCGTCGCCGCCCGCGAGTCGGGGGAGTTCCCCGCCAACCACCGCCTGCCGCCGGTGCGCCACCTCGCGCTGGAGCTCGGGATCGCGCCCAACACCGTCGCGCGCGCCTACCGCGAGCTCGAGGCTTCCGGGGTGATCGTGACGCGCGGCCGAGCGGGCAGCTTCGTGACCGGGACGGTCGAGTCGGCCGAGAAGGCGGGCGCCGCGGCCGCCCGTGACTACGTGGCGACCATCGAGCGGCTGGGGCTCACGGCGTCCGACGCGGTGCGCCTGGTGCGCGGGGCGGTCGGGCAGGGCTGAAACCCAAGCCCTGGGCGGGGAAAACCCAAGCCCTGGGCGGGGAAAACCCAAGCCCTGGGCGGGGGAAACCCAAGCCCTCGGCATCGGCTGTGGTCAGAAGGTGCACTCGTGGTACGGGATGCCGGCGCCGGCGGCGCGGTCGACCAGCCACAGGGTGCGCTCGCGGCCCCGGACGACGCCGCCCGGCAGCTCCGGGTCACCGCGGTACGCGCGGCCCACCGCGTCCGCCTTCTCCGCCCCGGCGACGAGGAACCACACTTCGCGGCTGCGGCTGAGGGTCGGCACCGTCAGGCTGATCCGGGAAGACGGCGGCTTGGGGGAGTCGTTCACCCCGATCACGCTGTGCGTGGTCGGCTCCTCGAACGAGGGGTGGTGGGGGAAGATCGAGGCCACATGGCCGTCCTCGCCCAGACCCAGCAGGCAGATGTCGAAGACGGTGTCGCCGAGCTCCTTGGCGTAGGTGAGGGCGGATGCGTCGGCGTCGGCGATGCCGTCGGCCGCGGGCATCGAATGGGTCCGCGCGGACGTCACCGGGAGCGAGCGCGCCAGGATGGCGAGGGTGTGGCCGGCGTTGCGGTCCGGGTCCTCGGTCGGTACGAACCGCTCATCGCCCCACCAGAGCTCGATGCGCGTCGGGTCGAGGCCGGAGTCGGCGACCAGGTCGGTGAACGCGTCGTAGATGCGGTTGGCGATCCGACCCCCGGTGAGGCACAGGTGCACGGCACCGTCGGTGGCGGCCTGCAACTCGACGATGCGGGCCATCAACCGGTGGGCGACGCCGTCGGTCAGGTCCGCCCCCGTCGCCCAGCGCTCGACGGTCTCCATGTCAGCCCTCCCCGTTGTGGCGGTGCACGTTCGAGGCCAGGCATCCCATCGACTGCTGGAACACGTGGTCGGTGTCGAGCCGGCGCAGCTCCTCCGTGATGAGGGCGCTGATCTCCCGGCGTCGCAGGGCGACCGAGCGGGGCGGGGTGCGGGGGGCGGTGAAGGTGGCCATCTTGCCGTCGCCGCGGGACAGGACGATTTCGCCGTCCTCGGTGACCAGGCACACGGACGTGATCCCGGGGCCCTTGCTCGTCACGAACTCGGCGTCCAGTCCGAGGCGCGAGCCCAGCCAGGCGGCCAGGAGCAGCCCGGCGGCGTTGTTCGGGGCGGCCTCGACGGTCGCGCCCACGACGGGGGCCTGGTGGGTGTCGAGCGCGGAGGCCAGCAGGGCGCGCCACGGGGTGAGGCGCGTCCACGTCAGGTCGGTGTCGCCGGGGGCCAGCCCCTCGGCGCGCTCGAGCAGGCGGGCGAGCGGGTCGGCCGCGCCCATGGCGTCGGTGATCCGCCGCTGGGCGAGCGAGCCCACGGCGTCCTCGATCAGCGGCTCGGGGGCCTCACCGGGCCACCAGGCGATGACGGGGGAGTCGGGCAGCAGCAGCGGCAGCAGGGTCGAGGACCTGTGGTCGACGAGCTCGCCGTGGAACTTCAGGGCGATGATCTCCCCGGGCACCTCGTCGCCGATGTGCAGCTCGGCGTCGAGGCGGTCGCTGCGCGCCGACCCGTCGGTGGTGACGATGATGCGGGAGGGGTGCTCCCGCCCCGCCTCGACGCAGGCGTCGAACACGTCGTCGAACTCGGAGGCGGGCGTGTCGACCAGCAGGGTGAAGACCATGCCGGACGCGACGCCGACGCTCTGCCGGGCCGCCATGATGGCGTTCTGGATGCCCTGGGCTGTGGTGTCCTTGAGCGTGGTGATCATGGTTGTTCCTCTTCCTCAGGGACGGCGCCAGGTGAACCCGTCGCGCTCCAGCATCGCGCGGCCGGACGGGGGGCCCCAGGTGCCGGCCGCGTACCCCTCGGGCTGGTGCTCCTTGTCGGCCCAGTAGTCGAGGATCGGGTCCAGGATCTTCCAGCTCAGTTCGACCTCGGTGTGCTGCGGGAACAGCGGTGGGTCGCCGAGCAGGACGTCCAGGATCAGCCGCTCGTACGCCTCGGGGCTCGACTCGGCGAAGCTGGTGCCGTAGTTGAAGTCCATGGTGACGTCGCGGATCTCCATCTGCGTCGCCGGGACCTTGGCGCCGAACCGCATCGTGATGCCCTCGTTGGGCTGGATGCGCAGCACCAGTGCGTTGGCGCCGAGCTGCTCGGTGTCGGACAGGTGGAACGGCAGGTGGGGCGCGGGGCGCAGCATCAGGGCGATCTCGGTCACCCGGCGCGGCATGCGCTTGGCCGCGCGCAGGTAGAACGGACGCCCCGCCCACCGGCGGTTGTCGATGTCGACCCGGAAAGCCGCGTACGTCTCGGTCTGGGAGTCGGGGGCGATGCCGTCCTCCTCGAGGTAGCCGCGCACCTTCTGGCCCCCGGCCCAGCCGGCCGTGTACTGGCCGCGGGCGGTGTGGCTCTTGAGGTTCCGCGGCGCGCGGGCGGCGGCGAGCACCTTCTCCTTCTCGGCGCGCAACTGGCCTGCCTCGAAGGACGCCGGTTCCTCCATGGCGACCAGGGCCAGCAACTGCAGCAGGTGGTTCTGGATGACGTCGCGCGCCGCGCCGATGCCGTCGTAGTAGCCCGCGCGGCCGCTGATGCCGATGTCCTCGGCCATCGTGATCTGCACGTGGCTCACGTAGTTGCGGTTCCACAGCGGCTCGAACAGCTGGTTGGCAAACCGCAGCGCCATCATGTTCTGGACCGTCTCCTTGCCCAGGTAGTGGTCGATGCGGAACACCGAGTCGGAGTTGAAGACGCTGGAGACCTTCTCCTCGAGCTCCCGGGCGCTGGCGAGGTCGTGGCCGAAGGGCTTCTCGATGACGACACGGTTCCACGGCGTCGTCCGGCTCTTGTCGACCAGCCCGTGGCGGCGCAGCTGCTCGATGACCTGGTCGAATCCGTCGGGCGGGATGGACAGGTAGAACGCGTGGTTCCCCTCGCTGCCCTGCGTCTCGTCGACCTCGCGCAACGTCTCCTTGAGCTGCTCGAACCCCTCGTCGCTGTCGAAGCCGCCGGTGACGAAGCGCAGGCCTTCGGCGAGCTGGCGCCAGACCTCGGCGCGGAACGGCGTACGGGCGCGCTCCTTGACCGACTCCAGGACGTAGTCGGAGAACTGCTCGTCGTCCCAGTCGCGCCGTCCGTAGCCGACCAGGCTGAACCCGGGCGGCAGCAGGCCGCGGTTGGCCAGGTCGTAGACCGCCGGCATCAGCTTCTTCTGCGCCAGATCGCCGGTCACCCCGAACATGACCAGGGCACAGGGCCCGGCCACGCGGGGCAACCGGCGATCAGTCGCGTCGCGGAGGGGATTGACGTAGGGATCATTCACGGGCCGATCCTAGCTGTCACCCCTCCCCGGGGAGGGCGTATCAGCCCTCGGCCGCCTCCACGGCCTTGGTGATGGCGGTGACGAGTTCGCTGTCCCACGAGGCAGCGAACTTGTCGACGCCCTCCTTCTCGAGCACCGTGAACACGTCGTCGAGGTCGACGCCGGCGGCCTTGATGTCGTCGAGGACCTTCCGGCCTTCGTCGCCGGTGCCCTCCATGGGCGTACCGACGTCGCCGTGGTCGGCGAAGGCGAGCAGCGTCTTCTCGGGCATCGTGTTGACGACGCCGCGCGCGACCAGCTCGGACACGTACAGGGTGTCGGAGTACGACGGGTCCTTCGTGCCGGTGGACGCCCACAGCGGGCGCTGCTTGTTGGCGCCCTTGGCCTTCAACGCGGTGAACCGGCCGGAGGAGAAGACCTCCTCGAACGCGTCGAGCGCGACCTGGGCGTTGGCGATGGCGCCCTTGCCCTTGAGGGCCTTGGCCTCGTCGGTGCCGATGGCGTCGAGGCGCTTGTCGATCTCGGTGTCGACGCGGCTGATGAAGAAGGACGCCACCGAGTGGATCTTCGACAGGTCCTTGCCCGCCGCGTCGGCCTGCTCGAGCCCGGCCACGTAGGCGTCCATGACCTTGCGGTAGCGGTCCTCGGAGAAGATCAGCGTCACGTTGACGGAGATGCCGCGCCCGATGGTCTCGGTGATGGCGGGCAGGCCCTCGACGGTGGCGGGGATCTTGATCAGCACGTTCTCACGGTCGACGAGGTCGTAGAGCTCCTGCGCCTCGTCGATGGTGGCCTGGGTGTCGTAGGCCAGCCCGGGGGCCACCTCGATCGACACGCGACCGTCGTACCCGTCGGTGGAGTCGTAGATGCCCTTGAACAGGTCGCAGGCGTCCTGGACGTCCTTGGCCCACAGCTGCTTGATCGCGGAGGGGACCTCGGTGCCCTTCGGCAGCGCCTTGATGTCGGCGTCGTACTGGTCGCCCCCGGTCAGGGCCGCAGCGAAGATGGTGGGGTTGGTCGTGACGCCGGTGACCGACTTGTCGTCGATGAGCTCCTGGAGGTTGCCGCTCTGGAGGCGGGTGCGGGAGAGGTCGTCGAGCCAGACGGACACGCCGGCGTCCGCGAGCGCCTTCATACGAGGATTCATTCAGATCTCCTGGTTCTTGCGTCGGAAGGGCGTCCCGTGACGCCCACGAGACCGACTCTACTTCCCGTGCACGAAGTGGGGCGGGGCAATCGCGGAATCGGCCCACCCGGCCAGTGGCGTACACTGACCCGAGTTGCCGGGCCCGAACGAGGGCTCGAGCCCTTCATTCCCAACGTGTCGGAGGCCGTGATGCACCCAGCCCGGACGGAGGCGCCAGCCGACGCCCAGCCCGGTGCCCTCGGTACCCTCAAGGCCTATGTCGGCCTCACCAAGCCGCGCATCATCGAGCTGCTGCTGGTGACGACGTTCCCCGCCATGTTCCTGGCCGCGGGTGGATTCCCCCCGCTCGGCCTGGCGCTGATCACGTTCGTGGGCGGCACCCTGTCGGCGGCCTCGGCGAACGTGTTCAACTCGGTGCTGGACGCCGACATCGACGAGCAGATGCGCCGCACCCGCCGCCGCCCGATGGTCCGCGAGCAGGTCTCCAAGCCGGCCGCCTACACCTTCGGTGTCGTCCTGGGCATCATCTCGACGTTCATGCTCGGCCTCGGCGCCAACTGGCTGGCCGCCGCGCTGTCCGTGGTGGCCATCCTCTACTACGTCTTCATCTACACGATCTGGCTCAAGCGCCGTACCGCGCAGAACATCGTGTGGGGTGGTGTCGCGGGCTGCTTCCCGCCGCTCATCGGCTGGACGGCCATCACCGGCTCGATCGCGTGGCCGCCGATCATCCTGTTCCTGATCGTCTTCTTCTGGACACCCCCGCACACGTGGGCGCTCGGCCTGCGCTACCGGGAGGACTACGCCTCGGTCGACGTCCCGATGCTGCCCGTGGTGAAGGACGCCCCGCACGTCGGCTGGCAGATCCTCGTCTACTCGGTGCTCACCGTGCTCACGTCGCTGGCCCTGTGGCCCGTGGCCGGCACCGGTTGGCTCTACCCGGTCGTCGCGGGCGTCGCGGGCGCCTGGCTCATCTGGGAGTCGATCGCGCTGCTGAACAACGCCCGGGCCGGGCTGCGGGACGCCGCGCTCAAGCCGATGCGCCTGTTCCACTGGTCGAACAGCTACCTGGCGATCGTGTTCATCGCCGCCGCGATCGACCCGCTCCTGTTCTGACCCGCCCGGCGGATCACTCGGCGACGCCCGCCTCGGCCAACTGCGCCTCGATGTCGCCGACGAACTCCTCGATCTCGGCGACCCCGTGCACGGGTCCGCCCGCGAGCAGGCCGTCGGCCCCGAGCAGGATGGCGACGGGGCTGCCGTGCAGGTCGAGGGCGCCCTGGGCCAGCCCAGCGTGGTCGTATGCCACCGCCCCCTCGGGGCGCAGTTCGTCGGGCAGCGACTCGGGCTTCATCGAGCTGAGCAGCCGCACCTCGAGCTGGGGGAGGCGCTCGCGCCAGCGCTCCACGGACGCCGCGGCCTCCCGTGAGGTGCCGCACAGGCAGTTGATGCTGACCAGCAGCGCCGCCGTCCGCGACGTGAGTTCGTGCAGCGTGCGGGGCTCGCCGTCGGCGTCCACCACGAGGGCCTGCGGGATCGGCTTCCGTTCGTAGGCGAACTCGTCGTCGTCCGGCTCCTCGACGCGTGCGGGGGGCTCCGGCTCGGGTGCGGGATCGCCGGCCGGTGCAGGCTCTGGCTCGGGATCCGGGGCCGGGGCGGCGGACGTCGAGGCGATGAGGGAGCGGACCTCACCCTCGCCGACCACCGGGTCGGCCAGCAGCTTGCCGTCGCGGTCGACGAGGATCGCGGTCGGCGTCCACTGGACGAGCAGGTTGATGACGTTGCCGTGTGGGTCCAGCAGGGCGTCGGTGCGCATGGACTCCGGCTCCCACGTGGCCGGGTCGCCGGCCCAGGTCTCCGACAGCACGGGGCGGATCGTCACGTCGGGGTGGCCGGCGCGCAGGGTGTCCAGGTCCTCCAACAGGCGCAGGCAGGAGCCGCAGCCCAGGCTCACGAACAGCAGGAGGGTCTTGTCGTCCCCCGTCTCCTGGATGCGGACGGGTGTGCGGGTGGTGGCGTCCAGGAACGTGAACCAGGGCAGGGTGGAGCCGGCCTGCAACCGCGTCGTGGACGGGGTGGCGGCGGACCCGTGCCCCAGGACGAGGAGCGCCACGGCGCCGGCGAGGGCGGCCATGGCGAGCAAGGCCAGGGTGGCCCCGGGGGCGCCGGCCACGGTGACGGGCACCGAGACCCACAGCATGGCGGCGACCGTGGCCAGGCTCGCGGTGGCCACGAGGACCGCGTTGCGCACGAGGGTGCGGCGCGTGACGCCCTGCTCGCCGAGCTTGCCGAAGCAGTTGCAGGACACCTTCTCGGTGAAGCCGAGGGCGCGGGCGATGATGCCGAGGTAGGCCAGGAACAGCAGCAGCGTGGCCGCGGCGGCCACGACGAGCAACCAGCCCGAGGCGACCAGGAGCAGGATCCCGAGCGCGATCTCGCCCCACGGCATGAGCGCGGGCGCGGGTGAGCGGGTCAGCCAGGGGGGCATGCGCAGCGCCACGAAGGCGTCGCGGGTGGCCTGGGGCTCCCGGAGCTTGGCCAGGCCGCTGACCACCAGGACGGCGGCACAGAGCACGAGCGGGACGACGAGGGAGGCGAGCACCCGCCCATTGTGTCAGGTGGGCCCCGGGCCGAAGCCACTCACGTGGGTGGGCAAGAGAGGCGAAGGGCCCGGATTCCGATCCCGGGCCACCCACGTGAGTGGGTTTGTCCCGGAGGGGACGAGTGACGCAGGACGTGGGCGCCGGGCGTCAGGCGGACGCCACCGCGTCCGGGACCCCCTCGCGCTGCGTCACCTGGGGACCCCGGTAGCTGGTGGCGAACCAGGCATGACCGAGGGCCACGACGAACAGCGTGGTGCCGATCATGTGGCCGAGCACGAGGAGGACGGGCAGGGCGGTGAAGTACTGCACGTACCCGACGACCCCCTGGAACAACTCGGTCGCGAGCACCGCCAGCCAGATCACGCGCAGGCGGGCGTCCGACCACGCCAACACGAGTGCCAGCAACGTGAGGGCGACCAGCGCCCACACGGCCCAGGCGTGGATCTTGGCGGTCCACTCGGGGTCGAAGCCGTTGCGGGTGGCGGCGCCGTCGCCGGAGTGGGGGCCCGAGCCGGTCACGACGACGCCGAGGGCGACGACCACCATGCCGAGCAGGAAGATGAGCCGGGTCAGCGCGTAGGGTCCCCCCGCGGCGGGCACCGGGGTGAGGTCGTGGGCGATGTGCACCATCCGCAGGCAGATGAGCATCAGCGCGACGGACGCCACCATGTGCAGCCCGACGACCCACGGGTCGAGCTGGGTGAGCACCGAGACGCCCCCGATGACGGCCTGGGCGATGATGCCCAGACCGACGCCGATCGACAGCTCGAACAGGCGTAGCGGCGCGACGCCGCGCCGGAACGCCCGCCACGCGGCGATCGCGGTGGCCAGGGCGACGGCGGCGAGCACGAACGTGAGGAGGCGGTTGCCGAACTCGATCGCACCGTGCAGGCCCTGCTCGGGGGTCGGCACGTAGCTGTCCGGCTCGCACTGCGGCCACGTCGAGCAGCCGAGGCCCGACTTGGTGAGCCGGACGAGCGCGCCGGTCCAGATGATCACCATGTTGGCCACGAGGTTGGCCACGGTCAGGCGACGCAGGGCGGTCAGGAGGTCCATCGGAATGCCTTTCGGGCCACGAGGAGGGCGACGGCGGCCCAGAGGGCCAGACCGACGAGGTGGAGGGGGGACACGGACCCGGAGGCGGCCCCGCGCAGGGTCTCACCGAGCTGGGCCGGGGGGAGGGCGGCGAGGAGGGGCTGCGCCCACGCCGGATAGGACGCCAGGGGGAGCACGAGCGCCCCGCCGGCCGCGACGACGAGGTAGATCAAGTTGGCCACGGCCAGCGTGGCCTCCGCGCGCAGGCGCCCGGCCAGGGCGAGCGCGAACGAGGCGAAGGCAACCAGGGCCAGCACCGCGGCGACGACGGCGCCCAGCAGGGGGAGCGGTTGCACCTCCGGCCGCCAGCCCAGGGCGACGGCGACCACGGCGACCAGCAGCACCTGACCGCCCGCGATGGACGCCGAGGCGAGGGCCTTGCCGGTGATCAGGTCACTGCGGGTCAGGGGGGTGGCGACGAGTCGCTCCAGGACGCCGTAGCGGCGCTCGAAGGCGGTGGTGATGGCCAGCGACGTGAACGACGTCGACCACAGGGCCAGGGCCAGCACCGAGGCCGGAAACGCCACGGGGTCCAGGCCGATGCGGTCACCGAACAGCATCCCGGCGACGAGCAACCCGAGCGGGATGACGAGCGCCAGCAGCAACTGCTCGCCGTTGCGCAGCAACAGCGAGGCCTCCGTGCGGGCGTGGGCCAGGATGCGCCGCGCGCGGGGAGCGGCGCCCGGGGATGGGGAGAGGTCGAGGGTGGCCCTGGTCATGCGCCGGTCCCCGTGTGCCGCAGGAAGACGTCCTCGAGCGACTCGGTCGCGGTCAGGTCGGCCACCGTGCCGTCGACGGTGATGCGGCCGGCGTCCATGATCCACACGTGGTCGGCCAGGTGCGCGGCCTCGTCCATGGCGTGGGTGGTGAGCAGGACGCCCACGCCCGCGTCGGCCAGCTGCCGGATGAGCGTCCAGGTGCGCCGCCGCGCGTGCGGGTCCATCCCGGCCGTGGGCTCGTCGAGGAGCACGAACTCGGGGCGTCCGACCAGGGCGCCGGCCAGGTTCACGGCCTGCTGCTGGCCGCCGGACAGGCGGCGGTAGGGCGTCCGGGCGAAGGCGGTGATGCCGAGCGCCTCGGTGAGTGCGTCGACGTCGTGCGGGTGCGTGTACAGGTTCGCCAGGTAGCGCAGCAGCTCGAGCGGGCGGATGCCGGACCACGCGCCCGTGGACTGGGGCATCAGCCCGAGGCGGGCCAGGGCGTCCGGGTCACCGGCGGGGTGCCCGAGGACGCGGGCCTCGCCGCGGAACGGCACCAGCCCGGTCAGCACGCGGATCGTCGTGGTCTTGCCGGCCCCGTTCGGCCCGAGGAGGCCGGTCACCACCCCGGGCGACGCGGTGAAGGTGAGCCCGTCGAGCACCCGTCGGCCCCCGAGGGACACCTCGACACCGGCGAGGGCGAGGGCAGGGGAGTCGAGCACGGCGGCCACTCTACCGGGGCCGCGCCCGCCTCAGCCGAGCGGTTCGTCGGGGACGAGTTCGAGGTCGCCCTCGGTCGGCATGGGGGCGTCGATCCGCATCGCGTAGAAGGAACGCCACATGAACACGAGGGCGGCGAGGAACGAGGCCCCGGCCAGCACGGCGACCAGCGTGTGCGCATCGGAGTGGCGCAGGCTCACTCCCAGCTCGACGGCGAGGAGACCGAACAGGGTGGTGAACTTGATGACCGGGTTGAGCGCGACCGAACTGGTGTCCTTGTAGGGGTCGCCCACGGTGTCGCCGACGATGGACGCGTCGTGCAGCGGCGTGCCCTTCGCCTTCAGGTCGACCTCGACGATCTTCTTGGCGTTGTCCCAGGCGCCGCCGGCGTTGGCCATGAAGATGGCCTGGTAGAGGCCGATGATGGCGATCGAGATCAGGTAGCCGATGAAGAAGTACGGGTCGGTGAAGGCGAACGCCAAGGTCGCGAAGAACACGCCCAGGAAGATGTTGAACATGCCCTTCTGGGCGTACTGGGTGCAGATCTCCACCACGCGGCGGGAGTCGGCGTCGGAGGCCTTGGTGACCCCGTCGAGCTTGATGTTGTCGGCGATGAACCCCACGGCGCGGAACGAGCCGGTCGTGACGGCCTGGATGGACGCCCCGGCGAACCAGTGGATCACGCCGCCGCCCATGATCAGGCCGAGCAGGAACGGCGCGTACAGCAGCGACAGCTTGTCGATGTTGGCGGTCATGCCCGAGGTGAGCAGCATCATGATCGAGAAGATCATGGTCGTGGCACCCACCACCGCGGTGCCGATCAGCACCGGCTTGGCGGTGGCCTTGAACGTGTTGCCCGCGCCGTCGTTGAGCTCGAGGAGGTGCTTGGCGCGGTCCCAGTCGGGGGTGAACCCGAAGTCGCGCTCGAGCTCCTCGGTGATGCCGGGCAGGTCCTCGATGGTGGACAGCTCGTAGATCGACTGGGCGTTGTCGGTGACCGGGCCGTAGGAGTCGACCGCGATCGTGACCGGCCCCATCGCGAGGAATCCGAAGGCGACCAGGCCGAACGCGAAGACGCCGGGGGCGACCATGAGGGCGTCCAGGCCGAGCATCGACAGGAGGTACGCCCCGGTCATCAGGCCGACGATCGACAGGCCGAGCCACAGGGCGGAGAAGTTTCCGGCCACCAGGCCCGACAGGATATTCAGGGATGCGCCGCCGCGCTGGGACGACTTCACGACCTCCTCGACGTGCTTGCTCTTCACCGAGGTGAAGACCTTGACCACCTCGGGGATGAGCGCCCCGGCCAGGGTTCCGCACGACATGATCGCGGCGAGCTTCCACCACAGGGAGCCGTCGCCGAGGTCGGGAATGAGCAGCCACGACACCGCGAAGGTGGCGAGGATCGACAGGCTCGAGGTGATCCAGACCAGCTGGGTGAGGGGGCGCTCGAAGTCGATGTGGTCGGACTGGGCGTGCGAGGCCCGGGTGATCGCCGAACTGATGGCGTAGCTGGCCAGCGACGCGGCGATCATGGTGGCGCTGACGGTGAACAGCCAGACCAGCAGGGTGGCCTGGGTGGCGGGGACGGCGTCCGCCCCGAGGAGCTGGCCTCCCACGGCGAGCATGATGAAGGTGACCAGCGCCACGCTGGTGACGCCGTAGGTCTCGAAGCCGTCGGCCGAGGGGCCGACCGAGTCGCCGGCGTTGTCGCCGGTGCAGTCGGCGATGACGCCGGGGTTGCGGGCGTCGTCCTCCTTGATCTTGAAGGCGATCTTCATCAGGTCCGACCCGATGTCGGCGATCTTGGTGAAGATGCCGCCGGCGATGCGCAGGGCGCTGGCGCCCAGGGACTCGCCGATCGCGAAGCCGATGAAGCAGGACCCCGCGATCTCGCCGGGCAGCACGAGGAGGATGCCGAGCAGGATCAGCAGCTCGAGGCTGATCAGCACGGTGCCGATGCTCATGCCGGCGCGCAAGGGGATGTGGTGCAGGTCGTGGGGGCGCCCGCGCAACGACGCGAACGTGGTGCGGGAGTTGGCGAACGTGTTGACGCGGATGCCGAACCAGGCGATGCCGTAGCTGCCCGCCATGCCCAGCAGGCTGAAGGCGAGGATGACCAGCGACTGGCCCAGGGGCGTCCCGACGAGGAACTGGAAGTAGATGAAGATCACGGCGGCCGTGAACGCCCACAGGATCATCAGGAACTTGCCCTGCTGCCGCAGGTACGTCTGGCAGGTGGAGTAGATCAGCTCGGAGACCTCGCGCAGGGCGACGTGCACGGGCAGTTGGCGCAGGCCGAGGAAGCTCCACAGCCCGAAGCCGAGGCCCAGCAGGCTCATCATGACGCCGAACAGCAGCAGGGTGCGGCCGTCGACGGCCCCGCCGAAGAAGGTGGCGAGCGCCAGGTCGGGCAGGCGCAGGTTCGCCTCGCCTCCGGGTGGGCGGGCACCCTCCCCGGGCTGGGCGGTGAGCGTGCACCCCGCGAGGGTGAGCAGCGCCACCACGGGGACGAGCCAGCGGACGCGGCGAAGTGAAGAGTTAGCGCCGCGCTGGCGGCTCGGCTGGCGTGTTGGAGCGGTCACGGGACCCCTTTGTGCGTCGTCATTGAGCGCAACCCGCGGTGGCGGGGCGTCGATCTCAGCACAATAGGGGGCTGCCCGCGGGTGCGGGCAACCCCCTGATTGGTGAATCGTGTCCGGGTCAGGCGTTCAACTTGTCCAACCGCTGGCGGACGATGTCGTCGGCGGTGAGCATCGGCGCGTCGATCCGCATGTCGTAGAAGCTGCGGTAGACGAACCACGCCGAGGCGAGGAAGAACACCACGGCCAGGCCCAGCACCAGCGGACCCATGCCGCTGGCGGTGAGGCTCACGCCCAACTCGACCGCGAGGAGGCCGAACAGGGTGGTGAACTTGATGACCGGGTTGAGCGCGACCGAGCTGGTGTCCTTGTAGGGGTCGCCGACCGTGTCGCCGACGATGGACGCGTCGTGCAGGTCGGTGCCCTTGGCGGCCAGGTCGACCTCGACGATCTTCTTGGCGTTGTCCCAGGCGCCGCCGGCGTTCGCCATGAAGATGGCCTGGTAGAGGCCGAACAGGGCGATCGAGATCAGGTAGCCGATGAAGAAGTATGGCTCGGCGAACGCGAAGGCCAGGGTGGCGAAGAACACGCCCAGGAAGATGTTGATCATGCCCTTCTGCGCGTAGACCGTGCAGATCTCGACGACCTTCTTGCTGTCCTCGACCGAGGCGCGGGTGGCGTGCTCGTCGAGCTGGATGTTGTCCTTGATGAACTCCACCGCGCGGAACGAGCCGGTCGTGACGGCCTGGATGGACGCCCCGGTGAACCAGTAGATGACCGCGCCGCCGGTGATCAGGCCGAGCAGGAACGGCGCGTGCAGCAGCGACAGCTTGTCGAGGTTCTCGGTCAGCGCGAGCGTCAGCCCCATGATGATCGAGAAGATCATCGTGGTGGCGCCGACGACGGCGGTGCCGATGAGCACCGGCTTCGCGGTGGCCTTGAAGGTGTTGCCCGCGCCGTCGTTCTCCTCGAGGAGGCGCTTGGCGCGGTCCCAGTCGGCGTCGAAGCCGAAGTCGCGCTGGATCTGCGCGTGCACGTCGGGGATGTCCTCGATCGTGGACAGCTCGTAGACCGACTGCGCGTTGTCGGTGACCGGGCCGTAGGAGTCCACCGCGATCGTGACCGGGCCCATGCCCAGGAAGCCGAAGGCGACCAGGCCGAACGCGAACACGGCGGGCGCCGCCATGTTCTCGCCGAAGCCGAGCGAGGTGGAGATGCCGTACGCGATGGCCATCAGGCCGACGATGGCCATGCCCAGCCAGTAGGCGGAGAAGTTGCCCGCCACAAGGCCCGACAGGATGTTCAGCGACGCGCCACCGGAGTTGGAGCTCTTGACGACCTCCTCGGTGTGGCGGCTCTTCACCGAGGTGAAGACCTTGACCAGCTCGGGGATGAGCGCGCCGGCCAGCGTGCCGCAGGAGATGATGATCGACAGCTTCCACCAGGTGGTGCCGTCGCCCATGTCGGGGATGAGGATCCACGAGGTGACGAAGGTGAGGATGATCGAGACGATCGAGGTGATCCAGACCAGCGAGGTCAGGGGGGCCTCGAAGTCCATGTTCTCGGCGTCCTCGTAGCGCTGGCGGGTCATCGCCGCGTTCACGAAGTACGACACGCCGGACGCCACGACCATGACCGCGCGGATGAAGAAGATCCACACCAGCAGGGAGGCCTGCAGGATCGCCTCGGGGGCGGGGATGGCCAGCATGATGAAGGTGACCAGCGCGACGCCGGTGACGCCGTAGGTCTCGAAGCCGTCAGCCGAGGGGCCGACCGAGTCGCCCGCGTTGTCGCCCACGCAGTCGGCGATGACGCCCGGGTTGCGCGCGTCGTCCTCCTTGATCTTGAACACGATCTTCATCAGGTCGGAGCCGACATCGGCGATCTTGGTGAAGATGCCGCCCGCGATGCGCAGGGCGCTCGCGCCCAGCGACTCGCCGATCGCGAACCCGATGAAGCAGGAGCCCGCGATCTCGGCGGGCAGGAACAGCATGATGACCAGCATCATGAACAGCTCGACCGAGATGAGCACCATGCCGACGCTCATGCCCGAGCGCAGCGGGATCTGGTGCAGGGGGTAGGGGCGGCCCCGCAGGGAGGCGAAGGCTGTGCGCCCGTTGGCGAACGTGTTGACGCGGATGCCGTACCAGGCGATCGCGTAACTGCCGGCCATGCCGATGAGGCTGAAGGAGAGGATGATGAAGACCTGCCCCCAGCCGGACCCGACGAGGAACTTGAAGTAGACGAAGATCACCGTGGCGATGAACACCCACAGGATCAGCAGGAAGCGGCCCTGCTGCTTGAGGTAGGTCTTGCAGGTCTCGTAGATGAGTTCGGAGATCTCACGCATCGCCTGGTGCACCGGCAGTTGCTTGAGCTGCATGTAGCTGGCGAGCCCGAACGCCAGGCCACCGAGGCACACGACGAGGCCGATCATGAGCAGGAACCGGCCGTTGACCATGCCGCCGATGAAGGTGGCGGCGCCCAGGTCGGGCAGGTGGATGTTCGCCTCGCCGCCACCGGCGTGCCCACCGGCGGGGGCTGCGGGTGTCGAGCACCCGGCCAGTGCGAACAGGGTGAACAGGGCCAGGAGCGGGGCTGTGAGCCTGCGGGTTACCACGAGTGTTCCTTCGGTCCGGAAGCGGCGGGCGGGAGACGTCCGATGTCCACACTACGCCCTGTAGTGGAACTTTTGGTAGCTGGCACAACTTGTCCCGTCATGCGGGCGTGTCCCGTCCCGGACGGGGCGTTCCGGGCGCCTCGCCGTCCAGTCGGTGAGCTCTCGGCTTGCGCCCACGCGTATATTTGCAAGAATGGCGTTGCCTAATACACGTTGAGGGGGTGGGAAATGACTGGGGACGTTGTGCCCGAGGGGGTCGCACCCCTCGCCGACGACTCGACCCGCGACCGGGTGGCCCGGTCCATCCTCGAGCACGGGCCCTCGACGGCGGCCGACCTGGCCGACCGCCTCGACCTGACGGCCGCCGCGATCCGACGCCACCTGGCGGTGTTGGCGGAAGCCGGTCACCTCGTGGCCCGTGACCAGCGGGTGTACGGCTCGCGGGGGCGGGGGCGTCCGGCCAAGGTGTTCGCACTGACCGACACCGGGCGCGAACTGTTCCACCACGCCTACGACGACCTGGCGATCCGCGCCCTGCGCTTCCTGCGCCAGGAGGGCGGCGCGCAGGCCGTGAACGCCTTCGCCGAACAGGTGATGGGCGAGGTGCGCCGTCGCTTCGCCGCCGATGGTGCGGAATACAATTCCCCGGCCGACGCGTTGGCCGAGGTGCTGAACGAGCAGGGGTACGTCGCCTCGCTGGAGCCGGTGGCTTCGGGGACGCAGCTGTGCCAGTACCACTGCCCGGTCGCGCACGTGGCCAAGGAGTTCCCCGAACTCTGTGCCGCGGAAACACGCTTGTTCTCCGAGTTGCTGGGTAGCCATGTCCAGCGGCTCGCGACGATTGCCCATGGCGACGGGGTGTGCACCACGCACATCCCACACCCAGTTGAGAGGAAGGTCTCATGACCCAGACCCAAGCCCCAGGGCTCGGTGCCACACAGGACGAGCACCTCGAGGCTCTCGGGAACTATCGCTTCGGCTGGCACGACTCGGACACCGCAGGTGCCTCCGCGCGTCGCGGCCTGAGCGAGGCCGTGGTCCGTGACATCTCCGCGCTGAAGGACGAGCCCGAGTGGATGCTCGAGCGACGCCTGCGCGGGCTGAAGCTCTTCCAGCGCAAGCCGATGCCCGAGTGGGGCGCCGACCTGTCGACGATCGACTTCGAGAACATCAAGTACTTCGTCCGGTCCACCGAGCGGCAGGCGCAGACGTGGGAGGACCTCCCCGAGGACATCAAGAACACCTACGACCGCCTCGGCATCCCCGACGCCGAGAAGCAGCGGCTCGTCGCGGGCGTGGCCGCGCAGTACGAGTCGGAGGTCGTTTACCACAAGATCAACGAGGAACTCGAGCGCCAGGGCGTCATCTTCCTCGACACCGACACCGGCCTGAAGGAGCACCCCGAGCTCTTCGAGGAGTACTTCGGCACCGTCATCCCGACCGGGGACAACAAGTTCTCCGCGCTGAACACCTCGGTGTGGTCGGGCGGCTCGTTCATCTACGTGCCGAAGGGCGTCCACGTCAGCATCCCGCTGCAGGCCTACTTCCGGATCAACACCGAGAACATGGGTCAGTTCGAGCGCACGCTGATCATCGCCGACGAGGGCTCCTACGTGCACTACGTCGAGGGCTGCACCGCGCCGATCTACAAGTCCGACTCGCTGCACTCCGCGGTGGTCGAGATCGTGGTGAAGAAGAACGCCCGCGTCCGTTACACGACGATCCAGAACTGGTCGAACAACGTGTACAACCTGGTCACCAAGCGCGCCACCTGCGAGGAGGGCGCGACCATGGAGTGGATCGACGGCAACATCGGGTCGAAGATCACGATGAAGTACCCCGCCGTCTGGCTGATGGGGGAGCACGCCAAGGGCGAGACCCTCTCCATCGCGTTCGCCGGCGAGGGCCAGCATCAGGACACCGGGTCGAAGATGGTCCACGCCGCCCCGCACACGAGCAGCTCGATCATCTCCAAGTCGGTGGCGCGCGGCGGTGGCCGGGCGTCCTACCGTGGCCTGGTCGAGGTGCAGCCGCAGGCGCACCACTCCGCGAGCAGCGTGAAGTGTGACGCCCTGCTGGTCGACACCATCAGCCGCTCCGACACCTACCCGTACGTCGACGTCCAGGTCGACGACGTGTCGATGGCCCACGAGGCGACCGTGTCGAAGGTCTCCGACGACCAGCTGTTCTACCTGATGCAGCGCGGCATGGAGGAGGACGAGGCCATGGCGATGATCGTGCGCGGCTTCGTCGAGCCCATCGCGCGCGAGCTGCCGATGGAGTACGCGCTGGAACTGAACCGCCTGATCGAGCTGCAGATGGAAGGAGCCGTGGGCTGACGCCCGCGGAGAGGAAACCGAACGTGACCGTGACTGAAGTCCCCAACGTGGCAGGGGCGATCGAGGGCCTCGAATCGCACCTGCACCCCCAGCCCAGCTTCGACCTGGCTGACCACCCGATGCCCGACGGCCGCGAGGAGATGTGGCGCTTCACCCCAATGCGCCGCATGAAGCCGTTGCTGGACGAGCGCGCCAACGAGGACCGCGACGGCGACCCCGTCGTCGAATTCGAGCTGTCCGTCCCCGACGGCGTCCAGACCGCCAACCTCGCGTCGGGGCAGGCCCCCCGTGGCGCCGTCCTGGTGCCGGGCGACCGCCCGTCCGCGCTGGCCAACCTGGGCTGCGACAACGCCCTGTACCTGCGCATCCCGGCCAACACCGAGCTCGCCGAGCCGATCCGCATCGACGCCCACGGCCGGGACGCCGCCCGCCGCAGCAACGCGGTGCACGTCATCGTGGCCGAGCCGAACTCGAAGGCGACGGTCGTGTTCCGGCACACCGGCAGCGCCCAGGTGCTGGAGAACATCGAGGTCGACGTGCGTGACGGCGCCAAGCTGACCCTGGTGTCGTTGCAGGACTGGGCCGACGACGCGCTGCACGCGGCCGAGCACACCGCCAAGGTGGGTCGCGACGCGCACTACCGCCACGTGAACGTCAGCTTCGGCGGCGACCTGGTCCGCATGCACACCAACGTGTCCTACGACGGTCCCGGTGGCGAGGCGGAGCTCTTCGGCCTCTACTTCGCCGACGCGGGCCAGCACATCGAGCACCGGCTCTTCGTCGACCACGACGCCCCGCTCACCAAGAGCAACGTCGACTACCGCGGTGCCCTGCAGGGCCAGGACGCCCACGCGGTCTGGATCGGTGACGTGGTGATCCGCAAGGTGGCCGAGGGCATCGAGACCTACGAGAGCAACAAGAACCTCGTGCTCACCGAGGGTGCGCGCGCCGACAGCGTGCCCAACCTCGAGATCGAGACCGGCGAAATCGCCGGTGCCGGCCACTCCAGCACCACCGGCCGGTTCGACGACGAGCACCTGTTCTACCTCACCAGCCGCGGCATCGACCCGGTCGAGGCCAAGCGCCTGGTCGTGATGGGCTTCTTCATCGACATCATCCGTCGCGTCGGAATCCCCGACATCGAGGAGCGGCTCATCGCCGAGGTCGAGCGCGAGCTCGCCACCACCGTCGGGATCGCGCCCGCGGCGTCCGGTACGGAGGCCTGATGGCCTGGTCCCGGGCGTGCTCCGTCCTGGAGCTGGAGGACGACAAGCCCTTCTCGGCGGAGGTGGGCGACGAACTCGTCGCCCTCGTCCGGCACGAGGGGGAGTTGTTCGCCATCCGGGACGAGTGCAGCCACGGCCGCGTCATGCTCAGCCTCGGCGAGGTGGACGAGCGCACCATCGAGTGCTTCGCCCACGGCAGTCGCTTCGACCTGCGCACCGGCGAGCCGCTCGAGCTGCCCGCCACGCGCCCGGTCCCGGTCTACCCCGTCAACGTCGAGGGTGACGACGTGCTCGTCGACCTCGACAACCCCCTGAACTCGATCTAACCCAGCTACCAGGAGTCACCAGATCCATGTCCCTCGTCATCAGCGACCTGCACGTCGACGTCCTCACCGAGGACGGCCCCAAGGAGATCCTCAAGGGCGTCAACCTGACCATCAACCCCGGTGAGGTGCACGCCATCATGGGGCCCAACGGTTCGGGCAAGTCCACCCTGGCCTACGCCCTGGCCGGCCACCCGAAGTACCAGGTCACCTCGGGCACGGTGACCCTCGACGGCACCGACCTGTCCGAGCTCAGCGTCGACGAGCGCGCCCGCGCCGGCCTGTTCCTCGCCATGCAGTACCCGGTCGAGGTGCCGGGCGTTTCCGTGTCGAACTTCCTGCGCACCGCGAAGACCGCCATCGACGGCGAGGCCCCCAAGGTCCGCACGTGGGTGAAGCAGGTCAACGAGGCCATGACGGACCTCGGCCTCGACAACTCCTTCTCGGGTCGCTCCCTCAACGAGGGCTTCTCCGGCGGTGAGAAGAAGCGCGCCGAGATCGTCCAGCTCCAGCTGCTCAACCCGAAGTACGCGATCCTCGACGAGACCGACTCCGGGCTCGACATCGACGCCCTGCGCGTCGTGGCCGACGGCGTGAACCGCTACACGGCCCAGGCCGACCGCGGCGTCCTGCTGATCACGCACTACACGCGGATCCTGAACTACATCAAGCCCGACTTCGTGCACGTGTACGTCGACGGCCGCGTCGTCACCGAGGGCGGGCCCGAGCTGGCCGCACAGCTCGAGGAGACCGGCTACGACTCCTACATCGCGGCGGCGCGGGCGAATGCCTGATCCCGACCTGCTGGCGGCCGACAGGTCGGGGGCGCCCGAGGCGTCCTCGGCCGGGTTCGCGCTGCCGGCCAGCGTCCGGGGTGACTTCCCGGTCCTCGACCGCCAGGTCAACGGCCACCCGCTGGTCTACCTCGACTCGGCCAACACGTCCCAGAAGCCGCGCGCGGTCGTCGAGGCCATGGCCGACCACCTGCTGTTGCACAACGCGAACGTCGCCCGGGCCATGCACCAGCTGGGTGCCGAGGCGTCCGAGGCGTTCGAGGGCGGCCGCAGCAAGGTCGCGGGGCTCCTCGGGGCCCGCCCCGAGGAGGTCGTGTTCACCAAGAACGCCTCCGAGGCGCTGAACCTCGCCGCGCACACCCTCGGGCAGCACCTGGCCCTGGGCCCCGGCGACGAGGTCGTGGTCTCAGTGATGGAGCACCACTCCAACATCGTGCCGTGGCAGCTGCTGTGCCAGCGCACCGGCGCCACCCTGCGCTGGTTCGACATCACCGACGACGGACGCCTCGACCTCCAGGCCGCGCGCGAGCAGGACCTGGTCAACGAGCGGACGAAGGTCGTCTCGCTGACCTGGGTGTCCAACGTGCTGGGCACGGTCAACCCGATCACCGAGCTCGCCGCGATGGCGCACGCCGTCGGCGCGGTCTTCGTCGTGGACGGCTCCCAGGCCGTGCCGCAGTTGCCCGTCGACGTGGCGACGCTCGGCGCCGACCTGCTGGCGTTCACCAGCCACAAGATGCTGGGCCCGACCGGCCTGGGGGTGCTGTGGGGCCGCTACGAGCTGCTCGAGCAGCTGCCGCCGTTCCTCGGCGGCGGCGAGATGATCGAGGTCGTCCGCATGGAGGGCTCGACGTACGCCCGCCCGCCGGCCCGCTTCGAGGCCGGGACGCCGCCGATCGCCGAGGTGGTCGCCCTCGGTGCCGCGGTGGACTACCTCCGGGGTGTCGGGATGCAGCGCATCGCGCACCACGAGCACCTCATCACCGCGTACCTGCTGGAGCAGTTGCAGCGCATCGAGGGCCTGCGCATCCTCGGGCCGACCGTGCCGGTCGATCGTGGGGGAGCGGTGTCCTTCACGCTGACCAGCGCCGACGGGTTCGACATCCACCCGCACGACGTCATGCAGTTGCTCGACAGCCGTGGCGTCGCCATCCGCGGCGGGCACCACTGCGCCCGACCGCTGCACCACCGGCTCGGTATCCAGGCCTCGTCCCGGGCGTCGGCCTACCTGTACACCACGCCCGACGAGGTGGACGCCCTCGTCGCGGCGCTCGAGCACACCCGCGCGTTCTTCGGCGGACACAGCCTCGGAGGGAGACGATGAGCGTCGAGCAGATGTACCAGGAGATCATCCTGGACCACTACAAGGCCAAGCACGGGAGCGGGCTGCGTGACCCGTACGAGGCCGAGGTCACCCACGTGAACCCGTCCTGCGGCGACGAGATCCTGCTGCGCGTGCACCTGGAGGGCGACACCGTCGCCGACGTGAGCTACGACTCGGTCGGGTGCTCGATCTCCCAGGCGTCCACGTCGGTGATGCACGATCTGGTCGTCGGGCGTCCCATCGAGGAGGGGATGGCCACCGCGGCCGCCTTCACCGAGATGATGCACAGCCGCGGCGACTTCGAGCCCGACGAAGACGTCCTGGAGGACGGCATCGCGTTCCTGGGCGTCGCCCAGTTCCCAGCGCGCGTCAAGTGCGCCCTGCTCGGGTGGTCGGCGTGGAAGGACGCCGTCGCCCACGCCCTCGCCCACAAGGAGGAGAACCATGACTGAACAGCGCCCGTCCGACCTGGTGCGCGACACGTTCCCCGACGCCGAGCAGCAGCCGGTGCCGGTGGCCGACCGCCCCAGCATCGAGGACCTCGAGGAGGCCATGCGTGACGTCGTCGACCCCGAGTTGATGGTGAACGTGGTCGACCTCGGCCTCGTCTACGGCATCCACCTGGATGACGAGAACAACTGCACCGTCGACATGACCCTGACGTCGCCGACGTGCCCGCTGACCGACCGCATCGAGTACGACACGCAGGTCGCGCTCGGCCCGCTGGTCAACTCGGTGACGATCAACTGGGTCTGGCTCCCGCCGTGGACGCTGGACAGCATCACCGACGACGGGCGCGAGCAGCTCCGCGCGGTGGGCTACAACCTGTAACCGACGCTCACTCCGGACGCCCCTGCTCCGGCTCCTCGCGAGCCGGGTCGGGGGCGTCGGTGTCGGTGTCGTCGGTGCCGTCGGCGCCCGCGGGCGGGGCCCCGGGTTCGGGCTCGGCGGCGAGAGCACGCCGGGGCGTGAGGGCGGCGGCCTCGACCGGGTCGCGCGGGATCTTGTGCGGGTCGGCCATGCTCGGGTCGTTGGAGATGAACGCGTTGATCCAGCGCATCTGCGGGTCGTGGTCGATCAGCACGGCCTTGGCCAGCAGGGTCATCGGGAGGGCCAGCAGGGCGCCGAGCGCGCCGAGCACCGAGCTCCACAGCAGCAGGGACAGGAACGACACCAGCGCGGTGACGCCCACGGCGTCCCCGTTGAACTTGGGCTGGATGATCGACTGGATCACGAAGTTCGCCACCGAGTAGACGATCACCACGAGCAGGGCCGTGAGCGGGTCGTTGGCCAGCAGCGCCATGATCGCGGGCGGGACCAGGCCGATGACGAACCCCACGTTGGGGATGTAGTTGGTGATGAACGAGAGGATGCCCCAGACCAGGGCGAGCGGGACGCCGAGGAACTCGAGCGCGATCACGTCGATGACCGCGACGATGAGGCCGAAGAGCGAGGTCACCACCCAGTAGCGTCGGACGCCGGCGATGAAGTCGGCGATCGACAGCCACACGCGGGGCTGGTGGCGCATCAGGGAGGCGTTGCGGGCGCCGAAGGTGTCGGAGTCGAACGCCATCATGAAGATCATCACGATGAGCACGGCCAGCAGCGAGACGATGTTGGTGAGGCTGCCGAGGGCGCTCGAAAGCAGGCCGGCGAGGCTGGTCGGGTTGACGCCGCGGATCTGGTCCATCACCTGTTGCTCGGAGATGCCGATCTGGGACAGGAGGGCGACGACCTCGTGGTACAGCGTCCAGAACTGCGACTGGTAGAGCGGCAGCTCCTGCACCAGGGCGGTGATGGACCACGTCAGCGCGTAGAAGAACACGGCGAGGATCGCGAACACCATGAGCGCGAGCAGGACCTGGGCGATGATGCGGGGCACCTTCAGGCTGACCAGCCAGGTCTGGATCGGGTAGGCGGCGATGAACAGGTTCACCGTCAGCAGCAGCGGGCCGAGGATCTCGGCGTACTGCTTCATGCCGAACAGGATGGCCACGGCCGCGGTGATCGTGAGCAGGATCACCGACACGTTCGGCAAGGGGTTCACGCGAGCGGGCTGATCCATGCGCCCAACCTAGTCGTTCACACCGACGCATTTCGAGATGCCCCGGGTGGAGCCGGACTCGACCCGCGGCATGAACGTCCGGGGCTCCCGGGGGCGGGGAAAGGCCGCTGCGGAGTCGCGTAGACTCGCCCCTCGTGATTGTCGCGCGCGAGCTCTCGTTGGCCGTCGGCGCCCGGACCCTGCTGGAGCCCACCACCTTCCAGATCGCGTCGGGCGACCGCATCGGCCTCGTCGGCCGCAACGGTGCCGGCAAGACGACGATGACGAAGATCCTGGCCGGCGAGGGCATGGTGTCCGGCGGGCAGGTGACCCGGACCGGACTGGTCGGCTACCTGCCCCAGGACCCGCGCACGGGCGACCTGTCCCAGTTCGCCCGCGACCGGATCCTGTCGGCGCGCGGGCTGGACTCGATCCTGCGCCGCCTGGACCTGTACTCGGCCGCGATCGCGGACGCCGACGGTGACGACGCCCGCGACGAGGCCATGCGCCGCTACGCGCGCGCCGAGGCCGAGCTGGACGCCGCCGGCAGCTACGGCGCCGAGTCCGAGGCCGCGCGCATCGCCGCCAACCTCGGCCTGCCCGACCGCGTGCTGGGCCAGCCCATCGAGACCCTGTCGGGCGGCCAGCGGCGCCGGGTCGAGCTCGCCCGCATCCTGTTCTCGGGAGCCGACGTCCTGCTGCTCGACGAGCCGACCAACCACCTGGACGCCGACTCGATCGTCTGGTTGCGCTCCTACCTCGCCGGGTACCCCGGCGGCGTGCTGGTGATCAGCCACGACACCGGCCTGCTGGACGCCGTGGTGAACAAGGTGTTCCACCTGGACGCCAACCGGGCCGAGCTCGACCAGTACAACCTCGACTGGAAGAAGTACCTCGTCCAGCGCGAGGTCGACGAGAAGCGCCGCAAGCGCGAACGCGCCAACGCCGAGAAGAAGGCCGCCCGGTTGCTCGAGCAGGCCGCCAAGCTGGGCGCCAAGGCGACCAAGGCGACCGCGGCGCAGAACATGGCCAAGCGGGCCGAGAGGATGCTGGCCGCGACCGAGGGGGAGCGGGCCGTCGACCGGGTGGCGAAGATCCGGTTCCCCGAGCCCGCGCCGTGCGGGCGGGTGCCGCTCACGGCGTCCGACCTGTCGAAGCACTACGGGAGCCTCGAGGTGTTCACGGGGGTGGACCTGGCCATCGACCGCGGCGCGAACGTCGTGGTGCTGGGGCTGAACGGCGCCGGGAAGACGACGCTGCTGCGCATCCTGGCCGGCATCGAGCAGCCCGACACCGGCGAGGTCGTGCCCGGCCACGGGCTCAAGCTGGGCTACTACGCCCAGGAGCACGAGACCATCGACGTCTCCCGCTCGGTGCTGGACAACATGGTGTCGGCCTCGCCGAACCTCGACGACACGGCCGTGCGGAAGATCCTGGGGTCGTTCCTGTTCACCGGTGACGACGTCGACAAGCCGGCCCGCGTCCTGTCGGGTGGGGAGAAGACCCGCCTGGCGCTGGCGATGCTGGTGGTCTCCTCGGCCAACGTGCTGCTGCTCGACGAGCCGACGAACAACCTCGACCCGGCGTCCCGCCGCGAGGTGCTGGAGGCGATCCGCACCTATGCCGGCGCCACCGTGCTGGTGACCCACGACGAGGGCGCCGTCGAGGCCCTGCAGCCCGACCGGGTGCTGATCCTGCCCGACGGCGACGAGGACCTCTGGAGCCCCGAGTACGCCGACCTCGTCTCCCTGGCCTGACCGCCGGGAGCCTGTCCGGGGCGGTCGGGCCGACCGCTACCCTGATGCGGTGCCTACTGAACTGGTCGCCGCGCTGTCGATCGTCCTCGTCGTCATCGGCGTCTGCGGGATCGTCGTCCCCGTGTTGCCGGGCAGCCTCGCCATCCTCGCCGGGCTGCTGGTGTGGGCGATCTGGGGAGGCTCCGCGTTCGGGTGGTGGGTCCTCGGCATCGGTGCCGTGTTCGTGCTGGCGGGCATGAGCGCCCAGTACCTCATCACCGGGCGCCGCCTGAAGGCGCGGGAGATCCCCAGCCGGTCGGTCGTGGTCGGGCTCGTCTGTGGCGTCATCGGCCTGTTCGTGCTCCCGTTCCTCGGGTTGCCCATCGGGTTCACCGTCGGCCTGCTGGCGTCCGAGTACGCGCGGGTGCGCAACCTGCGGGACGCCGCCTCCACCTCGTGGGCCGCCCTGAAGTCGGTCGGGTTGGGCATGCTCGTCGAGCTCTCCCTGGCCCTGGCGGCCGCCACCACCCTGCTGGTCGGCGTGACGACGCACTTCTTCGGCTGAGGCCGGCTCCCGGCGCCCACGCGACGGGTCCACGTCGGGCGGTTGCCGGGGTTGCCGCGGGAACGTCCACGACGTGGCCCGTGGCGTCCGGATATTGGTTGTTGCCACGCATTTCCCGGAGGGGCGCCGGACCGACTGCTACTGTGCGTAGTAGGTCCTTTCCCGGGCCTGACCACCCAACACGACGAGGTTCCAGCTGATGAGTGACCAACTGGCGACACTACGAGCCAAGCGACAGCAAGCGCTCGAAGGGGGTGGCGCCAAACGGACCGAGGCACAGCATGCGAAGGGCAAGCTCACCGCACGTGAGCGACTGTCCATCCTCCTTGACGAGGCTTCCTTCCAGGAGCTCGGCGCCCTGGCCACGCACCACAACTCCGAGTTCGGCATGGACAAACACCGTTACCCGGGTGATGGCATCATCACCGGCTTCGGCAAGATCCAGGGCCGCCGCGTGGCGGTCTACGCCCAGGACTTCACCGTCCTCGGCGGTTCGTTCTCCGAAGTGCAGTCCAACAAGATCTCGCGCATCCTCGACCTGGCCATCGAGGCCGGCATCCCGGTCATCGGCCTGAACGACTCCGGTGGCGCGCGGGTGCAGGAGGGCGTCCGGTCGCTGGCGGCGTACGGCGAGGTGTTCGTGCGCAACGTCAAGGCGTCCGGCGTCATCCCGCAGATCTCGATCATCATGGGCCCCTGCGCCGGCGGCGCCGTGTACAGCCCGGCCCTGACCGACATCACGATCATGGTCAACGAGACCTCGAACATGTTCCTGACCGGGCCCGACATCATCAAGACCGTCACCGGCGAGGACGTCACCGCCGAGGAACTCGGTGGCGCGTGGGTGCACAACGCCACCTCGGGAGTCGCGCAGATGATCGCCGACAACGAGCAGCACGCGCTGCAGATGACCAAGGCGATCCTGGGCTACCTGCCGCAGAACAACACCGAGGACGCCCCGCCGCTGGAGCCCTACGACCCCGTCGACCGCATGGACGAGGGGCTCAACACCCTCGTGCCCGAGGACGACCGCATGGCCTACGACATGCGCGACGTGCTCGCCATGGTCTTCGACCACGACTCGGTGGTCGAGCTCCACAAGGACTGGGCCGGCAACGCACTGGTCGGTTTCGGACGCCTCGACGGCCAGTCCGTCGGCTTCATCGCCAACCAGCCGCTGGTGATGTCGGGTTGCCTCGACATCAACGCGTCCGACAAGATCGCCCGCCACATCACGCTGTGCGACCAGTTCAACATCCCGCTGGTCACCTTCGTCGACTGCCCCGGCTACCTGCCCGGCGTCGAGCAGGAGTACAACGGCGTGATCCGCCACGGCGCGAAGATCATCTACGCGTACTGCCAGGCCACCGTGCCGAAGATCTCCCTGGTCACCCGCAAGGCGATGGGTGGCTCCTACGTGGCGATGAGTTCCAAGCAGATGAACAACGACGTCGCCTTCGCCTGGCCGAGCGCGCAGATCGCCGTGATGGGCGCCGAGGGCGCCGCGCGGCTGCTGAACCGGCGCGCGATCGAGGCCGCCGACGACCCGAAGGCCGAGGAGGCGCGGTTCGTCGAGGAGTACAAGGAGATGTTCTACAACCCCTACCAGGCCGCCGACGTCGGTCAGATCGACGAGGTCATCGAGCCCCGCGAGACCCGCCCGCGCCTGATCCGTGCCCTGGAGGTGCTGCGCACCAAGGTGTCGCAGAGCATCCCCAAGAAGCACGGGCTCTTCCCGGTCTAAGGATCCGATGATGGGAATCTCCATGGACAGCCTCATGTGGGGGCTGATGATGATGGTGGTCGGCATGGGCGCGGTCTTCGCCCTGCTGCTCGCCCTGATGCTCGTGCTCATGGGCATCGGGCGCCTCGACCGGCAGGAGGGGCAGAAGCTCACCGCCAAGCCGCAGGTGCAGCCCGAGGACAAGATGGTCACGATCCATCCCGACTCCGACGTGCCGGAGATCTCGCCGCCCCCGAAGCCGGCGGTGCGGATCATCGCCGACGGCCTGGACGAGCACCAGGTCGCCGCCATCACCGTGGCCGTCATGACGCACGCCGAGACCCGGCGGCGCATGGGTGGCCGCGAGACCCGTGCCCACGCCCCCGGCAGCCAGCTCTTCGCGAGCCGGTGGCTGTCGGTCGGCCGCGGCAACCAGAACAACCCCTTCTCCCGGAGGTAGGCCATGCGCCGCTACACGATCAGCGTCAACAACACGACCAAGGTGGTCGACGTCGAGGCCGTCGGCGCGAACCTGTTCCGCGTCCAGATCGACGGACGCCTCGTCGACGTCACCCTCGACGACCACCGTGACCTGGCCCACTCGGCCATCACCCCGGCCGTCACCGCGGTCCCCGAGGCGACCATCGGCCAAGTGTCCACCGGCGGGGACGCCGAGGCCATCAAGGCCGGCCTGCCCGCACAGGACGCCCCGGCCGCACCCGCGGCGTCCGCCCCGGCCGGACGCCCGGCCCCGGCCGCCGCAGCAGC
>DUOQ01000079.1 GCA_012838755.1 Propionibacterium sp. | reverse complement strand
CTCACCGACAACCACTTCTCCTACCGCAAGTCCAACGACGTGGCCGACGCGATCGCCACGCTCGGCGCCAAGCACAAGTTCATCAAGCCCCACTGCCCCTGGCAGAACGGCAAGGTGGAGAGGTTCAACCGAACCCTGCAGGTCGAGTGGGCCTACCGACAGGTCTTCCTGACCAACGCCGAGCGAACGGCCGCCCTTGCGCCCTGGCTCGAGACCTACAACACTCGACGCCGCCACACCGCACTCGGCGGCCTCCCGCCGATCAGCCGCCTGTCACCAACGTGATGGCCGAGTACAGCTAGAGCCCGAGCACCAGGCTGTCGCCGCAGGCCCGCGAGCAGCACGCCATCATCCGCGTGCCCTCGTCGCGCTCTGCCTTCGTGAGCACCAGGTCGCGGTGGTCGACCTCGCCTCGCACCACGGGCACCTCGCAGGACCCGCAGATCCCTTCCTCGCAGTCGCTCTGGACGTCGACGTTGGCCCCTCGCAGGGCGGCGAGCACCGTCTGGTCGGCCCGGACGGGCACCGAGATCCCCGACTCCGCGAGCTCGACGACGAACGCGTGCTCCTTCCTGGGGTCCAGGGCGCCGAGAGTCGACTCGAAGTGCTCCACGCGCAACGGCTCCCCCGGCCAGTCGGCCGTGAGGTCCGTGAGTTCGTCGAGCATGCGCTGTGGCCCGCAGGCATAGATGCCCACGCCCTCGGCGTACGGGCCGACCACGTCGGCGAGCACGGCCCGACTCCCCTCGTCGGAGAGGTGGACGTGGAGGTTGTCGCCATGTACCTCGGCCAACGCGTCGAGGTAGGCGAGGTGCGACCGGCTGCGACCCAGGTAGTGGAAGTCGTACTCGATGCCGGCGTCCCGCGCCTGTCGCGCCATCGCGATCATGGGGGTCACCCCGATTCCACCCGCCACGAACACGGCGCGCTGGTGCGTCGGGTCGAACCGGAAGTGGTTGCGGGGGCCACGGATGCGCACGAGGTCACCCTCCCGCAGGTGCTCGTGCACCCACGCGGAGCCGCCCCGGCTCTCGGGCTCGCGCAGCACGGCGAACTCCAGCACCCCCGTGTCGTCGGGACTGCTGCACAAAGAGTACTGACGCGACAGACCCGTGTCCCCGCACTCGAGGTCGATGTGCGAGCCGGGCGTCCAGCGGGGCAACGGGACGCCGCCCGCCTCGGCCAGCCGGACCCGGACGACGGCGTCCGCGACCTTCTCGACGGACGCGACGCGCGCCGGGCGGGAGATCGTCTGGCGTGAGGGCTCGCCGATCCGGATGGGCAGTTCCTCGGACAGGATGCCGGGGTCTGCCCGCTCGGGGTTGCGCTGCGGATCCCATTGCACCCAGACGTGCTCGGGGCCACGGAACGAGGTGTTGGGCACGTAGGTGAACTTCTGCTCCGGCACCAGTTCCATGTGCGGGAGCCTCTTGGTGAACTCCTCGAGGAAGACCTGCAATTCCATGCGGGCCAGGTTCTTGCCCATGCACTGGTGCGCGCCGTACCCGAACGTGAGGTGGTCCGAGGCGTTCTCCCGACGGACGTCCAACTCATCGGGCTCGTCGAAATGGCGGTCGTCGCGGTTCGCCGACGCCTGGACCAGGAGCAGCCGCGTTCCCTTCGGCAGGTCGACGCCGCCGACGGTGGCGTCCGCAGTCAGGATGCGACGCCAGGCGGCGACGGACCCGCTCATGCGCAGGCACTCCTCGACCGCGTTCGGGATGAGGGTGGGGTCCGCCACGAGGGCGTCCCAGACGCCACGGTTCGACAGCAGGGCCCGCAGTGCGTTCGCCGACGCGTGCGCGGTGGTCTCGTGGGCTGCCACGGTCCCCGCCATCATCATCGAGTGCAGGTAGGAGTCGGTGACGACATCGGGGTGGACTTCCTGCTGGCGGATCGAGTAGGGCATCCACCCGTGCCCGGACGGGTCCTTGCGGAGCTTCTGGAGCACCCGACCGGAATGCTCCCAGAAACTGCCCACCGCATGCGCGACGCGCACCTGTTCCTCGGGCGCCGGTCGGCCCCAGGTGTTGACGGTGTGTGCGACCGAGTACCGCCGCAACGTGTCCATGTCCTCCTCGGGCACGCCGAGGAAGTGCAGGGCCACGGTGAGCGGGACCTCGTAGAGCATGGCGTCGACCAGGTCGACGCGGCCGGAGTCGATGAAGCGGTCCACGGCCTCGCGCGTCAGGCGCCGGACCATGGGCTCGTGGTGCGCTAGCTCCTCGGGGGTGAACGGTTCCATCAGGACGCGTCGCCGAGCCATGTGGTCGGGCTCGTCCTCGTTGACCAGCGTGCGGTTCATCGCGTAGTCGTACGACGCGAGCACGGCATCGGCCTCGGGGCCGTTCGGCGTGATCTTCTCCAACGCGATGGCGGGGCTGAAGGTGTGGTTGTCGCGGAAGACCGCCTTCACGTCCTCGTACCGGGTCACCACCCAGTAGCCGATCTCGGGCGCGAAGAAGACCGGCTCCTCCTCGCGCGCCCAGGCCACGTAGGCGCCCGGGTCCTGTTGGTAGCCGTCCTCGAACGGGTTGAACGCAGCGGCGCGCGCCGAGTACGGGCACCCACCGCCTGCCGTGTCGATGGTGGTCACTGAACGGCCTCCGATCCGAGGAAGCCTTCGATGGCGGCGGCCAGGGCGACCGGAGCCTCGTGCGTCGCGTAGTGGCCGCACGGCAGTTCACGCACCTCGGCGTCGTCGGCGAGGGTCAGCCAGGTCTGTCGTGCCCCTTCCGCGCTCAGGGCCGGGTCGAGCGACCCGGTCAGGAACAGGGCCGGGACGGGGAGGCGTCCGAACTGCTCGCGGTAGTCGTCGCGGACCCACGACTCGACCGCACCGGCAAACGCGGCCTCGTCGCTGGTCGCGAGCGAGTCCGCGACCATACCCGCCACCCACGACCGGCCGGCCACCCCACCGGTGGTGAAGTCGATGATGCCGAACCTGTTCTCGGGGTTGCCCGGCGCACCGAAGAACAGGTCCTCGGACGACTCGTCCATCGGCACCGGACCGGGCCAGACCGCGCTCAGCCCGACCAGGGCTCGCACGCGGTCGGGCGCCTGCGCGACGAGCGCCGCCGCGGCCTTGCCGCCCATGGAGTGCCCCAGCACGGAGAACCGGCCCAACCCCTCGGCATCGGCCTCGGCGAGCGCGTCCTTGGCGTACTGCCACATCGTGAACGGCCCCTCCGCCCCGCGCCGCAACCCGAACCCCCGCATCTCGGGGAAGTACCAGGTGAAGCTGTCGGTGTCGACCACCTCGGGCAGGTAGCCCCACCCGTCGGCATGCCCGTACCATCCGTGCAGGCAGACGACGGCGTGATCCCCGGTTCCGAGCTTCTTCATACTGCTCCCTTTCGTGGAGGCCTGCGGTGGTTACTGCATGAGGGAAGGCAACCAGAGCGACAGCCCCGGCACCAGGTAGAGGACGACCAGCACGGCGAAGTCGACCAGGACGAGCGGGAGGACCCCGCGGAACACCAACTCGAGCCGGACGCCACCGCTCGCGGACACGACGAAGCAGTTGATGCCCACGGGCGGGGTGACCAAGCCGATCTCGATCAGCTTGACCACCATGATCGCCAGCCAGACTCCGTCGAAGCCCAGTTGCGTGGCGACCGGATAGAGGATCGGGACGGTGATGAACAGGATGGAGTAGGACTCCAGTGCCATGCCGAGGGGAACCAGCATCAGCAGGAGCAGTGCGAGGGAGACCATGGGCGGAATCTCGAGGCCCAGCACCCAGTTGCTCACGGCGTCCGGGACGCGGGCGGCCACGAGGAAGTTCGACAGGATCGCCGACCCGATCACGACGGTGAACACCATGGACGTCGTGGACGCGGTGCTGGACAGGCCTTCCTTGATGCTCTCCCAGATGCCCTTGAGCCCGCTGTCGCGTTGCTCAATGAGCATCATGATGAACGCCGCCAGGGCACCGAGCGCCGCCGACTCCGTTGCGGTCACGATGCCGGAGTACATGCCGCCCATCACGATGACGAACAGCAGGCCCATGTAGAGGATCCCGCGGAACGGCAGGTCACGCGCACGCGTCACCTGCTCGACCTCGATCCCGGCGGGAGCGGCGGTGGAGCCACCGGAGGAGGCGGCCGGGCCGGAGCCCGCCACGGCCTGGGCAGCCACGGCAGCCCTCAGGTCCTGGGGTGCCCCCTGCTGGGGGATGTACTTCCGAGCCGCGAGGATGATGTACAGGCTGAACGCGATGGCGGACAGGATGCCGGGGACGATGCCCGCGGCCAGCACCTTGGCGACCGACTCCTGGGTCAGGATCGCGTACAGGACGAGCATGATGCTGGGCGGAATCATGATGCCGAGGGTCCCGGCGATCGCGACCAGACCAGCGGACAGGTGGTCGGGGTAGCCGTAGCGTCGCATCTCGCTGATCGACAGCTTCGACATGACCGCGGCCGTCCCCACGCTGGAGCCCGACACGGCGGCGAAGCCGGCACACGCCATGACGGTGGCCACGCCCACCCCACCGGGGAGGCGACGCGCCACGAAGTTGGCGAAGGCGTACACCGACGAGGCGACCTTGGCCCGGACGGCGAAGACCCCCATCAGGATGAACATCGGCACGATGCTGAGCGAGTAGCTGGCCGTCGACGTGAACGGGATGCCCCCCATGGCATTCGTCGCGTAGTCGCTGCCGTGCAGCAGCATGAGGCCCAGCGCGCCGGACAGGCCCAGCGCGAAGGCGACGGGCACCTCGAGCATGAGCAGGACCAGGACCAACAGGAGGATCAACAGGACGAGCATGGTGACGGTCATGAGGCAGCCCTCAGCTCGTGCTCGATCTGGGCCTCGATGCTGTGGGCGGCCTCACCCATGGGCGGACGCCCGCGGAGCAGTCGTACGACGTTCCAGATGGCGGCGAACAGCATCGACACGATCCCCACGGCGATCACGATGCGGGCCGGCCAGATGGGCCAGCTCAGGATGCCGAAGCGGCTCTCCTGCCCCTCGAAGGAGGACACGGCGCGCAGCGTGGTCGCCCACGTCATCCAGCCCAGGATGATGGCGCTGACGATCCAGGCGAAGGTCTGGAGCGTGCGTCGCACCTTCGTCGAGAGCCGACTGGTCAGCAGCGTGATGGTGATGTGCTCACCGGAGACTCCGGCCTGCATCATGCCGAGGAAGATGACCACCACGACCATCGTCTCGCCGATCTCAACCATGCCGGGGAGACTGCCACGGGTGATGTTGCGCACACCCACGTCGGCAACGATCGCCCACAGCATGACGACCACGCCCAGGGCGGCGAGGATCGCGAAGGCCCTCGCCCACCCCTTCAGTGCCTTCTCGACCAT
Organism: Propionibacterium sp.; assembly: GCA_012838755.1. Classification (GTDB taxonomy): domain Bacteria; phylum Actinomycetota; class Actinomycetes; order Propionibacteriales; family Propionibacteriaceae; genus Propioniciclava. The sequence goes on along the minus strand of DUOQ01000079.1, from coordinate 9,527 downwards.
CAGTTCGTGAAGGCGTCCATGCATGCGGCGCCGGTGTCGGCGATGCCGCTGTTGGAGCCGGACTCGATGAGCTCGACGTAGCGGTCGAACAGCGCGTCCGGGTCCTCGATACCCGCCTTGCTGGCCGAGTCGCTCCAGGCGTCGATGACCTTGGTTCCGATGGCGTCCTTGAGCGCGGTCTGCTCGGCCTCGGGAAGCATCGTGAGCGAGACGCCGCCGTCCTGCATCTGCTTGCACAGGCCCTGCTCGTCGACGAGCGCGTTGAAGGCCTTGAGGGACTCCCCGGCGTTGGCCTCGGCGATGACCTCGTCGAACACCGTCTTGACGTCATCGGGCAGACCCTCGTACTTGGCCGGGTTCATCCAGAAGGCGAAGGTGGTGTAGTGGCCCGAGCCCAGGTCGGTCCAGTACTCGAGCTGCTCCATGAACTTGTAGTTCACGACACCGTCCATCGAGTAGCCGGCGCCCTGGATGACGTTGCGCTCGAGCGACTCGTACACCTCGGGAGTGGGCAGGGCCACCGGGTTGGCCCCGGCGGCCTGGATGAGGGCCTGCGGCCCGGCCCCGGTGGCGCGGATCGGCAGGCCGGCCAAGTCGCTGACCTTCTCGACCGGCTGCTTGGTCCCGACCCACATGCGGCCCGCGGTCCAGTTGATGAGTTGCTTGAGGCCGTTCTTCTCGTAGAGCGCGGAGACCTGCGGGTCGTTGGTGGCCAGCTCGTGGAGCGCCGCGGTGATCGCCTGCGAGTCCTGCGCCTGGTAGGGGATGCCGACGAGGCCGTCGTCGGGGAACAGCTGCGGGGTGTAGCTGGTCACGGCGGTGCCGAGGTCGGCACGTCCGTCGACGACGCAGTTCACGATCTCGGCGGCCGGGCAGAGGGCCTCGGGCGCGGTCCGGTTGAACTTCACCTTGTCGCTGCGCTCCTCGATGGTGTCGAGGATCCAGCGGACGGGCTCGTGGTTGGGCGTGCCGGCCGGCTGCATCGAGGCGACGGTGAGCTCGATGACGTCGCCGTCACCGCCCCCACTGCCGCCCTGCTGGACGACGCCGCCACTGCAGGCGGAGAGGGCCAGCGCGCCGGCGGCAAGGACGGCAAGAAGGGTCTTGCGGGACTTGTGCATTCGTGAGTCCTATCGAGTGGGGGGCGTCGTCGCCCCAAGGATGAACGTGATGTGCGGAGTCTGGGTGCGGAGTTTATGCGGAGCCGGCCGCCCGTGGGAAGGGCGGTTGACGTGCCCGGACGGGGCGGGGACCGGATCGGAGGGGGCGAGTGGTTGCCCGCAACACGGCGGGCAACCACTCGGTTCGAGAGGGAAGGATCAGTCCTCGACCGCAGGAGGCTCGGGGATCTCGATGCCGTCCTTCTTGTTGGTGGCGTCCTTCTGCAGCACGATCTTGCGCTGCTGCGGGTCCCAGCCGTACTTCGGGCCGCCGAAGCGCTCATCGACGTAGGGGATGACCTCTTCGCGCAGGAACTTCGCGTTCTCGATCGCCTCGTCGATGTCCTGCGGGCCGTAGAAGGACTCGATGCAGATCTCGTCCACACCGGAGGCGGCCACGTTGAGGAACAGCTCGATCAGCTTCTCGGGGCGGCCGAACGCCGTCTGGCGGTTGTGCAGCTGCTCGACGGTCAGACCGGCGAAGGTCTCCTTGAGGTCGGCCCAGTACGCCAGGTGCGGCGGGAGCGTCGCATCGAGGTCCTCGGAGAGATGGCGCCAGTAGTCGACCATGCGCTCGAACTCCCGCTCGATCCTGTCCTCGTCGGTCGAGCAGAGGGTGAAGAAGGGCACCGCGACCTTGCCGATCTCGTGGCCGGCGTCCTGGCGGATCTCCTGGAACACCTGGATCGTCTTCGGCAGCGACTTCTTGGTCGTGGCGGGCGACTGGCTGCCGGTGATCAGGTTGTGGTTGTTCTGCGCGGCCCACTCGACGGTCTCCCACGAGCCGGACAGGGCCACGTAGGTGGGGAACGGCTGCTGGATCGGGGCGGGCACCAGCTCCAGATGGGGCAGCGTCTTGAAGAACTCACCCGACACGCCGAACTTGCCCGTGTCGAGAGCCGAGCGCGCGATGGTGAGTACCTCGCGAGTGCGGCGACGCGCTTCCGACATGTCGATCTCGAAACCGTCGAACTCGCCCTTGGCATAGCCGACACCGGCGCCGATCTGGGCGCGCCCGCCGGAGATCACGTCGAGCGTCGCCAGGTCCTCGGCGTAGCGCACGGGGTGGTGGAAGGGCAGCACGTTCACCGCGGTGGCAAGACGGATGCGCTCCGTCTGGGCGGCGATGGCCGAGAGCAACACGGTCGGGGAGCTGACGGCGGCGACGTGGGCGAAGTGGTGCTCGCCGGTCCACAGCGTCATGTAGTCGAGCTTGTCGAGCTCGCGGGCGAGCTTGAGGTAGTCGTCGTAGTACTTGACGTCATCGCGCTTGAAGCCCGGCCAGCGGTTCTCGCCGAGCGTGAGGTAACTGAACTTCATGAATCCTCCTGGGTTCGTTTCTGGGTGATGCTGCCGTCCCGACACCAGCGTCTGGACATATGACTGCAAGACATGTTGTTAAGTAGTGTGGAGTGGGTTCCTTGGCCGTGTCAACGGCCTGTCTTGTCATTGACTCGCCCGAGCTGCCAGACCGGGTTGCTGAGTGCCGTCGCCTCACCCACTCCCATCATCCGACCGCCCCAGAAGACGAGCGGTGACTCCCCGTCGCCCACGTCGATGTCCTCCGGGTAGACACGGACGATCTGGTGATCCCCCGCCGAGGCCGTCCCGATCACGGGACCCTCGACGTGCAGGACGGCGGGCTTGACCCGGGGCAGACCCGTCGACGAGGCCTCCCACTCGATGTCCTCGAACCGCTCGTGCACCGGCCGCCTGAAGGCGTTCGTCACCGCCGGGAACGCGTCGCTGGCGAGCACGCTGAACGAGATCCGCCCGGAGCTCACCAGACGGGGCACCGTGGAGGACCCGAGGTCGCCGAGGAACCCCACCATGGGCGGGACCAGCGACACCGAGGTGAACGTCCCCACGACCATGCCGATCGGCTTGCCACCCTCCAGCGAGGCGGCGACGACGACGCTCGTGGGCACCTTGGCCATGTGCTCCCGGAACTGGGCGGTCATCGGAACAGCCCGTCCTGCGGGGACTCCGGCGACGGCCAGGTCACCTTGCTGTGGCTCAGGCCGAGCTGGGCGAGCATCTCCGCCAGCTTGGCGGACAATACGCCGGGGTTGAGGACCGGCACCTCGAGGCGCTCGGAGAGGTAGGCGTACGACTGGTGCATGGTCGTCGAGCCGAGGATGATCAGCTCGGCGCCGTCCTCGTCGATGGCACGCCGCGCCTCACGCTCCAGGAGCGGGAAGGCGGCGTCCTCCTTGCCGGCGAGCAGTTCCGAGGCGTCCGGCCGCATGTCGATGTCGCGCACGGAGGCGAGTCGGTGCGACACCCCCTGCAGCGCGGCCGCCTTGTGGTAGAGCATGTGCCAGCGGCGCCACATCGTGACCACCGAGAAGCGGTCGGCCAGCAGGCAGGCCGTGAGGATCGCGGCCTGGGCCGTCCCCACCACGGGGATGTCGAGACGCGAGCGGAGGGCAGGCAGGGCGGAGTCGCTCATGGAGTTGATGGCCACCGCGTCATACCCCTCCTCCTGTGCGCGCGCGGCGGCCCCCAGGACGTAGGCGTCCGCAAGGGTGGTCTCGTACGGGCTGTCGATGACCCGCGCCCCTCCCGAGGGGGCCGTGAACACGTTGGTGGTCTCGGGGTGGAACACGGCCGGGTCCATCTGGGACTCGAACACGCGGAGCGCCTCCTCGGGCACCGGGACCGGGACGACATTGAGGATGCGAGGCATGGTGCACTCTCCTTCCTGGGCCCGACACTGGGCCCGCAGGGGTATGTCTTGTAGCCATATGCTCACAGCAATGTGCCTGTCTTCTCAATGCATCGGGAGAGGATCTGTCCCCTCTGCGCGGAAGGTCAGCGCTAGGTGGATGAACCTCGCGCTCAGCGGATCGAACCCGCGCCCCTCCGCAAATTAACTTGAGCATCGGCCACCTTTGACCAGGTCGCCAACAAGGACTTGCTCCGCCAGCAAACAGGGCCCAACGAGGGGCCTCATGAGAACGGCAACGAACCATTAGGAGACACTGTGAAGTACCGCTTGGGCATCGACGTCGGAGGCACATTCACCGACCTGTACCTCGTGGACGAGAACGGCCGCGGTGAGATTTTCAAGACGCCGAGCACCCCCCACGCTCCCGCGAAGGGGTTCTTCAACGGCATCAACGACATCGCCGCAGCCAAGGGCCAGAAGCTCGACGAGTTCCTCGGAGACGTGACCCACATCATGCACGGCACCACGATCACCACGAACGCCACACTGACCGGCAACGGCGCCCGCACCGCGCTGGTGACGACCGCCGGCTTCCGCGACATCCCGCTCATGCGCCGCGGCGTCAAGACCGGCAACCAGTACGACTACACCACCCCGGCACCCGACCCCCTGATCAAGCGCCAGGACATCTACGAGATCAACGAGCGCATCGACCAGAACGGCAAGGTCATCACCAAGCTGGACGAGCACCAGGTCCGTGCGATGGCCATCAAGATGCGCACCGCCGAGCCGGCGTACGAGGCGATCGCGGTCAACTTGATGTGGTCCTTCGCGAACCCGAAGCACGAGCAGCGGGTCGCCGAGATCCTGGGCGAGGTCATGCCCGAGGCCTACGTCTCCATCTCCTCCGACGTGGTCCCGCAGATCCGCATCTACGAGCGTGGCTCCACCGTGGCCCTGAACGCCTACATCGGCCCGATCCTGTCGCGCTACCTGACTGACCTGAGCGCCCGCCTCGAGGACATCGGCTACACCGGCCGCTTGTTCATCGTGCAGTCCAACGGTGGCGTCATGCCGCCGCAGCTGATGATGCGCTACGCCGTCAACACGCTGCTGTCCGGCCCTGCCGGCGGCCCCGAGGCTGGCCTGCACCACGCCCGCCAGCACGGACTCGACCACCTCATCACCGTCGACATGGGCGGCACGAGCTTCGACGTGGCGATGATCGAGAACGGCAAGGCGATCACCACGAACGACTCCGAGATCAAGGGCCACCGCGTCGCCCTCCCGGTGCTGGACATCCACACCATCGGCGCCGGCGGCGGTTCGATCGGCCGGGTGCGCAACGGCATCCTCACCATGGGCCCGCAGTCTGCAGGTTCCGAGCCCGGTCCCGCCTGCTACGGCCGCGGCGGCGAGAACCCCACCACGACCGACGCCGACCTCGTGCTCGGCTACCTGGACCCCGTGGGCTTCGCCGGCGGCCAGTTCCCACTGGACATGGAGGCCGCCCAGCGCGCCATCCGCGAGAAGATCGCCGAGCCCCTCGGCATCTCCGTCATCGAGGCCGCCCAGGGCATGTACCGCGTGGTCAACGCGTCCATGGCGGACGCCGTGCGTGCGATCACCGTGCAGCGTGGGCACGACCCGCGTGAGTTCGCGATCATCGCCGCCGGCGGCGCGGGCCCCCTCCACGCAGCCCCGATCTGCCGCGAGCTCGAGGCCCCGCTCATCCTGATCCCGCGCGAGTCCTCGGTGTTCTGCGCCTCGGGCATGGCGATCTCGGACATCAAGCACGACTACGTCCGTTCGTTCCCCCGCGCCCTGAACGAGAAGTCGGTCAAGGAGGCGAACACCGTCGTCGACGAGATGATCGAGCTCGCCCGCCAGACCCTGGTCGAGGAGGACGTGCCGGAGGAGGACCACCGCTACACCGTGTCCGCCGACGTGCGCTACCCCGGCCAGTTCAACGAGGTCGAGACCAAGTCCCCCGACCACGACGTGACCGTCGAGGGCCTGACCCAGGCGTTCCACGACCGGCACGAGGCGCTCTACGGCTACTCCGTGCGCAACAGCCCGGTCGAGGTCATGAACCTCCGCGTCCACGCCGTGGGCCTCGAGGCCAAGCCGAAGCCGGTTAACACCCCGGACACCGGCGCCGACGTACCCGAGGGCGCGCTGACCGGCCATCGCAGGGCGTGGTTCGACGGCACCGAGGTCGACGCCCCGGTGTACGACGGTCTGGCCCTCAGCCACGGCAACGTGGTCAACGGTCCCGCCATCGTCGAGCAGCCCACCACGACCATCGTCGTCCCCGAGGACTACGTGCTCACCTGTGACGCTCGCGACAACTACGTGATGCACCGCTCGGACATCGCCCTCGATGACGCCATCGCCCTCGTCGGGCGCAAGTGAACGCCACCATCGCACAAGGAAGTGACACCATGACCCTCACCAAGCCCGACTCGATCCTGACCTCCGTCATCCGCAACCGCCTGGACCACATCACCAAGGAGATGGGCCAGACCATGCTGCGGACCGCCCGCTCGCCGATCTTCTCGGAGGCACGTGACTTCGTCACCGCGATCTTCGACGCGCGCGGCAACAAGATCGCCCAGACCTCCTACATCCCGATCCTCGTCGACGCCACACCGTGGGCGATGGAGGAGTTCGCGAAGGTCTTCGGCGACTCGCTGCAGGAGGGCGACATCTACATGCTCAACGACCCCTACCAGGGCAACAACCACGGCCCCGACCTGACGATCGCACGCCCCGTCTTCGTGGACGGCAAGCACGCCTTCTGGACCGTGTCCAAGGCCCACATGATCGACATCGGTGGCAAGGGTGTCGTCGGCTACAACCCGCTGTCGGAGAGCGTCCGCGACGAGGGCATCCACTTCGGCCCGACCCGCATCTACGCCAACAACGAGCTCAACCACGACCTGTGGAACATGTTCCGCAACCAGCTCACGATGCCCGACATCGTCGAGGCCGACTTCCAGTCGATGATCGGTGCCGTGAATGTCGGCGACCGCCTGCTGCGCACGCTGTGCGACAAGCAGGGCCTCGACACGATGATGGCTGTCATCGACGAGATCCTCTCTTCCTCCGAGGCGACGATGCGGGACGCCATCCGTGAGATCCCCGACGGCGTGTACGAGGGCCACTCCATCACCGATAACGACGGCCTCAGCCAGCGTCCGGTCCGCTTCCATGTGAAGTGCACCGTCAAGGGCGACGACATCTTCTTCGACCTCTCGGGCTCCGACAACCAGGTGGCCGGCTACGTCAACTCGCCCATGTCGAACACGGCGTCGGCGATCTCCCTCGCCATGTACATGTGCCTGGACCCCGACATGCCCCACTCGGACTCCGGAGTCTCCGCACCCATCCACGTGACCGCACGTCCGGGCTGCGTCGCCAACCCGCTCCCGCCCGCCCCCGTGGTGCTGTGCACCACCGCCGGCGTGGAGGCCATCGTCGAGGCGACGACCCAGGCCCTCGGCAAGGCGCTGGGCGACCGGGTTCCCGCCGGATGGAGCCGGATGTTCATCCCGAACACCGCCGGTTTCAACCCGCAGACCGGGCGCATGTACGGCGAGATGCACACCATCGTGCGCGGTGGCTCGGGCGCCACCCCGACCGCCGATGGCTACGACACCCTCGGCTCATGCGTGTCGCTCGGCGGCATGCGCGCGACCTGCCCCGAGATGTTCGAGCTGTCGACGCCCTTCCTCCTGCATGAGTACCGCTACCAGCCGGACAGCGGCGGTGCGGGCGAGTTCCGTGGCGGGCTGGGCATCATGGCCGACTTCGAGCTGCTCGCGGACAACATCCGCTGCGTGGCCTGGGGTGCGGGTTCCCTGACGGAGACCGCGGCAGCTGGGCGGGCGGGTGGCCACCCCGGCCAGCCGAACCGCCACTGGATCCTGAGCAACGACGGCGACGAGGACTTCTTCCACCCGAACTCGTTCGTCACCGTCCGCAAGGGTGACCGCTTCATCGTCAACGCCGGCGGTGGTGGCGGCTGGGGCGACCCGAAGCGCCGTGACCCCGAGGCCGTCCGCGCGGACGTCGAGGCCGGCATCGTGAGCATCCCGGTCGCCCGCGACACCTACAAGGTGGCCGTCCGTCGCGACGGAACCATCGACCCCGAAGCCACGGAAGCCCTCCGCGGTCTCTGACCACTCGCACTCACCAGAAACCAAGGGAGAATCTCATGACCGAACCCGGTCGTCTCACCATGGCCGAAGCTGCCGAGGACAATGCCCTCGTCAGCGTCCCGCCCGAGCAACGTCGCAACGGGCACCAACTGGCCATCAGCACCGTCGGTGTGGCCACCGCCCTCGTCATCTTCGCCATCGCCGGCTACGCCGTCATCCTGGCGGGGTTCACCTGGGGCCTCATCGCCGGCATCGCCGTCGGCGTGATGGGCTTCATCCTGTCCTGGCTGCTGGGCCGGATCGCCTGGAACACCGGGGTGTCCAGCACGGTCACGTCCCGCTTCTTCGGCCTCGGCCTGAAGGGCAGCTCGATCGGCGCAGCGATCTTCGCCTTCATGATCCTGGGCTTCCTCGCCCTGGAGAGCGCGCTCCTCTACGAGGGCACGCTGCTCATGTTCGGCCTCGAGGACACGTGGGTCACGAAGATCGTGATCTACGGCATCCTCACCCTCCTGTGGATCGCCCTGGCCATCTTCGGGCTGCAGCTCATCCTGCGGGCTTCGCTGATCCTGGTCATTGTCACGATCGCCGTCACGTTGTACATGCTGTACGAGATCTTCATCCAGCGTGGGGCGAGCCTCGTAGAGGTCATGACGATGCCCGGCGTCGTGCCGGGTGGGGCGTGGCCGAAGTTCGAGGCCGCCTTCGCTCTGATGGGAGCAACCGGTGGCACGATCGCGCTGGTCACCACCGACTTCGCCCGGTACGCCCGGACTCGACGTGACGTGACCATCCTCTCCATGGCCGGTCCCATCACGCAGAACATCCTCATGCTGGTCCTGGGTTCGCTGGTCGTCGTCGGCGGAATGCCCGCTGTCATCGACTACCTGATGGCTCGCAACACCGGCATGACCCCGGCCCAAGCGGCCGAGGCGGCGGGTGGGTTCGCCATGGGCAACACGGGTGCGTTCTTCGTGGTGCTCGCCGGCTGGGTCGGCTTCATCACGATCTACGCCACCCAGGCCAAGGCCCAGGGTGTCAACGCCTACGCCGGTTCGCTGGCGCTGGTCAACCTCGTGGACTCGCTGTTCGGCAAGAAGCCCGGTCGTGCCTTCATGGTGGTCCTCGGCAACATCATCGCCCTGCTGATGATCGCCGCCGGCATCCTCGGCCAGTTCTCCGCGTGGCTGGGATACCTCGGGTGCATCACCCTGTCCCTCGTCGGCGTGATCATCGCCGACTACTACCTGGTGCGCAAGCAGCACTACGACAGCACCACCCACCGCGTCGAGCAGTGGAACTGGGCCGGCGTCATTGCTCTGCACATCGGTGCCATCACCGGCATCATCCTGATCGCGACCGGCATCATGCCGCTCGGGTTCATGGTGTCGCTGGTGCTGACCATCGTCCTCTACCCCCCGCTGCGCAAGATGCTGCCCGAGGGCACGGGCACGAACTTCGTTAGTGAGGAGGAGGCACTCGACGAGGCGGTGTGACCCCATCCGCCCCCACCATCGCGCCCCCGGCCTCCTG
>DUOQ01000078.1 GCA_012838755.1 Propionibacterium sp. | reverse complement strand
TTCTATCGCTGGAGCGATAGAAACGCCGCCTCGAAGTGCACACCGAGGGGGTGGGAGGTGGTCAGTCGAGCAGGTCGGCGTAGAGGACCGAGGACAGGTAGCGCTCGCCGAAGCTGGGGATCACGACGACGATGGTCTTGCCCGCGTTCTCCTCGCGGGCGGCGACCTCACCGGCGGCGGCCAGGGCGGCCCCGGACGAGATGCCCACGAGCAGGCCCTCCTCGCGCGCCGCTCGGCGGGCGAACTCGATGGCCGTGTCGGAGTCCTGCGGCAGCACCTCGTCGATGACCGAGCGGTCGAGGATCTCGGGGATGAAGTTCGCCCCGATGCCCTGGATCTTGTGCGGACCCGGCTGGCCGCCGGACAGGATCGCCGACTCCTTCGGCTCGACCGCGACGATGCGCACCTCGGGCTTGCGCTCCTTGAGCACCTGGCCCACACCGGTGATGGTGCCGCCGGTGCCGATGCCGGCGACCACGATGTCGATCGCGCCATCGGTGTCGGCCCAGATCTCCTCGGCGGTGGTCTCGCGGTGCACCTTCACGTTGGCCGGGTTCGCGAACTGGCGGGCGAGCACGGCCCCGTCGATCGAGGACGCCAACTCCTCGGCCTTGGCGACCGCCCCGCGCATGCCGTCGGGGCCGGGCGTGAGCACGAGCTCGGCGCCGAAGGCGCGCAGGAGGGCCCGGCGCTCCTTCGACATGGTCTCGGGCATCGCCAGCACGACCTTGTAACCACGGGCGGCCCCCACGAAGGCCAGCGCGATGCCGGTGTTGCCGGAGGTGCCCTCGACGATCGTGCCGCCAGGCTTCAGCTCCCCGGAGGCCTCGGCGGCGTCCACGATCGCGACGCCGATGCGGTCCTTGACGGAGTTGGCGGGGTTGTAGAACTCGAGCTTGGCGTAGACGTCGGCCTTCGCGTCGCCGAAGAGGCGGTTGATGCGCACCAGCGGGGTGCGGCCGATGAGGGCGGTGGCGTCGGAGAAGTAGTTCGTCATGGGAGGGTTCCTGTCTGTGGTGCTGTGCGAGTGGTTCGGGGTGTTGGGGAGGGCGTCCGCCCGGCGCGTGGCTCGCGCCGACCGGACGCCCTCCCAGGTCGGGGTGCTGGGGGTGGGGGGCGGCGCCGGGTTCAGGCCTTCTGGACGGTGATCGTCCAGGAGGCGTCGCCCACCTGCTCGAAGTTGGTCACGGGGTAGCCGGCGGCGGCGGCCCAGTGCGGGATCGAGTCGGTGGCCTGGGTGCAGTCGAAGTCGATGACGAGCTCGTCACCGGGCTCGAGGCCCTTGATGGCCTGCTTGGCCTCCACCAGCGGGAACGGGCACACCTGCCCCAGCGTGTTGAGCTGGTAGCGGCGTCCGCCCTCGAGGGTGGCGACGGGGGTCACGGCGTCCACGTCGGGGCTCACGGGCGACGTGACGAGGTTGGTGGCGGGGGCGCGGAAGCGGTCGAAGAATCCCATGGTTGATTCCTTTCTCAACGGGACGCCGCGGGCTGCGGCACGAGCACGGGGGCGGCGCCCTCGCGACGGTGGGTCTGGATGAAGAAGCGGGCGGCCACGCCGACACCGAGGAAGGTGAACAGGAAGGCGACCCAGCCCTGGTAACCGAACAGGGCGGTCTGCACGAGGGCGTTGCCGATGGTGCAACCCCCCGCGATGGCGGCGCCGATGCCCATGATCGAGCCGCCGGCGATGGCGCGGACGGCGGTGCGGGCGTCGGGGGCGCGAAGGCGGAACTCGCCCGACAGCTTGGCCGCGATGTACGAGCCCGGGATGAGTCCGAGGACGAACAGGACGCCCCAGTCGATGCGCTCGGCGTTGCCGGTCGCGAGGAAGTCCACGATATTGGCCGACGGGGTGGTGATGCCCAGGCCGGCGTTGCGGCCGGTGGCGTTGCTCAGCGGGAAGGCCAGGGCGGCCAGGACGCCCACGACGACGGCGGTCGCGTTGGGGCTCCACGGCTTCTCGAACAGGAGGTGGGCCAGGCCGGTGCGCGTCCCGGAGGAAGCGAGCGTGGCGACGCGCTGGTTGCGCTGGCGGGTCAGCGACCAGGCGACCACGCCGACGAGCACGGCGACGAGGAACCACGGGCTGATCCCCAGCGAGCCGTGGATCGTCGTGAGCTCGGACTTGTCCGCGCGGACGGCGTCGTTGAGGGGCTTGAGCGCGCCGTACTTCATCACCGAGGCGAGCAGGGCGTAGAAGACCAGCGCGATCCAGGAGCCGATGAGGCCCTCGCCCGAGCGGTAGTAGGTGCCGGTGGCGCAGCCGCCGGCGAGCACGATGCCGATGCCGAACAGGAACGAGCCGCCGATGACACCGAGCCACGCGATGGGCGGGACGTTCGCGGTGGCGAGCCCGCCGCCGAGCAGGAAGTGGACGATGACGGCCTGCACGGCGATGGCCAGACCGAAGGCGGTGAGCCAGCGGGTGGAGCCCGAGAGCCACACGTCGCGGAAGGCGCCGGTGACGCAGAAGCGTCCGCGTTGGAAGACGAAGCCGAGCGCGATGCCCAGCAGGAGTCCGGTGAAGATCATGATTTCTCCTCAGGGTGGAAAAGGGTGCACGAATACGAGAAAGGTGCCGGAAAATGGCAGGCGAAAATGCACGCAGAATGCAGGTGCATGAATTCGCGGGATTCAGGGAGTGCGGGGGGGGAACGCGGGATCAGCGCGCAGTGGACGCGGGGCGTCCGGGGTACCGAGGCCGTCGGGGACGGCTCATGCGGTGTGCGTCAGGCGCGACAACAACACGGACAGGCAGCGACACACATGCCGCACGCGAGGCGTGCGGTGTGGGGCTGGCGGGAGTCCGCGTGTCGGGTCATGGAGGAGGATTTCCTTGCCTGGTGGGCCGGGGCCCTTTGATCAGATGGTTGAACCGTAGACGAACAATTCATTCCCTGACAAATGCCGTCTCACATTTCGGTACCCGCGCGCTTGCCCGAATCCGCTCCACCCCGCGAGTAGGCTGGGCCACGCCCGACCCCAGGACGTGGAGGAGACGAGAATGGTGCACGCCGGCCGACTGGCCGCCGCGGGGCTCGCGCTGGCCGCCCTCGTCAGCGTCGCCGCCTGCTCGACCGAGACCGTCCGCACGGGCGAACGCCCGAACAAGCCCACCTCCGCCACCGTTCAGGCCCGGACGCCGGACGCCGCGCCCGCCCCCCTCCGGCTCACCGAGCTGCCGGGCTACATCGCCCCGCGCGGCACGGGCGAGGAGAACGTCTTCGAGCGCAACATGACCGATTCCGCCGGCACCTTCTCGTGGTCGGTGGTCGACGACCAGGGCGAACCCACCGCGTACCGCGGCCGCGAACAGGTCACCTTCGGCGACCCCGAGACCTACAACCAGGTCCCGGGCGTCCTGACGTTCCGGGGCAACAACCACCGCACGGGCGGCGCCTGGGGCACCGCGCAGGTCTCCGACCAGGAACTCACCGTCGAGTGGAGCCGGGACATCGGCGAGATTCGCGGCGAGGGCTCCTACTGGCCCGGCGCCGGCTGGACCGGCCAGCCCCTGCTCGTCCAGTGGCCGCGCGAGACCAAGGTCGCCATGGGCCTGGACGCCCAGTACGTCGACGACGACAACTTCGTCGAGGTCATCTACCCCGTCTTCGAGGGCAAGATCCACCGCCTCGACCTGCGCACCGGCGAGCCGACGAAGCCGGCCATCGAGGTGGGCTGGGGATTCAAGGGCACGGCGTCCGTGGACCCCCGCGGGTACCCGCTGCTGTACGCCGGGCAGGGCCTCAACGACACCAACGGCACGATCGGCCCGTGGCGCTACCGCGTGTTCGACCTGATCCAGAACAAGGAGGTCTGGCACATCGCCGGCCTCGACCCCGCCGCGCCCCGCCAGGACTGGGGGGCGTTCGACTCCTCGGCGCTGGTCGACGCCGACACCGACACCCTCATCGCACCCGCCGAGAACGGGCTCATCTACAAGGTCAAGCTGAACTCCTCCTACGACGCCGAGGCGAAGCAGGTCGCGGTCGACCCCGAGGTGACCCGCCTGCGCTACACCGCGCCCGGCAACGAGAAGTACGGCATCGAGAACTCCGCGGTCGCCTACCGCAACCTGATGTTCGCCGCCGACAACGAGGGCAAGCTCTTCAGCTGGGACGCCACCACCCTCGAGATGCTCTGGATGCGCGAGGTCGAGGACGACACCGACGCCTCGCTGGTGCTCGAGGAGACCGCCGAGGGCGTGTTCCTGTACACGGGCAACGAGGTCGACGCCCGCAAGCAGGCCACCGGCGACCTGGTCACCAACATCCGCAAGATCGACGCCATGACCGGCAAGCAGGTGTGGCAGTACGACATCCCCGCCTACTACACCGGCATCAACGGCGGCGTCCTGGCCACCCCGGTGCTCGGCAAGGGTGCGATCGCCGACCTGGTGATCTTCAACGTCTCCCGCACCACCGCGCCGCGCGAGGGCGACCTCATCGCGCTCGACAAGGCCACCGGCGAGGTCGTGTGGCGGCGCCACCTGGGCAACTACTCATGGAGCTCGCCGACGCTGGTCACCTCCACCGACGGACGCCCCTACGGCGTGCTGGCCGACTCCGACGGCGTGATGCACCTGTTCGACCCCCAGACAGGCGAGGACATCTCCACCGTCACCCTGGGCAAGAACGTCGAGGCCACCCCCGCCGTGTTCGGCGACATGCTGGTCGTGGCGTCCTATGACGCGAAGATCTGGGGAATCCGCCTCCGCTGAGCCCCGACCCGCCGAAACCCTCGTGCGGCGCACCGGGATTGTCTAGGGTGGGGCCACGCGACGGCACCCGAGGAGGTGCGGCATGGCAGAGGTGCGCAGGGTCGTCGGCGACCTGACGAACAGGGCCGCCCACGCCGTGCGCCACCCCGTGTCCACGTTCCTCGGCTGGCCGGTGCCCCGGCAGGCCACCACCGGCGACCTGCTCGGCCGCGGCCCGGCGGTCACCAGCCCCACCACGCGCGGGACCACCCACCGACTGGCGGACGCCGACCGCGTCGCCCGCAGCGTGTGCCCCTATTGCGCGGTGGGCTGCGGCCAGCGCGTCTTCGTCCGCGACGAGAAGGTGATCCAGATCGAGGGAGACCTCGACTCACCGATCAGCCGCGGCCGGCTGTGCCCCAAGGGCGCGGCGTCCGAGTCGCTCGTCAACTCGCCCACCCGCCTGACGAAGGTGCTCCACCGACGCCCGCACGGCACCGACTGGGAGCACCTCGACCCCGACGAGGCGATCGACATGATCGCCGACCGGGTGGTGCGCGACCGCCGGGCCCACTGGCAGGACGTCGACGACCAGCAGCGCCCCCTGCGCCGCACGATGGGGATCGCCTCCCTCGGGGGCGCGACCCTCGACAACGAGGAGAACTACCTCATCAAGAAGCTGTTCACCGCGCTGGGGGCGATCCAGATCGAGAACCAGGCCCGTATTTGACACTCCGCCACGGTTCCCAGTCTGGGGGCCTCGTTCGGTCGTGGTGGAGCCACGCAGACCGTGCAGGACCTGGCGAACGCCGACTGCATCGTCATCCAGGGTGCCAACATGGCCGAGTGCCACCCCGTCGGCTTCCAGTGGGTCACCGAGGCGAAGCTGCGCGGCGCCCGGGTGATCCACGTCGACCCGCGGTTCACGCGTACCTCTGCGCAGGCCGACCGGCACATCCCGATCCGGGTCGGCAGCGACATCGTCCTGCTGGGCGCGCTCATCAACCACGTGCTCACGAACGACCTGTGGTTCCGCGAGTACGTGGTGGCCTACACCAACGCGTCGGTGCTGATCGACGAGGACTTCCTCGACACCGAGGACCTGGACGGGTTCTTCAGCGGCTGGGACGAGGAGAAGGGGGCCTACGACCTCGCCAGCTGGGCCTACGCCACGCCACGGCCCACCGCGTCCGACGGCGGGGAGGAGGCCACCGAGGGCGACGACCTCTCGGACGCCGCCGCGGGTGACCGCTACGGCTCCGGCGGCCCGCCCCTGGACACCCCGCGCCCGATGACCGACCCCACCCTGACCGACCCCCGGTGCGTGTTCCAGCTGCTCAAGGGCCACTTCCAGCGCTACACCCCCGAGTTGGTCGAGGAGGTCTGCGGCATCAGCGCCGACGACTTCGCCTACCTCGCCGACTCGGTCACGCAGAACTCCGGGCGGGACCGGACCACCGCCTTCTGCTACGCGGTCGGCTGGACGCAGCACACCGAGGGCGCCCAGAACATCCGGGCCGCCTCGATCCTGCAGCTGCTGCTGGGCAACATGGGACGCCCGGGCGGCGGCATCATGGCGCTGCGCGGCCACGCCTCGATCCAGGGCTCGACGGACATCCCGACGCTGTACAACCTGCTGCCCGGCTACCTGCCGATGCCCGTCGTCGGGCACCACGACACCCTGGCCGACTACCTCGACGCGATCACGTCGGTCAACGCGAAGGGCTACTGGTCGGAGGCCCCCGCCTACACCGTCAGCCTGCTGAAGGCCTGGTGGGGGGACGCGGCACGCGAGGACAACGACTGGGCCTACGACTACCTGCCCCGGCTCTCCGGGCCCCACGGCACCTACCAGACGATGACGGCGATGCTGGATGACGAGGTCGCCGGCTTCTTCGTGCTCGGCCAGAACCCGGCCGTCGGGTCAGCGGGCGGGCGCATGCAGCGGCTGGCCCTGGCGCACCTGAAGTGGCTGGTCGTCCGCGACCTGCAGCTGATCGAGACCGCCACCTTCTGGAAGGACTCCCCCGAGGTCGCCACCGGCGAGCTGGTCACGACCGACATCGCCACCGAGGTGTTCGTGCTGCCCGCCGCCTCCCACGTCGAGAAGTCGGGCACGTTCACGCAGACCTCGCGGATCCTCCAGTGGCGCGAGCAGGCCGTGCACCCGCCGGGCGAGGCGATGAGCGAGCTGCAGTTCTTCCACGAGCTCGGCCGACGGATCAGGCAGCGCCTGGCCGGCTCCGACGACCCACGCGACCGGCCGCTGCTCGACCTCACCTGGGACTACCCCACCGACGCCCACGGCGAGGTGGACGCCGAGGCGGTCCTGCGGGAGGTCAACGGCGTCGGGCTCACGGGCGAGTCCGCCGGCGAACCGCTCGACTCCTTCACCCAGCTGCGGGCCGACGGATCCACCGCCGCGGGCTGCTGGATCTACACCGGCGTCATGGCCGGCGGGGTGAACCGGTCCGCGTCCCGCGTCCCGGCGTCCGACCCGACCGACCCCGCCCACGACTGGGGCTGGGCGTGGCCGGCGAACCGCCGCATCCTCTACAACCGGGCCTCGGCCGACCCCGAGGGCCGGCCGTGGAGCGACCGCAAGAAGCTGGTCTGGTGGGACGAGGCGTCCGGGCAGTGGACGGGCGACGACGTGCCCGACTTCCCGCTGCGCACCCCGCCGGGGTTCCGCGCCGAGCCGGGCGCGGGCGGCCCGGCCGCCATCGAGGGCGACGACCCGTTCATCATGCAGGCCGACGGGAAGGGCTGGCTGTTCGCGCCCCGCGGCCTGGTGGACGGCCCGCTGCCGGCGCACTACGAGGCGCAGGAGTCACCGGTCCCCAACCCGGTGTACGGGCAGCAGGCCAACCCCGCCCGCCGCACGGTCGCCGGGCCCGACAACCTGTTCGC
The DNA here is from genome assembly GCA_012838755.1 of Propionibacterium sp. Lineage (GTDB taxonomy): Bacteria > Actinomycetota > Actinomycetes > Propionibacteriales > Propionibacteriaceae > Propioniciclava. The sequence continues at coordinate 1,630 of DUOQ01000078.1, read as the reverse complement.
GCCCTCGGGGGACGCCCCGGGTTCCGACGTGTACCCGTTCGTGTTCACGACCTACCGGCTCACCGAGCACCACACCGCCGGCGGCATGTCCCGCTGGTTGCCGTTCCTGTCGGAGCTGCAGCCCGAGATGTTCTGCGAGGTCAGCCCCGAGTTGGCCGCAGAGCGGGGCCTGGAGAACGGCGGCTGGGCGACGCTGGTCTCGCCCCGTGCCGTCATCGAGGCCAAGGTGCTGGTCACCGACCGCATGACCGCCCTGCGGGCGGCGGGCCGCACGATCCACCAGATCGGCCTGCCCTACCACTGGGGCGTGGGCGCCCAGGCGATCGTCGCCGGAGATGCCGCGAACGACCTGCTCGGCATCGCGCTCGACCCGAACGTGCAGATCCAGGAGTCGAAGGTGGGCTCCTGCGACATCCGACCCGGGCGTCGCCCGACCGGCCCGGACGCCCTGGCCCTGGTCGCCGCGTACCAGCGACGCGCCGGGCTGGTGCCCGACGCCGACCAGCGCTCGGGTGAGGATCGGGTCATGGACGAGGAGGCCGGCGATGACTGACCTGCGCGCCCGCGTGCGCCGCGTCTGGGGCAACCAGCTCTCGGGGCCGACCGACCCGACCGCCGACGCGCGGTGGCCCGACCCGCCCGCCCGCAAGGGGTTCTTCACCGACACGTCGATCTGCATCGGGTGCAAGGCCTGCGAGGTGGCCTGCAAGGAGTGGAACCACGTCCCCTCCCGGCCCGGCGGTGACACGCAGGGGACGTCGTACGACAACACCGGCCACCTGGGTGCCGACACGTGGCGGCACGTCGCGTTCATCGAGCAGGACGCCGCCGCCCAGCAGCGTGCCCGCGAGTCCGGGGCCCGGCTGGTCAGCCTGGGCATGCCGGCCCGGGTCGGGGCCGCACCCGCGGCGTCCGACCCGGCCGAGCCACCCGGCTTCGAGGCCGTGCGCTGGCTGATGAGCTCCGACGTCTGCAAGCACTGCACCCATGCCGGCTGCCTGGACGCCTGCCCGACCGGGGCGCTTTTCCGCACCGAGTTCGGGACGGTCGTCGTGCAGGCCGACGTCTGCAACGGCTGCGGCTACTGCGTGGCGGCCTGCCCATTCGGCGTCATCGGGCGGCGGGAGAAGGATGGCGTGGCCGTGATCGCCGGCGAGCCCGTGACGGGGTACCGCGGCGGCGTCGCCCAGAAGTGCACCCTGTGCTACGACCGCATCAGCGACGGCCTGCAGCCCGCCTGCGCGCAGACGTGCCCGACGACGAGCATCACGTTCGGTGACCACGCCGACATGGTGGCGCTGGCCCGCGACCGGCTGGCCGCGCTGCACGCCGAGGGCCGTACGGAGGCCCGGCTCTACGGGGCCAACCCCGACGACGGCGTCGGCGGGACCGGTTCGGTGTTCCTGCTGCTGGACGAGCCCGAGGCGTACGGGCTGCCGCCCGACCCGGTCGTGCCGACGGCGCGCCTGGCCCGCATGTTCACCGCGGCGGGCACGGCGGGCACGGTGATGATGGGGTTGGCCGTGGCGGTGTTCGGGATCATGGGGAGGCACGGGTGACCACGAGCGAGTTCGACGCCGACCGACCGCCCGAGCGCGGACGGCGCCGGCGCGGCGGCGGGGGCGGGGGC
>DUOQ01000077.1 GCA_012838755.1 Propionibacterium sp. | reverse complement strand
TCGCCGTCCACCCACGCCGGCTCCTCGAGGGACGCCGGGGTGGCGCCAGCGGCGTCCGGTTGGGCGAGGGCCTCGGACGAGTAGTCGAGGACGCCGTCGGGCAGGTCCTCAAGCGCCCGGCCCCAAGGGTCGAGCGAGCACGCGAGCGTGGTCGGGGCCGTGGGGCGGGGGTCGTCGGGGCCGAGGACAGCGAGGTCGGCGTCCGGCTCGTCGAGGTGGGCGGGCATCCCGGCCTGCCACAGGGCGAAGGGCCAGACCAGGCCCATCCAGTGGGCAGGGCGCCCGGCCAGCACCGGCAGGGAGACGACGTCGCTGTCGGCGATGCCGAGGTCGTCGAGGAGGTTCACGGTCTTGGCGACCCAGTTCGCGAAGCTGGCCACGGACAGCTCGGTGCGCTCGCCGGCCGGCCCGTAGTGGGTGAGCAGCGGGGCGCCGGCAGCGGTGCGGACCAAGCGGTCCAGGTGGACGCTGATCGGGCGGAGTGGGGTCACGGGGCCAGCATAGGTTGGCCGCTAGCATCGGGGCATGCGCTACGTCGTCATCATGGCGGGCGGCTCGGGCACGCGCCTGTGGCCCCTGTCCCGCAAGGGCACGCCCAAGCAGCTGCTGAAGCTGATCGACGGGCAGAGCCTGCTCCGGCTGGCCTTCGAACGGGCCCTGCGGGTGGTCCCGCCCGAGCGCGTGCTGGTGGTGACGGGGGCCGACTACCTGGACGACGTGCGGGCCGACCTGCCCGAGGTGCTGCCCGAGAACGTGCTGGGGGAGCCCGTCGGCCGCGACTCGCTCAACGCGGTCGCCTGGCCGGCCGCCGTGCTCGCGCGCCGCGACCCCGACGCGGTCATCGCCCAGCTGACCGCCGACCAGCTCATCGAGCCGATGGACGCCTTCGTCGCCGCCCTCGAGGAGGCCTTCGCGGTGGCCGAGGCCGACGACTGCGCACTGGTCACCCTGGGCGTGGTCCCCACGAGCCCGCACACCGGCTACGGCTACCTGCACCGCGGCGAGCCGCTGCCGGGGTTCCCGACGGCGTGCACGGTGCTGGAGTTCCGCGAGAAGCCCGACGCCGCCATCGCCGCCGAGTACCTGGCGTCGGGAGAGTACTGGTGGAACGCCGGCATGTTCGTCTGGCGGGCGGCCACGTTCCTGTCCCAGCTGGCCGAGCTCGAGCCCCGCACCCACGCCCGCGTGCTCGAGCTCGCCGGGGCCCCCGAGCGGCTGGCCGAGATCTTCCCGACGCTGCGCAAGACCTCGGTCGATTACGGGATCATGGAGCCCGTCTCCCAGGGCCGGGCTGACGGCCGCGTGGTCGCGGTCGCGCTCCCCATCGACTGGCGCGACGTCGGGGGCTTCGCGTCCCTGGCCGAGGTGCTCCCCGCCGACGCCGACGGCAACGTCGTCGAGGGCCTGGCCGTGGTGCAGGACGCCTCGGGCAACCTCGTCATCAACACGACCGGCGACCACGTGGTCAGCGTGTCGGGCGTGCAGGGCATGGTGGTGGTCCACACCGCCGATGCCACCCTCGTGACGACCCTGGCCGGGGCCGAAGCGGTCAAGTCCCTCGTCTCTGCCGTGGCGGAATCCGCCGGGCCCGATTTCACCTGAGGTGTGACATGGTCGACAACCTGTTGAGGCTGCGCGAGCCCGTCGCGTGGATCTTCCTCGGCGTCACGGCGGTCAGCATCGGGCTGGCGGTCGTGCGGTTCGTGCTGGCGCTGACCACCGGAGGAGCGACGTTGTCGGGCGCGGCCCAGGACGTGGCGCTGGAGGCGATGAGCCTCACCCTGGTGATCACCGTCGTGGCGCTCGTGATCGCGTCGGTCTTCCACGCGCCGGTGGCCGGCGCCCGCCGCCTCGTGCTCGCGGCCGCCACCGTCGTCACCCTCGGCACCGTGCTGACCGTCGTCGGCGCGCTGCTGGGCCTGCCGGCCTCGGCCGGCGCGCTCGCCGTGGTCCTGGAGTTCCTGGGCGGGCTGCTCGACATCGTGCTCAAGATCGTCGGCGCGGTGACCCTGTGGCTGATCCACCGGGGCATGACCGCCGGGCGCATCCAGGTCGCCGCCGCAGCCGACCCGGACGCCGTGACCGCCCCCGAGGAGCTGGCCGAGCCTGCGCCGCCGGCACCCACGTGGACCCCTGACGCCGCCGCGGGCAGCGTGTGGACCTCGGCCAGCGACGCCGCGAGCGGGGCCGAGCCCAGTGGCTGGGGCGTCCCCGGTGGGGGCACGGGCTGGCACCCGGTGTCGCGGCCGGCGCTCGATGCGGGGGAGGGCGACACCGGCCCGGAAGCCCTGCCGGAGGGCCCCGCCGACCGCCCCTGAGCGACGGTTTCGCGAGATTTGTCGATAGATTTCCCGCTTCCGGCTTGACTAAACCGTAATGACAAGGATGTAATTCCCATGTCAAGCATGGTCGTCGGCGAGTCGAGGAGGGTCCACGGGAAATGCGCGAACTCACGGTTGTCGGCCTCGGCGACGAGGGAGTCCTGGGTTGGCAGGAGCGTGCGTTGTGCGCCCAGACCGACCCCGAGGCCTTCTTTCCCGAGAAGGGCGGTTCGACGCGCGAGGCGAAGAAGGTGTGCCAGACCTGTGAGGTCCGCGCCGAGTGCCTCGAGTACGCGCTGGGCCACGACGAGCGCTTCGGCATCTGGGGCGGGCTGTCCGAGCGTGAGCGCCGCAAGCTCAAGCGCCGCGCCGTCTGACCCACCCGTCGGGGCCGCCCGCAGGCCGGACGATCAGTCGTCCCAGTCGTCGGCGCGGTGGCCGTTCGGGTCGATGTCGTCGACCGGGATGCCGGTCGCCTCGCTCAACTGCTCCACGATCGTGCGGAACACCAGGATCCGCAGGCCCTGCCGCGTCCGCGCCCGGCGCTCCAGCGGACGCCGGAACACCACCACCTGGCCGTTCCGGTCGGGCAGCGCCGACACCGCCGCCGCCAGGGGGATGCGGTCGTTGGTCCACCCCACGCCCACGTCAGGGACGTCCTCGATCCCGACATCCATGGACGCCAGCGCCCGCGGGCAGTGCTCCTGGATCTGGGCCAGCGCGTCCTGGACGCACATCACGAAGAACTGCGCCTTGGTCTGCCGCGACCGCAGGGGCACCGGCGCGCCGGTCCAGGGGTTGGGCCACGCGAGGCGTCCGCGCAGCCCGCGGTTGTGGCGGTCGCGGTGCTTGGGCATGGCGGCCACTCTAGTGGCCGCCCGTGTCGCACCCGGCCTCGGCACCCGGGGGCGGGTAGCGTGCCTTCGGTGAAGCAGCGGCAGTGTTCGAGGACGGGGTGCCAGCAGATGGCCGTCGCGACCCTCACCTACGCCTACTCCGACCGGGCCGCCGTGGTGGGGCCGCTGGCGCTGCGGCACGAGCCCGGCAGCCACGACCTGTGCCGCGAGCACTGCGAGGGCCTGTCCACCCCGCGCGGCTGGGAGCTGATCCGGCTGCCGCTCGACGAGGGCGGTCCCGCCCACACCCACGACGACCTCCTCGCCCTGGCCGACGCCGTCCGCGAGGTCGGCCTCACCTGGGACGAGCCGCACCCCGCGGCGTCCGCCGAGCCGGTGCTGAGCCGGCGCAAGGGCCACCTCGGCGTCGTGGCCGACCCGGGCGGTCCCAGCCGATAGTCTGCTCCGGTGATCACGGCAGGCATCTTCAAGGCCAACGACATCCGCGGCATCATCGGGGTGCCCGGTGCCGAGTGGGACCTCGACGGCGTCCGTGCCGTGGGCGCCGCGTTCGTGCGCGTCTTCGGACTGGCCGGCTCCGAGTTCGTCCAGGGGCGCGACATGCGCGTCACGGGTGAGGCCGTGGCCGACGCGTTCGCCGAGGGTGCCCGCGCCCAGGGGGCCTCGGTGGTCGACGCCGGCCTGACCAGCACCGACGAGCTCTGGTACGCCTCCGGCACCCTGGGCCTGCACGGCGTCCAGTTCACCGCCTCCCACAACCCCGCCGAGTACAACGGCGTGAAGTTCTGCCTGCCAGGCGCCGCCCCCGTGTCGGCCGAGGCCCTCGTCGAGATGCGTGACCTGGCCCTCGGCGCACCGCAGCCCGCGGCGTCCGGGCGCGGTGGGTATCGGCAGGTGGACGTGCTGGACGGCTACGCCGCCCACGTGCACTCCCTGGTGGACCTGACCGGGCTCCGACCGCTCACCGTGGTGGTGGACGCCGGCAACGGCATGGCGGGCCTGACCACCCCGGCCGTGCTCGGCCCGCTGGGGCTCGACCTCGTCGGCCTCTACCTGGAGCTCGACGGCACCTTCCCGAACCACATGCCGAACCCGCTGATCCCCAAGAACCTGGTGGACGCGCAGGCGGCCGTGCGCGAGCACCGCGCCGACGTGGGCCTGGTCTTCGACGGGGACGCCGACCGCTGCTTCATCATCGACGAGCGCGGGGAGGTGGTGTCGCCGTCGGTGGTGACGGCGATGATCGCCTCGCAGGAGCTCGCCCGCGAACCGGGCGGCACGATCGTCATCAACAAGATCACCTCCCGCGCCGTGGCCGAGGTGGTGGACGCCCTGGATGGCACCCTCGTCACCAGCCGGGTCGGGCACACGAGTGTGAAGGCCCACATGGCCGAGCACGACGCCGTGTTCGGCGGCGAGCACTCGGCCCACTACTACTTCCGCGACTTCTGGGGCGCCGACACCGGCATGCTGGCGGCGCTCCACGTGCTGGCGCTGCTCGGCCGGGGGAGCGCCCCGATGTCGGAGCTGGCCGCGCGGTTCGCCGGCTGGGAGGCGTCCGGGGAGATCAACACGACGGTGCCGGCGGTGGGCCCCGTGCTCGACCGGGTGCGCGCCGCCTTCGCCGGACGTGGCACCATCGACGACGAGGACGGCGTCACCATCTCCGGCGACGACTGGTGGGTGAACGTGCGTCCGTCGAACACCGAGCCGCTGCTGCGGCTCAACGTGGAGGCGCGGGACGGGGCCCGGATGGCCGCGTTGCGCGACGAAGTCCGAGCTGTCATCCGAGGAGGAGACGATGAGTGACCTGGTACCCGGCGTCCTGGAACTGCTGGTGTGTCCGGCCTGCCACGGGCAGCTGACCTGGGCCTACGAGGTGTCCGAGCTGGTGTGCACCTCACCCGAGTGCGGGCTGGCCTACCCTGTGCGCGGGGGGATCCCGATCCTCGTCGTGGACGAGGCGCGCGCCCCCGAGGCCCCGTAACCATGCCGACGGAGTTCGACGAGTCCCGGCTCGACGACGAGGCCGTCCTCGCCGGGGCCGACCACCTGCTGCGGCCCCTGGCCGAGGCCGGGGCCCGGCTGCGGCGCGAGTC
>DUOQ01000009.1 GCA_012838755.1 Propionibacterium sp. | reverse complement strand
TTTCTATCGCTCCAGCGATAGAAACGCCGCCTCGAACTGCACTCCGGTTAGGGTGGGCGCGTGACGATCCACTCCACGCACCCGTTCGCGACGCCTCCCGAGCGCCGGGACGCCGCGCGCCGGCTGCGCGGGCGGCTGGCGTCCCCGGTCACGCTGTGGGCGACGGGGGAGGGGGCGTCCCGGGTCGGCCTGACGGTCAGCTCGATCCTGGTGGCGCTGGGCGACCCGGCACGGGTCATCGGCCTGGTCGACCCCGACTCCGACTTCGCGCTCGAGCTGGGGGAGGCCCTCGCGGTCTCCGTGCTCGAGGAGGGCGACCTGGGGCTGGCCGAGGCGTTCGCAGGGCTTGCCCCGGCGCCCGGCGGCGCCTTTCGGCTCGGTGAGTTCGCCGACACCCGGTGGGGGCCGGTGCTCGCGGGCCGGTCGTGGGCCGGCGTCCGGGTGGAGTCGACGCGTCAGGTGGGCTGGTCGACCGAGGTGACCGGCGTCATCCAGCAGGTGTCCCTGACCGAGGGGACGCCGTTGGTGCACCTGCGCGGCCGGTACCGCTCCTGAGGACGACGCGGGATGCGGCGTACCCCAGGGCGAACAGTGCCGCCGTGGCCGCGATCGAGGCCAGGAGGTAGGAGGGCTGGTCCAGCCAGGGCAGCAGGGGCTTCTCGCGCTGGTAGAAGTAGTTGCCCCCGGTGAGCGCGTTGGCGGCCACCGCGACCACGACGTAGACGGCGAACCACCCCAACGCCCGCCACAACCCGCGCAGGGAGGGCCGCCAGTCGGTGGTGATCGTCGCGAAGGCCGGCATGAGCAGGACGATGGCGTGGTTGGTGAAGAAGCTCCAGCCCAGGATGTGGGTGACGGGCTGGATGTGCTGCGGGTAGGAGAAGCTGGCCCACGCCCACAACCCGAAGTAGAACAGCACGTCCATGACGCGGCGGTTGCCGGTGGCCAGGTAGAACAGGGCCAACAGGGCCGAGACCCGCGAGATGTGCAGGGGGAGCGACTCGGCGTTGTCCCAGCCGGTGGCGGCATAGAAGCCGTAGAGCGTGCTCTGCTGCACGACGAGCACGGCGAGGGCCACGCGGCGGATGGCCACCGCCCGCCGGCGTACCCAGCCGCGTGCCGTGAGCAGGGGCACCGCGAGCAGGAGCAGCCCGGCGATGTAGAACAGGTGGTCGCGCCCGCCGATGGTGATCCAGCCGGGGTGTGGGTCGAGAAACGTGTCCACGGCCACGAGGGTAGGGGATGCTCGCGGGAACGATAGTGTGGGCGGCACCATGACTGATGTTCCGCTCTCGCCCGCGCGGCTGCGCGTGGCGCCGTCCCCGACCGGTGACCCGCACGTCGGCACGGCCTACATGTCGCTGTTCAACCTCGCCTGGGCGCGCAAGACCGGTGGCGCGTTCGTGCTCCGCATCGAGGACACCGACCGCGCCCGCTATGTCGCCAGCTCCGAGAGGCAGATCTTCGACACGCTGCGCTGGCTCGGCCTCGACTGGAGCGAGGGTCCCGACATCGGCGGGCCGTACGCCCCGTACCGGCAGTCCGAGCGGCTCGACACGTACCGGCCCTTCGTCGACCAGCTCATCGAGGCGGGCCACGCCTACCACTGCTGGTGCTCACCCGAGCGCCTGGCCGAGATGCGGGCCGAGCAACAGGCGTCCAAGCAGGCCAACACGGGCTATGACCGCCTCTGCCACGGCAAGACCCGCGAGGAGCGCGCCGCCCTGCCCGGCTTCACCGAGAACCCCGTCGTGCGCATGCTGGTCCCCGACGACGTCGAGCTCGTCTTCGACGACCTCGTGCGCGGCCCGGTCGCCGCACCGCTGCCCGATGACCAGGTGATCCTGAAGACCGATGGGTTCCCCACCTACCACCTCGCCGTGGTCGTCGACGACCACCTGATGGGCATCACCCACGTCGTGCGTGGCGAGGAGTGGATCAGCTCCACCCCCAAGCACATCCTGCTCTACCGCTGGCTGGGCTGGGACGTCCCGGCGTTCGCGCACATGCCCCTGCTGCGGAACACCGACAAGTCCAAGATCAGCAAGCGCAAGAACCCCGCCGCCCGCCTGGAGTGGTTCCGCGAGCAGGGCTACCTGCCCGAGGCGCTGCGCAACTTCCTGCAGCTGCTCGGCTACCCGCCGGCCTCCGACGAGCAGGAGGTGTCGACGTTCGAGGAGTTCGTCGCCGACTTCGAGTGGTCGAAGGTCAACACGGTCGGGCCGGTGTTCGACCTCGACAAGCTCAATTGGCTCAACGGCCACTACATCCGCTCGCTGCCGTCGGACGAACTGGCCGACCGCATCGTGGAGCACCTCGCGCACACCGGCGTGTGGCCCGACCCGAGCGCCGCCGATGTGGCGCGCCTGCGGGCGGCGACGCCGCTCATCCAGGAGCGGCTCGTCCTGCTGTCGGAGGCCCTGGGCAAGGTGCAGTTCCTGTTCACCCCCGACGCCGAGCTCGCCCTCGACGAGGCCTCGGTGAACGCCCTGCCCGAGAACGCCGCCGCCATCGTCGACGCGTCCTTGGCCGTGCTCGAGGGCCTGCCCACGTGGGACGACGAGTCGATCCAGGCCGCCCTGCGCGCCCGCCTGGTCGAGGACCTCGGCATCAAGCCCAAGTTCGCGTTCGGTCCCGTGCGCGTCGGGGTGACGGGCTCGCGGGTGTCGCCGCCGCTGTTCGAGTCGATGGCGATCCTGGGGCGCGACTCGTCCCTGGCCCGGCTGAGGGCGCTGCGCGAGGTGCTGTAGTGGACGTCCCGGTGACGGAGTGCTCGACCGCCTGGGCGGGACTCTCGGCCTGGGGGACCGCGACACAGGCATCCTTCTGGGTCGCCCTCGAGCAGTCCGGCCCTTGGGGGCGGGACGCGCTCGTCGAGTCCCGTCTCGACCCCGAGCTGGGTGATCGCTGGGGGTCGGCTGCCGCGAAGGCGGGGGGACGCCTGCTGCTCATGCGGGCGCCCGGCCAGCATGTGGCCGAGGCCGACTTCCGGTCGCGGCGGGTCTTCGTCGCCGGCGGACTAGCGGGTTCGGCGTGGCTGCTCCAGGGCGTCGCGCTGTCGGAGGCGCAGGTGGACGGGCTCCCGTGGGACGCGATCGGGACGGGGGACCGGGCGTCCGTGCTGGAGGACTGTCCATGGTTGCGCCCCTCCGACCCGGTGCTGCTCGTGTGCACCAACGCCAAGCGTGACCGGTGCTGTGCCCTGCGGGGGCGTCCGATCGTCGACCAACTCGCCGCCGAGGGCCTGTCCGTCTGGGAGTGCTCCCACACCGGGGGCCACAGGTTCGCGCCCACCGGCGTCGTCCTGCCCCTGGGCCACGTGGTCGCCCGGCTCACCCCCGACCTGGGGCGCGCGGTCCTGGACGCCGCGGCGTCCGGCCGGTTCGCGGTGGGCGCCCTCAGCGAGGAGCACGACCGCGGGACCAGCCACCTGCCCCCGCGTGAGCAGGCAGCGGTGTCCTGGGTGCGCGCGCACGAGGGCGAGACGGACCCCATCGCGCTGGCGGTGGTCGGCGACGACGGGGACGTGGTCACCGTGCAGCACGCCGACGGTCGGGTCTGGGCCCTGACCCTCGAGAAGGTGCGCGGCGAGGAGTTGCCCGAATCATGTGGCAAGCCGGCCAAGCCGAGCGCGACCTGGCGCGTCCACTGACATGCGGCTCAGGCAGTGAAGTCGCCCCGGAAGGCGTCCAGGATCTCGACCGAGGCCTCGACGGCGCTCAGTTCGCCCGACTCCACGGACGCCTCGAGGCCCGGGACGAGCGCCTTGACCGCGGGGGAACGTCGCAGGGCGGTGAGCAGGTCGTCGCGCACCAGGGCCCACATCCAGTCGCGCTGCTGCTCGGCGCGGCGCTCGGCCAGCGACCCGGACGCCTCGAGCGCGGCCCGGTGGTCCAGCACGGCCTGCCAGACCTCGTCCAGCCCGTCGCCGGTGTAGGAGGACGAGGTGAGCACCGGCGTCCGGCGGCCCCCGGACTCGGACCGGATGAGCTTCATCGCGATCGTGAGCTCGCGGGCGGCCACGCGGGCCTCCTGCAGCCCGTCGCCGTCGGCCTTGTTGACCGTGATCACGTCGGCCATCTCGAGGATGCCGCGCTTGATGCCCTGCAACTGGTCGCCGGTGCGGGCGATCATCAGCAGCAGGAACGTGTCGACCATGCCGGCCACCGCGACCTCGGACTGACCCACGCCGACGGTCTCGACGATGATCGTGTCGAAGCCGGCGGCCTCCATGATCAGCATGCCCTCGCGGGTCGCACGGGCCACCCCGCCGAGGTGGTTGCCCGAGGGCGACGGCCGGATGAAGGCGTTGTCGGTGACGGCCAGGTCGGCCATGCGGGTGCGGTCACCCAGCACCGAGCCGCCCGACCGCGACGAGCTCGGGTCGACCGCCAGCACCGCCACCTTGTGGCCGCGCTCGATCAGGCGCACGCCCATGGCGTTGCAGAAGGTCGACTTGCCGGCACCGGGCACGCCCGAGAGCCCCACGCGGATCGCCGATCCGGTGTGCGGGCGCAACAACGTCAACAGTTCCCGTGCCTGGTCGCGGTGGTCGGGGCGGCTCGACTCGACGAGCGTGAGTGCCCGGGCGACATGAGCACGGGACCCGGCGACCACGTGTTCAGCCAAGGTCGCCGGGTCCAGTGGTTGCCTCATGCCTCAGCGGCCTCCAGTCGCTCGATCAGCTTGCCGAGCAACTCGTGGGCCGACGCGGGGATCTTCGAGCCGGGCGGGAAGATCGCGTCGGCGCCCTTCTCGCGCAGCTCGGCGAAGTCCTGGCTCGGGATGACCCCGCCGACGACGATCATCAGGTCGTCGCGCCCGAGGGCGTCCAGTTCCTCCCGCAACGCCGGAACCAGCGTGAGGTGCCCCGCGGCCAGCGACGAGACGCCGACCATGTGCACGTCCGCCTCGATCGCCTGACGGGCGACCTCCTCCGGCGTCTGGAACAGCGGGCCCACGTCCACGTCGAAGCCGAGGTCGGCGAACGCCGTGGCGATCACCTTCTGGCCGCGGTCGTGGCCGTCCTGGCCCATCTTGGCGACGAGAATGCGGGGGCGGCGGCCCTCCAGCTCCTCGAACTTCTCGACCAGGGCGCGGGTGGCCTCGGTCTCCTCGGTCGTCCCGGACTCCTTGCTGTACACGCCACTGATCGTACGGATCTGCGCCGTGTAGCGCCCGAACTCCTTCTCCAGCGCGTCGGAGATCTCGCCCAGGGAGGCCTTCTCGCGGGCCGCGTCGATGGCCAGCTTGAGCAGGTTGCGCTCGGGGTCGGTCGGGTCGGGGTTCGCCGCGGCCCACGTGAGCTTGTCGAGCGCTGCCTGGGTGGCCGCCTCGTCCCGCTCGGCGCGGAGCTGCTGCAGCTTGGCGACCTGCTCGGCGCGCACCGTGGCGTTCTCGACCTTGAGGACGTCGATGCCCTCCTCGTCCTCGACCAGGTACTTGTTGACGCCGATCACCGGCTGGCGGCCGGAGTCGATGCGGGCCTGGGTGCGGGCCGCCGCCTCCTCGATGCGCATCTTCGGGATGCCGGCCTCGATGGCCTTGGCCATGCCGCCGGCCTCCTCCACCTCCTGGATCAGCGCCCACGCCTTGGCGGCGATCTCGGCGGTGAGCTTCTCGACGTACGCCGAGCCGCCCCACGGGTCGATCGACCGCGTGGTGCCCGACTCCTGCTGGATGAACAGCTGGGTGTTGCGGGCGATGCGGGCGCTGAAGTCGGTCGGCAGCGCGATGGCCTCGTCGAGCGCGTTCGTGTGCAGCGACTGCGTGTGGCCCTGCGTGGACGCCATGGCCTCCAGGCACGTGCGGGTCACGTTGTTGAACACGTCCTGGGCGGTCAGCGACCAGCCCGAGGTCTGCGAGTGCGTGCGCAGCGACATCGACTTGGGGTTCTTGGCCCCGGCGTCCTTCACCAAGCGCGCCCACAGCATGCGCGCGGCGCGCATCTTGGCGATCTCGGTGAAGAAGTTCATGCCGATCGCCCAGAAGAAGCTCAGGCGCGGCGCGAACTTGTCGACGTCCAGCCCGACGGCCTGGCCGGCGCGGATGTACTCCACGCCATCGGCCAGCGTGTAGGCCATCTCGATGTCGGCGGTCGCCCCGGCCTCCTGCATGTGGTAGCCGGAGATCGAGATCGAGTTGAACTTCGGCATGTGCGCGCTGGTGAACGCGAAGATGTCGGAGATGATCCGCATCGACGGGGTCGGCGGGTAGATGTAGGTGTTGCGGACCATGAACTCCTTGAGGATGTCGTTCTGGATGGTCCCGGCCAGCTGCTCGGGCTTGACGCCCTGCTCCTCGGCCGCCACCACGTAGAACGCCAGGATCGGCAGCACGGCGCCGTTCATGGTCATCGACACCGACATCTGGTCCAGCGGGATGCCCTCGAACAGCTGGCGCATGTCGAGGATCGAGTCCACGGCCACACCGGCCATGCCCACGTCACCGGCCACGCGCGGGTGGTCGGAGTCGTAGCCACGGTGGGTCGCCAGGTCGAACGCGATCGACAGGCCCTTCTGGCCGGCGGCCAGGTTGCGGCGGTAGAACGCGTTGGACTCGGCGGCGGTGGAGAAGCCGGCGTACTGGCGGATCGTCCACGGCTTGTTCACGTACATGGTCGCGTACGGGCCGCGCAGGAACGGCGGCAGGCCGGGGCGGGTGTCGAGGAAGTCCAGGCCCTCGAGGTCGTCGTCGGTGAACAGCGGCGGCACGTGCAGCTGCTCGGGCGTCTCCCACGTGGCGTCGGACGCCCCGGCCGCGGCCAGGGCTGCGGCATAGGTCTCGGCGGCGTCCGCGGACGGACGCGCCTCGCCGAGCTCGACGGAATCGAAGCGGGGGATCATCGGGCCACTCCCAGGGTCTCGAAGATGGATTCAAGGAACTTGACGACGTCCATGCCCATCGCGATGGTGCCGTCGATCAGGCCGTCCGGCACGTCGCCGGCCTCGGCCGGGTTGCCCGCGAGGTAGACCTTCTCGACGCCGGCGTCCTTCAACGCCTGCGCGACGGGCACGGCCTGGTCGGCGTAGACCTTCGCCGAGCTGGCCAGCACGACCACCTTGTGGCCGGACGCCTTGGCCGCGATCTCCTCGGGCGAGCCGCCGTGGCTCTGGGTGGCGTTGATGCCTCCGACCAGGAGCACGTTGGAGGCGAAGCCCTGACGGCCGCCGAAGTCGCGCTGGGCGCCCAGGCAGGCGAGCAGCACGTCGGGGGCCTGGCCGGTGGCGTCCTCGTGGGCCCAGGCGCGCTCGCGCAGGGACTCGAACACCTCGGCGTCGCGGATCTGCTTCAGGCCACCCAGTTCGGGTGCCTCCGGGCGGGCCTTGGCCTGGTAGCGCTTCTCGCCGGCCAGCGGGAACATGCTCACGCCGGTCAACTCGACCGCCCGGGTGGCCAACTGCGGGGCGCGCTCGGCGTTGGTCGCGTCGATGCGCTTCGCGACGTCACCGGACGCCAGCGCCGCGGCCATGCCGCCCGCGGCCTCGACCTGCTGGACGAGCGCCCAGGCAGCCTGCGCGACGTCCTCGGTCAGCGCCTCGACGAACCAGGAGCCGCCCGCCGGGTCCTGGACCCGACCGACGTGGCTCTCCTCGGCCGCCACGACCTGGATGTTCCGGGCGACCCGTCGGCTGAACGGGGACGGCAGGCCATTGGCGTGGTCGAACGGAAGCGTGGTCACGGCGTCCGCGCCACCGGCGGCGGCGGCGAACGTGGCGATCGTGGTGCGCAGCATGTTCACGTGCGGGTCGACCTTGGCCATCATGCGGGGGCTGGTGACCGCGTGGGTGCGGGCCCCGCGCCGGGCCTCGGGGACGCCGCACTCCTCGGTGACGCGTGCCCACAGGCGGCGCAGCGCGCGGAGCTTCGCGATCGTGGCGAACTGGTCGGCGGTGGCCGCGACGCGGAACTCGAGCTGGCCCACGGCGTCCGCGGGGCCGGTGCCGGCCTCGTCGAGCGCCCGCAGGTACTCGATGCCCGTGGCGATCGCGAAGGCGAGCTCCTGGGCGTCGGTGGCGCCGGCCTTGTGGTAGGGCAGCGCGTCGACCGTGATCGCTTGCACCAGCGGCAGGTCCGCCGCGGCGGCGACCCAGGTGGCGAGGGCGGACAGGTCGGCGTCCCCACCGTTGAGGGCGGCGTGCGCGAGCGGGTCGATGCCGAGGTTGCCCTTGATCGTGGCGACGTCCTTGCCGGAGCCCTTCACGACGTCGACCAGCGCCTGCGCGGCGGCGGCCTGGTCGGTGCGGCTGAACACGCGGACGGCCGCGAGGTCGACCTGCACGTCAGCCAGCACGGTGGCGAGCTTGTCGGCGGGGATGGCGTCGGGGTCGATGCGCAGCCACACCGAGGTGGCGCCGCGCTCGAGGTCGTCGAGGATCGCGCGACGGGTCACGTCGACGTCCGGGTCCTCGTGGTACTGCCGGACGCCCCACGCGATGGCCTCGCCGGTGCGCACGACCGAGCCGCGCGTGAACGGCATCGCGCCCGGGTAGCCGAGCGGGGCGTCATCGTCGGAGCTGGTGTACAGGGGGGCGACGTCGACGTCGTCCAGGGTGGTCGAGGTCAGGCGCTTGAGGCCCTGCTCGATGGTGAGTTCCTTGCCTTCCGGACGCCCGCGGTTGAGGACCTTGAGGACCTCCGCCTCCCACGCTGCGTCGGTGGCCGGCTCGAAGCCGCCGGCCAGGGTGAGCTGTTCGGAGTCAGCCGACATGCGGACCTACCTCTTCGTGTTCGTGTCCGCCGACACCCCGGTCGGAGTGCCGGACTTTCCCCACACCCTATTCCCTGTGGGGGTCCTCGTGCCCGTTCGGGTGCACGCCTCCCGCCCGCGCCGGAAGAGCCCCGGCACCGTCGTGCAGCGCAGGGGCCCGCGCGTGGTCGTGGTCCCCGGACTGGATGGGGCTCTCACACCGACCGGGCTGACAACACCCCGTCGATGGCGCCCAGCCGCTCCACCAGGGACGCCGGCACCTCGCCGTTGACGTCGACGAGCGTGTAGGCCAACTCGCCGCGCGACGAGTTGAGCAGGTCGGCGATGTTCAGCCCGGCCTCACCGACGATCGTCGAGATCTGGGCGACCATGTTCGGCACGTTGGCGTTGGTCAGCGCGATGCGCTGGGCGCCCGCCGACCGCGCCAGCTGGGCGTTGGGGAAGTTCACCGAGTTCCGGATCGTGCCGTCGACCAGGTAGGCGCGCAGTTCCTCCACGGCCATGACGGCGCTGTTCTCCTCGGCCTCCCGCGTGGACGCCCCGAGGTGGGGGAGCGTGACCACCCTCGGCCGCTTGTTCAGCAGCGGTGTCGGGAAGTCGCAGACATAGCCGCGCAGCTGGCCGGACTCGAGGGCCTCGATGAGCGCGGTCTCGTCGACGATGGGGCCGCGGGCGAAGTTGATCAGCACGGCCGAGTTCTTCATCGCGCGGAACTGGTTGTCCCCGATCAGGCCGCGCGTGCCGTCGACGAGCGGGATGTGCAGCGTCACGATGTCGGAGCGGCGCAGCAACTGGTCCAGCGAGATGACCCGCTCGACGTTGCTCGACAGGCGCCACGCGTGCTCGACCGTGATGGCCGGGTCGAACCCGAGCACCTTCATGCCCAGCGAGATCGCCACGTTGGCGACCTCGACGCCGATGGCGCCCAGTCCGATGACGCCCAGGGTGCGGCCCGGCAACTCGAAGCCCACGTAGTTCTTCTTGCCGGCCTCGACGAGCTTCTCCATCGTGTCGTGGTCACCCTCGAGGCGGTGCGCGAAGGCCGCGGCGTCCACAATGTTGCGGGCGGCGAGGAAGATGCCGGCCACGACCAGTTCCTTCACCGCATTGGCGTTGGAACCGGGCGTGTTGAACACCGGGATGCCGCGCTTGCTCAGCTCGGCGACCGGGATGTTGTTCGTGCCCGCCCCGGCGCGGGCCACGGCCATCAGGGACGCCGGGATCGGCTGGCCGTGCAGGCTCGCCGAGCGGACGAGGATCGCGTGCGGGTCGTCGACGTCGGGCCCGACGTCGAAGGAGTCGGCACCCAGCCGGGACAGGCCGGCCTGGCTGATGGCGTTGAGCGTGCGAATGCGGAACATGGCGATGGGCGCGATCACGGCTCAGCCGTGGGTGCGCTCGAACTCCTTCATGAAGTCGACCAGCGCCTGCACGCCCTCCAGCGGCATGGCGTTGTAGATCGAGGCCCGCATGCCGCCCACCGAGCGGTGCCCGCCGAGGTTGGTGAGGCCAGCGGCCGCGGCCTCGGCGACGAACTGCTTGTCCAGGTCGGGGCTGGCCATGAGGAAGGGCACGTTCATCCACGAGCGGTACGCCGGGTCGACCGGGTTGGAGTAGAAGGGGGAGGCGTCGATGAAGGAGTACAGCAGCGCGGCCTTGGCCTTGTTGCGCTCGGCCATGCCGGCGAGCCCGCCGTTGCCCTTCACCCAGTCCAGTACCAAGCCGAGCAGGTAGAGGCTGAACGTCGGCGGGGTGTTGATCATCGAGTCGGCGCCCGCCTGGACGGTCCAGTCCCAGACCGTCGGGGTCTCGGGGCGCGCCCGGCCGAGCAGGTCGCGGCGCACGACGACGACCACGAGGCCCGAGGGGCCCATGTTCTTCTGGGCACCGGCGTAGATGACGCCGTGGGCGTCCACGTCCACGGGGCGCGACAGGATCGTCGAGCTCATGTCGGCCACGACCGGGACGGCCCCGGCCTGCGGCACCGCCTGGAACTCGACGCCCCGGATCGTCTCGTTGGGGGTGTAGTGGAGGTAGGCGGCATCGGCGGGTACCTCGTAGGAGCCCGGCTGAGGGAGCGTGGTGAAGCTGCTGTCGGCCGTGTCGGCGAGGACGGCCACGTCGGCGTACTTCCTGGCCTCGGCGATCGCCTTCTTCGACCAGTCGCCCGTGTTGAGGAACGCGATCGTGTCGCCGGCCACGCTCAGGTTGAGCGGGGCGGCCGCGAACTGTCCCAGCGCGCCGCCCTGCAGGAACAGGCAGGCGTAGTCGTCGCTGATGCCCATCACCTCGCGCAGGGACGCCTCCGTCTGGGCCGCGCACGCGACGAACGCCTTGCCGCGGTGCGACACCTCCATCACCGACATTCCGGAGCCACCCCAGTCGAGCAGTTCGGTCTGGGCCTGTTCGAGGACCTCGACCGGCAGCATCGCCGGTCCGGCGGAGAAGTTGTGCACGCGCATGCCCGCATTGTTCACCCGTCGCGGCCCTCCCGGACGCCCGTCCCGGGGTGCGGGCGCAACCGAGGGCCCCTGATTTGCCGATGCCACGGCGTCCGACATAGAATCGCAGGGTTGCTTTGACGCCGGTGGCGGCAAGGCTGCCCTCGGGTGTCCCCCGGAGGTGGCTCCGCCGGTGAAGCCAACCCGAGCAAGTCTGGCTGTTGTGGCTGGGCCCGACCAAGTCCCACGAATGTGAGAGTTGTGCGGCCCTGACAGGCGCGACACGCCCGACCGCGGGGGTCGGAGTGACAAGGGGTTTCCCACCCGGGGAGCCCAACGCGAGGGCGGGGATGATGCACCCCGACCACGACACATGAAGGATATCCATGGCGGGACAGAAGATCCGGATTCGACTCCGGGCCTATGACCACGAGGTCATCGACACGTCGGCGAAGAAGATCGTCGACACGGTCACCCGTACCGGCGCACAGGTCGCCGGCCCGGTGCCCCTCCCGACCGAGAAGAACGTGTACTGCGTGATCCGGTCGCCCCACAAGTACAAGGACAGCCGCGAGCACTTCGAGATGCGCACCCACAAGCGGCTCATCGACATCCTCGACCCCACGCCGAAGACGGTTGACTCGCTGATGCGACTCGACCTTCCGGCCGGTGTGGACATCGAGATCAAGCTTCCGTGAGGTCCGTAGCCGTGAACAACAACCGCACTGTGAAGGGCATCCTGGGCTCCAAGCTCGGCATGACCCAGCTCTGGGACGAGAACAACAAGGTCGTCCCCGTCACCGTCATCCAGGCCGGTCCCTGCGTCGTCACGCAGGTCCGCACGCCTGAGAGGGACGGCTACAACGCCGTTCAGCTCGCCTTCGGCGCCGTCAAGCCCAAGAGCGTGAACAAGCCCGAGACCGGCCACTTCGAGTCGGCAGGCGTCACCCCGCGCAAGCACCTCGTCGAGCTGCGCACCGCTGACGCGTCGGAGTACACGCTCGGCCAGGAGGTCACCGCCGAGACGTTCGAGGCCGGTCAGGTCGTCGACGTCACCGGTGTCTCCAAGGGCAAGGGCACTGCGGGCGTCATGAAGCGCCACGGCTTCGGCGGCCTCGGCGCCTCGCACGGTACCCACCGCAAGCACCGCGCCCCCGGTTCGATCGGCCAGTCGGCCACCCCGGGTCGCGTGTTCGCCGGCATGAAGATGGCCGGCCGCATGGGCGTCGACAAGGTGACCGTGCAGAACCTCACGATCCACTCGGTGGACGCCGAGCGCGGCCTGATCCTGGTCAAGGGCTCCGTGCCCGGCCCCAAGGGCGCCCTGGTCGTCGTGCGCACCGCCGCCAAGAAGGGAGCCTGAGCATGGCCGAGTCCCTGAGCGTTGCCATCATCGGCACGAAGAAGAAGGCTGACCTGCCTGCCGAGTTGTTCGACGTGCAGACCAACATCCCGCTGATCCACCAGGTCGTGGTGGCCCAGCTCGCCGCCGCCCGCCAAGGCACGCACGCCACCAAGACCCGCGGCGACGTCCGCGGCGGTGGCGCGAAGCCGTGGCGCCAGAAGGGCACCGGGCGCGCCCGCCAGGGTTCGCGTCGCGCGCCCCAGTGGACCGGTGGTGGCGTGGTGCACGGCCCGCAGCCCCGCAGCTACGCGCAGCGCACCCCCAAGAAGATGGTCGCCGCCGCCCTCCGTGGCGTGCTGTCCGACCGCGCCCGCGACGGCCGCCTGCACGTGATCGACACCTTCGTCCAGGGTGACAAGCCCTCCACGAAGGCCGCCCTCCAGGCGCTGGAGTCGATCGCCGGCAAGCGCGTGCTCGTCGTGCTGATGCGCGACGAGGAGATCACGTGGCTGAGCCTCCGCAACGTGGCCAGCGTGCACCTGATCACCCCTGACCAGCTCAACGCCTACGACGTGGTCGTGGCCGACGACGTGGTGTTCTCCACCGCGGCGCTGGACGCCTACGTCGCCGGGCCCTCCACGGGCAAGTCGGTCAAGGCTGTCGCGACCGAGTCCGAGGTTGAGGAGACCGAGAAGTGAGCAACGCCCTGAAGATCAAGGACCACCGCGATGTGCTCATCGCGCCGGTCGTGAGCGAGAAGAGCTACGGCCTGCTCGACGAGAACAAGTACACGTTCCTCGTCGACCCGCGGGCCAACAAGACCGAGATCAAGATTGCCGTCGAGAAGGTCTTCGGCGTCAAGGTCACCTCGGTCAACACCATCAACCGCAAGGGCAAGAGCCGCCGCCTGCGCTACGGCGCGGGCAAGCGCCCCGACACCAAGCGTGCGATCGTGACGGTCGCCGAGGGCCAGCGGATCGACATCTTCGGCCAGGGCAACTGAGAAGGACTGACTGAACCATGGCAATTCGCAAGTACAAGCCCACGACCCCGGGTCGTCGCGGCTCGTCGGTCTCGGACTTCGCCGAGCTGACCCGCTCCACGCCCGAGAAGTCGCTGACCGTCCCGATCAAGAAGACCGGTGGTCGCAACAACCAGGGCCGCATCACAACCCGCCACATCGGTGGTGGCCACAAGCAGGCCTACCGCATCATCGACTTCAAGCGGTACGACAAGGACGGCGTCCCGGCCAAGGTCGCCCACATCGAGTACGACCCGAACCGCACCGCCCGCATCGCGCTCCTGCACTACGTCGACGGCGCCAAGCGCTACATCATCGCCCCCGAGGGCCTGAAGCAGGGCGCCATGGTCGAGGCCGGTGAGGGTGCCGACATCAAGCCCGGCAACAACCTGCCGCTGCGCAACATCCCCGTCGGCACCACGGTGCACGCGGTGGAGCTGCGACCCGGTGGCGGCGCCAAGATGGCCCGCTCGGCCGGTGCCGGCATCCAGCTGGTGGCCCGCGAGGGTCGGTTCGCCACCCTGCGCCTCCCCTCGGGCGAGATGCGCATGGTCGACGTCCGCTGCCGCGCGACGGTCGGCGAGGTCGGCAACGCCGAGCAGAGCAACATCAACTGGGGCAAGGCCGGTCGCAACCGCTGGAAGGGCATCCGCCCGACCGTCCGCGGTGTCGTCATGAACCCGATCGACCACCCGCACGGTGGTGGCGAGGGTCGCACGTCCGGTGGTCGCCACCCGGTCAGCCCCTGGGGCAAGCCCGAGGGTCGCACCCGGGACAAGAACAAGGCGAGCAGCAAGCTCATCATCCGTCGCCGCAAGTCCGGCAAGAAGCGCTGACCGGGGAGTAGGAACCAATGCCACGCAGCCTGAAGAAGGGCCCCTTCATCGACGAGCACCTGGCCAAGAAGGTCGATGTGCAGAACGAGAAGGGCACGAAGAACGTCATCAAGACCTGGTCCCGCCGGTCGATGGTCAGCCCCGACATGATCGGTCACACCATCGCCGTCCACGACGGTCGCAAGCATGTCCCGGTCTTCATCTCCGAGGCCATGGTCGGTCACAAGTTGGGCGAGTTCGCCCCGACGCGTACCTACCGTGGTCACGTGAAGGATGACAAGAAGTCGCGTCGCCGCTGAGCGCCGAGAAGAGGAATTGGATTTCATGAGCAACAACGAATCGCGGCCGAGCCGCCGCGCTGCGCTGCTCGGGGACCGTCCCGGCTCGTACGCCATCGCGCGTCACGTCCGGATGTCCCCGACCAAGGTACGTCGTGTCGTGGACGTCGTCCGCGGCATGGACGTCAACGAGGCCCTCGCGGTGCTTAAGTTCGCACCGCAGGCCGCCTCCGAGCCCGTCTACAAGGTGGTCGCCTCCGCGGCCGCCAACGCCGAGAACACCGAGAGCCTGCGGGCCGATGACCTGTTCATCTCCCAGGCCTATGTCGATGAGGGCGTCACGCTGCGCCGTATCCGTCCCCGGGCCAAGGGCTCCGCGAGCCGGATCATGAAGCGTGCTTCCCACATCACCGTCGTCGTCGAGCCCAAGGTTACGAAGGGAGCCTGATCATGGGACAGAAGATCAACCCCCATGGCTTCCGCCTGGGCATCACCACCGACCACAAGACCCGTTGGTACGCCGACAAGAACTACGCCGAGCTGGTCGCCGAGGACGTCAAGATCCGCGAGTGGCTGCGCAACAACCTCGAGCGTGCCGGCATCAGCAGCATCGAGATCGAGCGTCGCTCCGAGCGCGTCACGATCTTCCTGCACGCCGCGCGTCCGGGCATCGTCATCGGCCGCAGCGGTGCTGAGGCCGAGCGCGTCCGTGGGCATCTCGAGAAGCTGACCGGCAAGCAGATCCAGCTGAACATCCTCGAGGTCAAGAACCCGGAGATCGACGCCCAGCTGGTCGCCCAGGGCATCGCCGAGCAGCTCGGCGCCCGCGTGGCCTTCCGCCGCGCGATGCGCAAGGCGCAGCAGACCGCCATGCGGTCGGGCGCCCAGGGCATCCGGATCCAGTGCTCCGGCCGCCTCGGCGGCGCCGAGATGAGCCGCTCGGAGTTCTACCGCGAGGGTCGCGTCCCGCTGCACACGCTGCGCGCCGACATCGACTACGGCTTCTACGAGGCCCGCACGACGTTCGGTCGCATCGGCGTCAAGGTGTGGATCTACAAGGGTGACGTCTCCGGGACGCGCGCCGAGCGCGCCGCCCAGAAGGCCGCCCGTGCAGCCGCCACCGGTGGCCAGCGTCGCCCGGGCCGTGGCCCGCGTCGCGACGACCGTGG
>DUOQ01000076.1 GCA_012838755.1 Propionibacterium sp. | reverse complement strand
TTCTATCGCTGGAGCGATAGAAACGCCGCCTCGAAGTGCACCCCCGCTCGGGGAGCGGACCATCCCGAACGCGCGGACGCCGCGGGGCAGCTGAGCTGCACCCGCGGCGTCCGAGGTTGTCAGGCCGACGGCCTCACTTGCCGGAGGTACCGACCGAGCCCAGGTCCTGGCACGCCTCGACGATGCGCTCGGACATGGCGTTCTCGGCGAGCTTGCCCCACGAGCGGGGGTCGTACTGCTTCTTGTTGCCGACGTCGCCGTCGATCTTGAGCACGCCGTCGTAGTTCGCCAGCATCCAGCCGGCGACCGGACGGGTGAAGGCGTACTGGGTGTCGGTGTCGACGTTCATCTTGATGACGCCGTAGGACACCGCGTCGGCGATCTCCTGCTCCGAGGAGCCCGAGCCACCGTGGAAGACCAGGTCGAACGGCTTGTCCTTGCCGAACTTGGCGGCGACGGCGTCCTGGATCTCCTTGAGGACCTCGGGGCGCAGCTTCACGGCACCCGGCTTGTACACGCCGTGCACGTTGCCGAAGGTGAAGGCGGCCATGTAGCGGCCGTTCTCGCCCAGGCCCAGGGCCTCGGCGGTGCGGAGGCCGTCCTCGGCCGTGGTGTACAGCTTCTCGTTGATCTCGTTGGCGACACCGTCCTCCTCGCCACCGACGACACCGATCTCGACCTCGAGGATCTGCTTGTTGTACTCGGTGAGCTTCAGCAGTTCCTCGGCGATCTGGAGGTTCTCGTCCATCGGCACGGCCGAACCGTCCCACATGTGCGACTGGAACAGCGGGTCCTGGCCGTTCGCGACGCGCTGGCGCGAGATCTCGAGCAGCGGGCGGACGTAGGTGTCCAGCTTGTCCTTGGGGCAGTGGTCGGTGTGGATCGCGATGTTGACGGGGTACTTCGCGGCGACGACGTGGGCGAACTCAGCCAGCGCCACGGCACCGGTGACCATTTCCTTCACGTACTGGCCCGAGCCGTACTCGGCACCACCGGTGGAGAACTGGATGATGCCGTCGCTACCGGCGTCGGCGAAGCCCTTGAGGGCCGCGTTCAGGGTCTGCGACGAGGTCACGTTGATGGCCGGGTAGGCGAAGCCCTTCGACTTCGCACGGTCGATCATCTCGGCGTACACGTCGGGTGTTGCAATGGGCATCTGTCACTCCTTGGTGGGTGCTTCCTCGAACACCACCATTCAATCGCATATTGGTCGCGACCGCCCCCTCGGGGTTCCCCGCGGCTCAGGAGTCGAGCGGCTCGAGGTCCACGTGGTGCCGGTTGCCCGACAGCGCACGCACGGCGTTGTCGACCGCGGACGGGGCATGGCTGAGCCAGTCGACGGGAACCTCGCGCCAGGCGCCGTTGGTCGCGACGATGACCAGGCGCCCGGAACCGCGCGCCCCGCCGGGGACGGCGACGAGGTGGTCGACGTCCTCCCAGGCCAAGTAGTCGTCGAGGTAGAGCCCCCCGCGTCCGATACCGAGGGCGAGCCCCTCGTGGAGGCGTCCGATGGCGCGCTTGGCCATCACCGACTGGACGATCGTGCGGACCAGCAGGGCCACGGACAGGCCCATGCTCATCCCGAAGATCGTCCAGAAGAAGGTGTCGAGGTTGTCGCGGTTGAACCACCCGATGACGCCCCAGATCACCAGCGACAGGACGATGCCGAAGAGCCGGCCCCGGATGCCCTTGCGGAAGGCGTGGTAGCGGGCCACCGCCGGCTCGGGGTCGAAGAAGATCGGGAAGTCGAGCGCCTCCCGGGGCGGGGGCGTCCAGGTGGGCGCGCTGCCGGCAGGGGCGTCCACGTGGGCGACCGGCTGCTGGCTCATGGCCGCGATCCTACCCGCGGCTCTGGCTAGCGTGGCAGCGTGTGGACGACGGCTCTGCGCCGCCTCCTGTGCGCGCTCACCCTCGCGTGCGTGGTGTTCCTGGCCGCGCCGCAGCCCGCCAACGCCGCGGGCGACGTGGTGCGCCACCTCGACACCACCTACACCATCGGTCCCGACGGCAGGGTGCAGGTGCGCCAGCAGCTCGTCTGGGTGTTCGGGCAGGCCGGACGCCGTGGGATCCAGCTCGACATCGCCACCCAGGAGCAGTGGAACCCCGCCCAGGACGTCGCCTACTTCGTCTCCGACGTCGAGGTGGAGAGCCCGAGCGGGGCGCCCCCGAGGTGTCGCCCCGCGGGTGCCACGCGCGATGGTGTACGTGGCCGGCGTCGCCGTCGCGATCGCCTGCTCCGTCCCGGTCTGGCTGCTGCTGCGGCGCACCGGGGGGCGAGACCGGCGCTTCGCGGACACACCCCCGGGGATCGTGCCACCCACCACCGCATCGCAGCGGGGGGGAGCCGGACGCCGTGTCGCTGATGGTCGAGGCCACCGGGGCCCACGCCCAAGCGACCATGACCGACGAGCGGTTCGGCGTCCGCACCCTGTCGCCCAACGTCACGATCGACCCGGTCGTGGCCTTCGCGATGCTGATCGTCTTCTGGCTGGCCCTCCGGGCGACGCTGCTCGACGGGTTCATGGAGCCCCTGCCCTACTGGGCGGCCCTCGGTGTCATGGCCGGCGTGGGGGCCGCCCTCGTCTGGACGAGCATCCGCGGCCGCATCGTCGCGCACACCAGGACGGCCACCGCCACCGCCCTGCGCGACCAGGTGTTGGGGTTCCGTCGCTACCTCGCCACGGCCGAGGCCGACCAACTCGACTTCGAGGCGGACGCCGACATCATGACCGATCGGACGTCGTCCTCGGGCTCCGGTTCGGGCTCCGGGAGGTCGTTCAGCGGCGGCGGTTCCGGGAGCTCGTCGGGGTTCTCGAGCTCGTCGGGCGGGTCCGGCGGGGGCGGGACGCGGGCGTCCAGCTGGTAGTCACTCGGCGCGGGCGAGCCCCTCGGCGACGACTCCGGTCAGGGTGAGTCGGGTCACGCGCAGGCTGGCGGCCACGAGCGCCACGCCGGCCACGAGCAGCAGCGGGGTCACCACGAGGGTCTCGATGCTGGACACCTGGCTGAAGCCCGCGAGTGGCAGCACGAGGAGCAGGCCGGGCAGGGCCGAGCCGACCACCACGAGCACGAGCGGGCGCATCACGGCGCGGCGACGGGCCTTGTCGATCAGGCCCACCGGCATGCCGAGCATGTCGAGCCCGACGTGCAGCGAACGGCGGTCGAGGATCGCGGCGGTCTGGGTGATGCCCACTGAGCAGGCCACGGTGAGGAAGGCGATGCCGAGCGTGAGCAGCGAGCCGGTCCGCAGGTCGGCGATCAGGAGCACCTCGCCGGGATTGGACGCCGGGCTGGCGTTGTAGCTGAACGAGACGCCCGTGATGACGGCCACGAAGCTGATCATGCTGAGCCCACCCACCTGGCGCCACACGACCTTGGGGTTGTCGAGGACGGTGCGGGCGGCGATGAGGGCGTCCGGCGTGCGGGCGCGGAACGCGTCGAAGCGGGCGATGAGGCCGATCACCCACGGGCCGATGAGGTTCAGGGCCAGCAGCGGGACGGCCAGGGCGAGGCCGACGTACACGATCGCGGTCGCGATGTCCTCGGCCAGGAAGCCGATGTTCTCGGCGACGCCCACCGAGGCGACGATGGCGACGCCACCGACCAAGACGCGGGCCCAGTGCAGGCGGGGCGCGGTCTGGCGGGTCCGGACGCCGAGGGGAGAGATCACCACCCGCCGCAGCCCGATCGCGGCGCTGACAAGGGTGAGCAGGACGATGCCGAGCACGGCCAGCAGCAGCGGGCCTGCGCCGAGCCACAGTCCGGTGGGGCCGATCGGGCCGCCGGTGAAGTGCAGGAGCCCGAAGACCGGCATGAGCGCGAGGTAGCCCGCGACGCCGACGACCGCGCCCAACAGCGCGATGGCGCCGGTCTCGAGGAGTGTCAGCGCCCGGACGGTCGTGGTGGTGGCACCCAGCAGGCGCAGCGACGACAGCCGGGTGTCCCGCCGGGACACCGCGAGGCGCGCGGCGGCTCCGGCCAGGGTCGCGAGGGGGATGACGAGCAGGACCAGCGCGATGCTGGAGAGCCCTTGGTAGAGCGGGCCGTACTCGCCGCCGATCGCGTAGAACCAGCGCACTCCCCCGGCGACGCTGAGCGTGAGTGCGCTGACGAGGGCCAGGGCGGTGACGGGCAGGGCCCACGCGGAGCGTTCCGCGACGGTCCGGTCGGCCAGCACGCGGGCGATCTGAACGGCGGCGGCCCACGAGGACGGCCGCGCGGGCAGGGTGGGGTCGGTCGGGGCGGCGACGTGGGCGGTGAGGGGGCTCGCGGTCATTCCACGCCCTCCGTCCAGGCCGGATCCGCTGCGTACGGGTTGATCGTCCCGGGGGCGGCCGCGACGGGGTGGGACGCCGCGGGCTGAACGCCCCGGGCCACGGGGTGGGTGCCTTGGGCCGCGGAGTCGTGGACGATGCGCCCGTCCTGCAGGCGGATGATCCGCGAGCAACGGGCGGCGACGGCCTCGTCGTGGGTGACCATCACGAGGGTGCGCCCGCGGCCGACGGTAGCCCCGAGCAGGGCGTGGAGCACCTCGGCGGAGGTGGTCTGGTCGAGGGCCCCGGTGGGCTCGTCGGCGAAGGTGACGCCGGGGCCGGTGGCCTGGGAACGGGCGATGGCGATGCGCTGCACCTGACCGCCGGACATCTCGCCGAGGCGGCGGCCCTCCAGCCCGGCCAGACCGAGGTGTGCGAGCCAGCCGGCGGCGTGCTGCTCGGCCTCCCTGCGGCCGACGCCCGCGAGCATGAGCGGGAGCGCGGCGTTCTCGAGGGCGGTCAACTCGGGCAGCAGCAGGCCCTGCTGGAAGACGAAACCGAACTCCTCGCGGCGCAGCCGGGCGAGGTCGGCGTCCTTGAGGTCGGTGACCCGGACGTGGACGCGCTCGGTGCGGGCGACCACCTCACCGTGGTCGGGGCGCAGGATGCCGGACAGGCAGTGCAGCAGGGTGGTCTTGCCGGAGCCGGACGGCCCCATCACGGCGACGGCCTCGCCCTGGCGGACGCTGAGGTCGACCCCGGCGAGCGCCACGGTGGTGCCGTAGGTCTTGGCGAGTTGCTTTGCGGAGAGCACGGGTGAATCCATGCTTGTCATTCGATCGTTCGCCGGCGTCATCGCACATCGGGCGACGGGTCGGTTCGCGCATGGTCCCGTGGAGTGAGCCGCCTCCCCCGGCGGCCGCACCCCCTCCGCCGAGGGCTGGGGTTTCGTCCGCAGAGGTGTTGCGTTTCGAGGCGGCGTTTCTATCGCTGGAGCGATAG
>DUOQ01000075.1 GCA_012838755.1 Propionibacterium sp. | reverse complement strand
AGCCGCACTGCTCGCACAACCCGCGGATCTCGATGCAGCGTCCGCACGTCCACTGCTCACCGTCCTCGACCACCACGCACTGGGGGCAGGGGCGTGGCGCCGAGAGGTCGGCGATCCGGGGCAGGGCACCCTTCAGCGGGTTCGCGCCCGATCAGTCTGCGCTCGTGGCGGTCGCGGTCATCACGCTGGCGACGGTCGGGATCAGCGTGCTCCTGGTGGTGGTGCTGGTGAGGCTCGCGTTGCTACTGAGGGGGGCCGGGCATCTGGGGCGTCCGGCGCGACCGGCGAGGGACGCGGTCGGGGCCTGACAGGCCAGCGGGCCTACTCCCCGATCGACGCACGTCCACTCCGCGACCGAGCCGGCTACCAAGCACTGCTCGCCTACGCACAACGGTGGCCGCAGCGGGGCGCGCCGCCAGACGACCCACCGCACGCGACAATAGAGGACTGGCCCCGTGCGCGAGATCCTCTTGGTGCGCCTGGACAAGACACGCCCCGCGGTCGTGATGACCCGCGAGGCTGCCCGGGCCGCGGCCGAGCAGCTTGCTCGGAACTCGCCCGGGCTGTCGTCCTGGCCTACGACCTCGACATCCCGCTGCTCGATTGACGAACCCCATCAGACTGACCGCGGCATGTGTGCGTGAGACCAACGTGGTGTCTCGGCTCAGGCTGCGGTTCTCCTGGAGTCCCTTTGGCTGCGATCGCCGATCAACTCGGGCTAGAGAGCCACGGCCAATAGTGGTTTCACTAGGATGTTTGGTTCCCCGACTGGACTCGAACCAGCCTGCCCGTCGTGGTCGACGGCGCGCTGGGTGTCGGACCCGGAGTCGAACGAGTCGAGGGCCTCCACCGGCGTCATCCTGTCCGCCAGGGCCAGGACGTACTGATATCGGGATGCGGGCGTCCCGCTGGGTAGGATGAACAAGGTTCCAACTCGACCCCGGGACCGGGAAGACGTGGGGACAACTGATGGACGCGGTGGCGGGTTGGATCATCCGACACAGCAAGGCTGTGGCCAGCCTGTTCGCGGTCCTGACCGTGGCCTGCGGCCTCCTCATCCCCCTCGTGCCGGTGAACTACAACCTGGCCGACTACGTGCCGGATGGCGCCCCCTCCACCCAGGCCATCACCGTCATGGAGGAGGAGTTCGACGACGCGGCCCCCAACGTGCGCGTCTTCGTGCCCGACGTGGACCTCGTCGAGGGTGTGGCGGTCAAGGAACAGATCGAAGCCCTCCCCGGCATCAACTCGGTGATGTGGCTCGACGACTTCGTAGACGTGCTCCAGCCCCTCCAACTCCAGGACCCCGCGACGGTGGAGGGCTTCCTCACCGAGAACGGCGCCCTCTACCAGGTCAGCGCCGGGCTCGACACCGCCCCCGCCACGATGGAGGCGCTCCAGGAGATCGCCACCGAGGACGGCGCCGTCGAGGGCCAACTCGTCGACATGGCCCTGGCCCAGACCGGGACCACCTCCGAGATCAGCACGATCATGGCGATCATGCTGCCGATGCTGGTGCTGGTGCTGCTGCTGGCCACCCGCTCCTGGCTCGACCCCGTCATCCTGCTGGGGACCCTCGGCGTGGCCGTCGCCCTCAACATGGGCACCAACATCTTCCTCGGTGAGATCTCCTTCATCACCCAGGCCGTCGCCGGCGTCCTCCAGCTCGCCGTGTCCCTGGACTACGGCCTGTTCCTGCTGCACTCCCGGGAGCGCCACTCGCGCCAGGGCGAGGACACCCCCACCGCCCTGCGCGGCGCCGTCACCGAGAGCGCCACGGCCATCATGTCCGCCTCGGCCACCACGATCCTCGGCTTCCTCGCCCTGGTCTTCATGAGCTTCCGGCTCGGCCCGGACCTCGGCGTGGTGCTGGCCAAGGGTGTGGCCTTCAGCCTGCTGTCGGTGCTGGTGCTCTCCCCGGCGCTCTACATGGTCTTCGACAAGGCCGTCGCCAAGACGCACCACCGCTCGTTCATGCCCAGCTTCGCCGGCCTCGGCCGGATGCTCGGCAAGGCGGCCCCCTACCTGCTCATCATCGGCCTGGTGGTCCCCATCGCCTATCTGGCCCAGGGCATGAACGACTTCCGCTACACGATGACCGCCTACCCCGAAGGGTCCCGCGAAGCGGCCGACCGGGCCTTCATCGAGGACGAGTTCGGCCGGCAACTCTCCCTCGTCCTGCTCGTCCCCCGCGGCGAGTGGGGGCGCGAGCACGAGCTCATCCAGGACCTCGAGGAGCTGGACGAGGTCATCGCCATCGCGTCCTACCAGACCCAGGTGGGCCGCCTCGTGCCCGCCGAGGTCGTCCCGTCCGACCAGGTTTCCCCCCTGCTCAGCGACAACTACTCGCGCCTGGTGCTGACCGTCGACAGCGCCAAGGAGGGCGAGGCGGCGTTCGACCTCGTCCACCGCCTCCGGGACGTCGCCCAAGAGCACTACCCCGATCGCTACCACCTGACCGGCGAGTCGGTGGTCACCCTCGACATGCGCGACACCGTCCGCGAGGACAACGTCGTGGTCAACGGGCTGGCGATCCTGTCGGTGGGCTTCGTGCTGGCCATCGCGCTGAGGTCGCTGGTGCTCCCCCTGTTGCTGGTGCTCACGATCGAGTCCTCGATCTGGATGAACCTCTCGATCCCCTACTTCGCCGGCACCCACCTCGCCTTCATCGGCTACCTGATCGTGAGTTCGGTGCAGCTCGGCGCCACCGTCGACTACGCGATCCTGTTCACCCAGCACTACCTGCGCAACCGCATCGACCACCTCAAGCGCGAGTCGGCCTCGCGCGCCATCGGCGAGACATTCGGCGTCCTGCTGGTTCCCGCCGCCGTGCTGGCGGCGGCCGGCTTCATCCTGTCGTCGGTGTCCTCGCTCGAGGTCGTCTCCCAGTTGGGCACGGCCCTGGGCCGCGGCGCGGTGCTGTCGTTCGTGATGGTCTTCCTGTTCCTGCCGGGTCTGCTGATCGCCTTCGACCCGGTCGTCGAGAAGACGACGTGGAAGACTCGGTTCCTGAGGAGTACACCATGAAGAAGATCCCCGTCCTCGTGTCCGGCCTGCTGGTCGTCGCCGTCCTACCGACGGTGCTCCCGGCGGCAGCCGACCACCGCCCCGAGGCTCCGCTGCCGGTCGCGACCGCGCTGGCCGGCGAGACCCCGAAAAAGGAGGAGGTGGTGTACGCCCACCTCGCCTCCGACGGTTCCATCGACACCGTCATGGTCGTCAACGCCTTCCCCGATGCGCCCGATTCCTTCGTGGACCACGGCAACTACAGCGCCGTCACGAACCTGACCACGACCGACCCCCTGGAGGTCACCGACGGACGGGTCGCGGTCGAGACGGACGCCGAGACCTTCTACTACCAGGGCGAGCTCGCCGGCAACGACGCCCCGTGGGAGCTCACGATCACCTACCGCCTCGATGGCAGCCCGGTCAGCGCCGACGCGTTGCTCGGTGCCTCCGGTGACGTCGAGATCGCCATCGACGTTCGGCAGAACCCCGCCGTCGACCCGGTCTTCTTCGAGCACTACATGCTGCAGATCTCGGTCAACCTGGACTCGGCCTACTTCAGTCAGGTCACCAGCGACGACGCGACGATCGCCTCGAACGGCACCACGCGCGTGGTCACCCTCGCCTCGATGCCCGGCGGCGAGAACACCTTCCTCATCCGGGCCGTGGCCGACAACGCCCACCTGGGTCAGATCCAGGCGGCCGGCCTCCCCTTCGCGATGGCGATCGACCTGCCCTCGCCCGCCGAGTACACCAGCGACCTCGTCGCCCTCTCCGACGCCATCGCACAGCTCGCCGACGGGGTCGGCCAGTACACCGACGGTGTCGGGCAGGTGGCGGACGCCGCGGGCGGGCTCGGGGACGGCGCCCAGGACCTCGCCGCGGGCGCCAACCAGGTCGAGGCGGGCTTCGACCGGCTCGCCGCCGGACGCGGGGAGTTCAACGCGGGCCTGCGCTCCTACAACGACGGCGTCCAGCAGTACGCCGACGGCATCGGCCAGCTCGGCGGCGGCATCGAGTCCTTCGGCCAAGGCCTCGACCAACTCGCCGCGGGCAGCCAGCGGCTCTCCTCCGGTTTGAGCACCTACGCGGACGGCGTCGCCGCGTTCAACACGGGGCTGGGCCAGACCGCGGACGGCCACGACCAGCTCACCCACGGCCTGGTCGCCCTCGCCGACGGCCTGGGCGGACTCACCGCGCAGGGCAAGTACGCCGACACGAGCCTGGTCGCGGGATCCGAGCAGATCCTCCAAGCCCTCCAGGGGCTGGACGCCACCCTGCGCGACCCCCTCACGCCCGAGGAGGCCGCGGCCCTGCGGGCCGATGTGGCCGCCTTCTCCGCACACCTGGACGCCCTCGAGCAGGCCGTCGCCGCCGTGGACATCGAGGCCCTGCGCGTCGGCCACGACGATGCAGTCGAACGTCTCACCGCCTCATCGGGGCGGCTGGCAGCGTTGGCCGCGGAGATGTCCGATGCTGACGCCATCACCGCCCAGCTCGGCATCGAGGTCGCCGACAACCCCGAGGCCCGGGCGCTGCTGGAGCACCTGGCCGCCCAGGGCGAGCGCGTCGCCGGCGAGAGCGTCGACCTGGACAGCATCGTCGCTGGACTGTCCGCGCTCGACACCCAGGTGGATGCCCTCGCCCCCCGCCTGGCGGACGTCACGACCCAGATCGAGGCCGTCCGCGGTGCGGTCGCCACCCTCGATCCGGCGATCACGGCCATCACCCGCGAGCAGGTCGCCGAGCTCTCCCAGCGAGTCGCCATGCTCGGTGGGCGCTACCAGGCCTTCCACGGGGGCCTGGTCGCCTACGTCGACGGTGTCGAACAGGCCAGCATCGGCCTGGCCGGCGAGCCCGGCTGCACCGCGCCCGACCCGGACGATCCCGAGGCCGACCCCATCCCCGCACCCTGCTACCCCGACCTGGCCACCCGCTACCCGCACCTGCTGGGCAACCCGCCGGGCCTGCTGTCGGGCAACCTGCACTTCGGGACCGGGCTGGACCAGCTCGCCGAGGCCGGCGACGGGCTGGCCACGGGGGCGTCCGACCTCGCTGAAGGCGCGCAGCAACTCCACGGCGGGATCGTGCAGCTCCAGGAGGGCGCGCACCAGTTCGCCGACCAGGCAGGCGGCATCGTCGACGGTGCGGACCGCCTCGCCGAAGGCGGGGACCAGCTCGTGGACGGGCACGGCCAACTGCTCGACGGGGACCGCCAGTTCTCCTCGGGCCTGCGGGACCTCTCCTCGGGCCTGGACGCGTTCCGGGACGGGACGTGGCAGCTCATCGACGGGCTGGGCACGCTGGATGCCTCCGGCGCCGAGCTCAGCGACGGTGCGGGCACCCTGCGTGAGGAGACCCGCGGGATGGACGTCCAGATGGAGAACCAGATGGAGGAGGCCATGGCCGACTTCCTGCCCGAGGACTTCGACCCGGTCTCGTTCACGAGCCCGGAGAACGCCGGCATCACCCAGGTCCAGTTCGTCTACATGACCGATGCCCAGATCGAGGCCGACGAGGACGGGGGCCCGGCGGAGGAAGAGGCCGCACCGAAGACCCTGTGGGAGCGGATCCTGGACATCTTCCGCTGACGCGGGGGAGGGGGACGAGTCGGCCTGCAAGCCGGATTCTGGGGCTCCTGGGGAGCCGGTGACCATCCATCTGTGACGGCTGTTGCCAGACGCCTCCCACACGACCTTGCGACCGTGCCGCGCAACCTACCCGGAGACCTCGCGCGAGCAACGCTCAAACGGCTTCCGCGGGCCGAAGCGCTACTTGGTCTGCTCCGGTGGGGTTTGCCGTGCCGTCCCTGTCCTCAAGAACGACCGCGCACGCGCGGTCCGCTTCGGAACGCTCACTGCAGTCTGCGAAGCACTGGACTGCACGGTCGGGGGCCTCCTGATCCTTCGGGACGGACAACTTGGGATCAGTTCGTCCGCATGACTGCGCGCCCACGCGACGACCCGTTTGGCGTCGGTGAGCGGGGCGGGGAACCGATGCCGTTCAGGATGGTGCGGAGACCGAACGCGCGGGCACGAGCGGGGTCGACCTTGGAGCCGTACGCCTGACCGGCGGCCTCGCCGATGCGTGACGCACAGGGGTAGCGCTCCGGCGCCATCAGGGACGCCAGGTGCGGCCCCGCCTCCCGCCACCAGTCCTCGTCCTCGGTGGCAGTGGGGCCTGCTCGCCACTCGGAGACCCGCCCTGCCGTGCACTGGACCACACATGGGTCAGCACCAGTGAGGGCGCTTCATCGATCTCCACATCATCCAGTCCGGTGTCCACCAAGGGGCGCAACTCGGCGTCATGCTTCGCGATCACCCTGGCCCGAACGGCGGCCGGGTGGTGTCGATGTCGACCAGCCAGGGGTGGCGCGCCAGCAACTCCCAGTTCCGGTCCGCCACCATGACCAGCCCCTCCCGCCACGTCGCCGGCCTCGTCGGAATAGACAACCTCGCTCCAACCCTGGCAGGACGACCTCGAGGCCGTCCTCCCCACGGCTGATCGCCGGTCTGGAACGCGACCAGCCTCATGCTCGACCTCTGACTCAGCAAACGAATCTACGGCGTGCCTCGAACGGCCATGTCCTGAAATGACCGTCCTCAGGCACCGTAGGGAGTCTTGGGGATCGCCAAGGGTGTCTACGGGGTTGCCTCGATGACGATGTTGAAGTCGTTCTCGGCGACCCGTTCGACGCGGCTGAAGCTGGCTTGGGTGAGGACCTCGCCCAGCCGTTTCTCCCCGGCAAGCGACCCCAGGGCTAGCCCGCCCGGCTGGCTCAGAGCGTTGGGTGTGCACAGGAAGGTCGACGCGGCGTAGCCCATGGCCGCCATGGGCACGGTGGCCAAGGTGGTCGCCAGGTCATCCGCGGCCCTGGGCTCGACGAGCACCAGCCTGCCGTCCTCGGCCAGGGCGCGACGGGCGTGGGTCGCGGCGCCGACCGGGTCGCCGAGGTCATGGAGAGCGTCGAAGAAGGTGAGAAGGTCGACGCCCTGGTCCTGGTAGGCCTGGGCATCGGCCACCTCGAAGGTCACCCGGTCACTGACCCCGGCCTCCTCGGCACGCTGTCGGGCCACCTGCACTCCGGCCTCGTGCACGTCGTAGCCGGTGAAGGTGGAGTTGGGGAAGGCCTCGGCCAGGAGCAGGAGCGGAGCTCCGTGGCCGCATCCCACGTCGACGACCCGGCAGCCCGACCGGAGCTTGTCCTCGGTGTCGGTGAGAGCCGGAATCCACTCGCCAACGAGACTGTTGCGGTAGCCGACCCGGAAGAACCTCTCGGTGGACTCGAACGTCGACGGATCCTGGTCCGCCCACGGGATGCCCTGACCTGTGCTGAACGCCTCGGCGAGTTCCTCGATACGGCGGTGCATCCCGCTGACGAGGGGAGCTGCTCCGATCATCGCAGCCGGCGAGTCGTCCGATGCCAGGACGGCCGCGTGCTCCGGCGGGAGGGAGAACGTGCCGTCGTGTGCGTCGTAGAGGACGAGGCCCACCGCGGTCTGTTGGGCGAGCCACTCCCGAACGTAGCGCTCCGCCGTTCCAGTGCGCTCCGCCAACGCGGCTGGGGTGAGCCGCTGGGCACCTGCCAGGGCGGCGTACAGACCGACGCGGTCTCCGAGGACCATCATGGCGGTGGTGGCCCCACCGGCGAGGAGACCGGCGACGTGTTGGGCGAAGGCCCGGACGCGCTCGACGTCGAGCGCGCTCATGCTGTCGTGGGGGTGGGCGGTGGTGGTGGTTGTGGACATGACCTCTCCTCGGATGTGTCTGGTGGATGCGATCGACCCGACCATCGTGTCGTCCCTGCCTTGCGCTCCCCTTTCACCAGCCCTTCAGGCACACTGGAGAGATGCCGGGACTGCGGTTCGGCGTGTTGGGCGCCTTGGAGGTGCTCGCCGACGGCCAGAGGCTGACCGTGCCTGCCGGTCGTCGACGGGCAGTTCTGGCCTGCCTCCTCGTCCGCCGAGGAGAGGTCGTTCACCCCGACGCCCTCGTCGAGGCAGCCTGGGGGGACTGCGTGCCATCTGATCCGCGAGCAGCCCTGCACACGGTCGTATCCCGGCTGCGCAGCCTGCTGGGTGGGGAGGCCATTGTGTCCTCCCCCCGGGGCTATCGGTTGTCTGTGGGACTGAATGCTGTGGACGCCGACGTCTTCGCCGACCTGTTGGCGCAGGCGCGGACGGCGAGTCCGCCACGGGCCAGTGTGCTGCTCGACCAGGCACTGCACCTGTGGCACGGGCCCGCCTTCGACGAATTCGCCGACGCTGCCTTCGCACGACCCGAGGCTGTTCGGCTGGAAGGGCTACGGCGTGAGGCACAGGAGCGCTTGGCTGCAGCGCTGATCGACACGCGTGAGTTCGGTGCCGGGATACCGGTCCTGGACGACCTGCTCACTGCCGAGCCGTATCGAGAGTCAGCTCTCGAGCTGCTCATGCTCGCGCTCTATCGCTCGGGCCGTCAGGCCGAGGCCTTGGAGCGGTATCGAGAGCATCGGGAGAGGCTCGTCGAGGACCTCGGGCTTGACCCCGCGCCCGCCCTCGTCGAGCTCGAGGCGCGCATCCTCGGACATGTCGTGGCTTCGGCCGTGGACCGGGACGAGCCCCCGACCTGGCTCGACACCTCCGCGCCACTGATCGGTCGTGAGGACGACCTGGCAGCGCTGCTGACCGCGGTTGAGGCGAACCGGGTGACCGTAATCACCGGCCCCGGAGGAGTCGGCAAGACGCGCCTTGCGGCGCAGGCCCTGCCCCAGTTGCACGCCAGCGTCGGAGCGGCCGTGGTGGTGCCGTTGGCGACGCGCAACCCGGGAGACGTCGCCCACGCCCTGGCCGAGGCACTGGGCCTGCGCGCCACGGGCCCAGCACTCGAGCACATTGTCGGACACCTCGGGACCACGCCGTACCTCCTCCTGTTCGACAACTGTGAGCATCTCCTGGACGAGGTGACCGACATCGTCGCCCGCGTCGCCCTGCGGTGCCGAGGCACCAAGGTGCTGTGCACGAGCCGCAGGCGCCTCGGTATCCACTCCGAGGCTGTGCTGCCGCTCTCGCCACTACCCGTGCCCACCAAGCAGGACAATGATCCCTGGCAGGTCGAGGTGTCACCGGCGGTGCGGCTCTTCACCGATCGGGTGCGCCGACTTCGCCCCGGGTTCTCGGTGAACGCGTACACCGGGCCCGACGTGGCCGAGCTCTGCCGCAGACTTGACGGCCTCCCCCTGGCTCTGGAGCTCGCCGCCTCACGGACTGCAGCGTCCAGCCCGAGCGAGGTGTTAGCCCGGTCACCCGCCGACCGTCCGCTCAGCGATGACGCAGACCTGGACGAGATGATCGGATGGTCTGTGCGGCTGCTGGCCCCGGAACAGCAGACGATGCTCGCCGTGCTGTCGACCTTCTCCGGGGAGTTCACGAGCCAGGCCGTGCGAGCGGTCGTGGCCCCGGTTCTCGGAGGGATCGAGGACACGGACGCAGTTCTGGCTGAGCTGGTGGAGTCGTCCCTGGTCGTGCGCGACGACGCGCACAGCTCCGCCCGCTATCGGCTGCTTGCGGTGATCCGCCAGTATGCGAACACCCTCCTGGTCGAGTCAGGTGCCGCCGAGCCGGCCCAGCGCTCGCATGCCGAGTGGGTGGCTGACCTGACGGAGCGGATCGGGGTGGAAACCTCAGGGGTTGACGGCGAGTCCGTGCGCAGACGGCTCGACGAGATGATCTTGGAGATCGTGTCGGCAGTCCGTTGGGCGCTCGCGCGGCGGGATCTACGCTTGGCCGCCCGCATTACCGAGGCGGTCGGGCGGCACCTGCACTGGATCCCTCCACAGCAACTGTCCGACTTGGTGGTCGACGTCGCGACCGAGGCGACGTTCGAGGCGAGCCCCGCCCTGGCGGGGGCGGTCGGCGCGGGAGCCGTGGTGGTGGCCGAACGCGGGGATCTCGTTCGGGCGCGAAGGCTCGCCGGAGCTGCGCTGCGCATGGCCGGCGAGGCTGACCGGCCCGCCACTGCATGCCTGGCCCTGGCACTGGTCGGCATCTACTCGGGGAAGCACGAGAGCGCCGCCCGCTGGTACGACCGCATGGCCACCGAACCGTCGCTGCGGGGAGAGGCCAGCGCGTCGCTGGGGCTGCTCGCCTGCTACGCGGACGACCTGGACGCTGCCCGTGAACACGTCTCTGTGGCGCTGGCGGCCGGGCCCTCGGGACCCGAACCCTTCCACGCGTTCGCCCGGTACGCAGCGGGGGAAGTGGAAGCACGCCGTGATCCGGTGCACGCGATCGAACTGCTCCGAGGTGCCGCTGCCCAGGCGGACAGGGTCGGGGCACATCAGGTGAGCAAGGTCGCCCGGGTGGCCCTCCTGGCGCTCCTCATCCGCGGCGGTGAGCACCGTGACGCGATCACCCTCGCCCGTGGCTTGCTCACTGACCTGAGTCGGTGGGGGGCATGGGCCCAACTGTGGACCACCGTGCGGATCCTGGCCGAGCTGGCAGCCCTGGACCGGCCGGCCGACGCGGTCCTCCTCCTCGGTGCAGCGCGAACTGCTCCAGCGGCCCCTCCGCTGGTGGGGGCAGACATCGCTCGCTACGCCGAATTGGATGATCGGCTCATCGACAGCCTCGGGACGGGAGTCGTGCACCGCATCCAGTCCCTGACCCCGTCTCTGAGCGACCGTGAGATCGTCCGACGAGCGCAGCGGCTGCTCGATGAGCTCGATCCCTGACCCGTCCGGCCGCCAGAGAGCGCTCACCTTCACTCCCGGCGGCGCCGTCGCCGCGGCCGAGTTCATCGGCGCACGGACCGGAGCGCAGGCCGACCCCGAGGCGCCATGGACGGTCTGGCCGAGGGTTTGGTCTGACGTGGTGGCACCGGTTCGTCATTGAGCACTCTCCCGCCTGCTCGGTCCCGCACGGCGCGACCGCTACCGCGAACGGTGGTCCCTGGATCGTGGTCCGCGCAGTGCGTGAGCGAGCACGGGAACGCTGACGGCGGGACGGAACAGGCTCTGCGGCGGATCGAGCATCGCCGCGACGCGGAGGAAGGCCGTGCCGAGTGTGGAGTCGTCGGCGGCGGCCGCGTGCAGTCGGGCGACGTAGCTGCTGCCCAAGCGTTGCTTGAGGTCGCGCTGCCCCGCCACCTCGGGGAAGGCGAGGTCCGCCCCGGCGGCAGCATCCCACGCGTTGTTGGTGGCTCGGGTCAGGGCGCGCATCACCGACTGGGTGCCCAGTGCTCGTCCGCGGCGGAGCTGATCCTGGAGGGTGTGCGCCTGCAGCGCCGCCACGCTGATTCCTTGTCCATAGATCGGGTTGAAACTGGCCAGCGCGTCCCCGACCACGAGCAGACCCGTCGGGAAGCGTCTCATGCGGTCATACCGGTGGCGGAGGCTGGTTGGGAAGCGGGTGCGGACCGGCCCCTCGAGGAGGACCGCGTCGGCAAGAGCCTCGGCGATGGAGGGAACTTCGAGACTGTGCGCATACTCGACGAAGCCGTCAGGCGAGTCAGGTGGGGACTCACCGAGCATCCCGATAAGGGTGACGATGTAGCGGTCGCCCTCGATCGCTGCGAGAGCGCCACCACGGTGGACTCCCGGCCGGGGGCCGGCGATGACGGCACGATCGCCGGCCAAAGCGTCGTCCGGTAGCCGCCATACTGCGGTGGAGTAGGCGACGTTCACAGTTAGGGTGTCAGACTCCGGCGACGGGTAGCCGAGGTCCGCAAGCCAGTATGGGGTGCGGGTGCCCCGGCCGGTCGCGTCGATGACGAGGTCGGCCTGGAGGACCTCGTCCTTGCCGCCCAGACCGGATCGGGTGATTCGGGCCCCGATGACGGCGCGGTGATCCGGTGTTGTGGTGAACCCCAGTGCCGAGGTTTCCTCCAGCAAGGTGATGCGAGGCAGTGCGAGCACACGTTGACGCAGGTAGTCCTCCAGGCAGAGCCGACTCGCGCTCAGCACCTCAATGCCGCTCCTGGCCCGTCGGAGGCGGTGTCCGTTCAGGTGCACCCGCGCCTGCCCGAGCTGATCGATGACGGGCACTCCGCGGGCGGTCAGGTCCGCGACGAACCCGGGGAACAGTTCGTCGAGAATGGCCTGCCCCCGGCCGACGATGCCGTGGATGTGCCTGTCCTGGGGCACCCCGCGTCGATGCGAAGGTCCTGCCGGTAGCACGTCGCGCTCGACGATCAGCACGTCGTCGTACCTCTCCGTGAGCACCCGCGCGGCGAGCAGACCTGCCACACTGCCGCCGCACACCACTGCCCGTGTCCTCCTACTGTCCCTCATCGCTGTCCTCCTCGCTGAGTGATCCCATTCGGCGAGCTCAGTGTGCATCCGTGCACTTTCACGCGTCTTGCACCGGGTCAGGTGCCTTGCGCCGCAGCCAATGCGCCACCACGCCGTGTGGGTCGCTGATCCGTCCAGCCTTCCTCCGACGGCCGGGGACGAGGGCGAGCAGGTTGCGGGCGAAGTGGACCCGGCAGCGTTGGTGGGCGGCGCCTTGGAAGCTGCGGGCGATGGCGGCGGTCAGGCCGGCGTGCTGGTCGCTGATCACCAGCCGAACACCGGTGAGGCCGCGCGCTTTGAGGCTGGTGAGGAAGCTGCGCCAGAACACCTCGTCCTCGCTGTCGCCCACGTCGAGTCCGAGGATCTCCCGGCGGCCGTCCGCGGTGACGGCCATGGCCACGACGACCGCCTTGCTGGTCACGAGGCTGTTCGACCTGACGTGGAGGTAGGTGGCGTCGAGGAACACGTAGGGGCACTCGACGGTGTCGAGGCGGCGGGTCCGGAGGGCGCCGACCTCTTCAACGAGCTGGCCGCAGATCCGGGAGACCTCCGACTTCGATATGCCGGTTCCGCCGAGCGCTTCGACGAGGGCGTCGACCTTGCGGGTCGACACCCCATTCACCCACGCCTCCATCACCACCGCGTACAGGGCCTGGTCAACCCGGCGGCGCCGATCACCTGGGCGGCTTCGGCCTCGATCATTTCGTGGAGCACGAGCCGGACCGACTCACGGACCAGGTCGACCCCTTCGCCGGCACGGAATGCCTCGAGCAGGTCGGACACGGCAGACTGGGACAGGGCCATCGGTGTGAACTCCTTCACCGTTGTAGTTGGCGCTACAACCGAGGATCACGCCGATGGCCCTCCCATCAGCTCAGGACACGCCCTCCACGAAACCCACCACTCCCCTGGGACTCACACCCAGCAGTGCGCTTCCGTTTTGGCGCTTGTGGCGCCATAATGGCTCTGTGCCGAACATCCAGATCAAGGACGTGCCCGAGGACACGCATGCCGTCCTCCGGCAGCGGGCGAGCGCGGCGCACCAGTCGTTGCAGGAGTACCTGCGGTCCAGGCTCATCGCCGAGGCGGCCCAACCAACCGTGGACGAGGTACTCGCCCGTGCGGGCGGACGGGCCGGCGGATCGCTCTCGCTGGCTGACGCGGCGAGCGCGTTACGGTTCGACCGTGCTCGTCATTGACGCCAGCGTCCTGGCCGTAGCCTTGCTTGACGACGGCCCCGACGGTGACGCGGCCCGGAATCGGCTGCACGGGGAACAACTCACCGCCCCGGCGTTGATCGATCTCGAGGTGGCCTCGGTGTGGCGAGGACTGGCCCGCGGCGGCCACCTGGACCCACGTCGAGTCGGGTTCGCCCTGGATGACCTTCGAGAACTCCCGATCAAACGCGTGGCCCATGCGCCCCTTCTGGCTCGGTGTTGGGAGTTGCGGAACAACCTCACGATGTACGACGCTGCCTATGTCGCCGTCGCCGAAGCACTGCAGGCCACTCTGCTCACCGGGGGTGGCCGCCTCGCCAGAGCCACCGGCCCACAGTGCGCCATCGAAGTCCTCAAGACCACCCCCTGACACGCCGAACGCCCACAGGGTCGGGCCAGACGACGGGCGTGACATCACGGACATGCCGATGGGCGTGTGGTTACTCAACTGCCCAGAGTCGGTCGTGTTGACGCCCAGGGTCGTGATCTCGCTCAACTGCCGATGACAGATCGTTTGGAGCGGCCCTCGACCATGTCCAGCAGCCGCGCTGGCCCGGTCCCGGAGCGGGGCCCGGT
>DUOQ01000074.1 GCA_012838755.1 Propionibacterium sp. | reverse complement strand
GGAGTGGACGTGCGTCGATCGGGGAGTAGGCCCGCTGGCCTGTCAGGCCCCGACCGCGTCCCTCGCCGGACGCGCCAGATGCCCGGACCCCCTCAGCAGCAACGCGAGCCTCACCAGCGCCACCACCAGGAGCACGCTGATCCCGACCGTCGCCAGCGTGATGACCGCGACCGCCACGAGCGCAGACTGATCGGGCGCGAACCCGCTGAAGGGTGCCAACGCGACCAGGAGACCTCCAAGGACAGCGGACGCCGTCCCGAGCCGCCGCGCGAACCGGAAGGTGCTGGCACGCAGCGCCAGTGCGAGGGCCGCGAGCGTGGCGCCGACGAGCAGCCCGAACAGGGGCAGGAGCCACACGTTCACGGCGAGCCAGGTGGCGAAGTGGGTGGTCTGCGCCGGCACCTCCACCTCCAGGTTCGAAGCCAGGTTCACCCAGACCAGGTGGATGGCGGCGGCCGAGGCGGTGGCAAGGGTGGCGACGCCGGTGGTCACGGTGAGCCCGATCGAGCGGCCCTCGCTGAAGGTGTGGGCGAGGGCCACGACGACGACGAGCAGCGCCACGTCGACGATGAGCAGGAGGCCGCCGAGCATCGTCACCGCCATCGGTCCGGCTGCCTGCCCGGAGACGAGGGCCTCGACCGGCCCCATGCCGACGGTGAAGAACACCCGAGGAGGACGAGGAGGCCCGAGGCGAGCGTGGTGATGGCGGCGAGACGGTGGTCGGCGTCCCACTGGGACGCGAGTTCCTGATCGTTCATGATGGAACCTCCGCGGGCGGCCGCGTGGCGGTCGGTGTGGCTGTCGCGTTGGGCCCCCGCAGTGTCCATGGTACGCCGCGTGCGCCCGTCAGCGGGGGACCGCGGGATTCCGCGGCGGCCCTCGTCATCGCCCGGCGTGAACTCGATCGGCGATGGCCCGCCGCTCCGCGCGCTGGGTCGGCATCCGACGCCGCGCTGGGGGTGCTGCGGGAGCGGTTCGCCCGGGGCGAGCTGGACGAGGCGCAGTACCGCGCGATGGTCGCCGTCCTCGCGGGGAGTTGGGGCGGCACGTCATGACCACCACCGCCTCCCTGGGTTC
The DNA here is from genome assembly GCA_012838755.1 of Propionibacterium sp. Lineage (GTDB taxonomy): Bacteria > Actinomycetota > Actinomycetes > Propionibacteriales > Propionibacteriaceae > Propioniciclava. Next base: position 812 of record DUOQ01000074.1, on the reverse strand, counting down.
ACGGCTGGCGTTCTGGGCGGGGTTGGCGTGGTTCGGTGTCAGCACCGTGCTCCTCCGCCGCCGCGACCCGATCGTCGGCTCCCTCATCGTCACCGACCGGTGCAACCTCGCCTGCCGGCACTGCGCCGTCGCGAACCTGCGCAAGGTCGACTACCCGTTCGAGACGCTGCGGCGCGACCTTCGTCGACTGCACGCCGAGGGGGTGCGGCTCCTGCTGCTGTACGGAGGCGAACCGCTGCTGTGGCACGACGGGACGCTGACCCTGCGCGATGTCATCGCCGAGGCGCGGACGATCGGCTTCGGGTGGGTCGGCGTGGTGACGAACGGCACCCGGGGCCTCGACCTCCCGGAGGCCGACCTCGTGCTGGTCAGCCTGGACGGGATGCGCGAGCACCACGACGCGCTTCGGGGACGCACCTACGACCGGGTGCTCACCGCCCTCGAGGCGGCGAACACCCCGAACCTGTGCCTCTACATGGCCGTGAACCGGGAGAATCTCGACGATATCGAGGACGTGGCGCGGCTGGCCGGCTCGCTGCCTGCGGTGCGCGGCGTGTCCTACAACCTGCACACCCCGTACCCGGGCACCGAGGCGCTGGCCCTCGACCCGGAGCAGCGCCGGGGGGTGTGCGCCCGGATCGCGACCCTGATCCGCGACGGACACCCGGTGTTCAACCTCGCGGCCGCCCTGCCCCGGATCGCCGACCTCTCGGCGCCACGCCCCTGCCCCCAGTGCGTGGTGGTCGAGGACGGTGAGCAGTGGACGTGCGGACGCTGCATCGAGATCCGCGGGTTGTGCGAGCAGTGCGGCT
>DUOQ01000073.1 GCA_012838755.1 Propionibacterium sp. | reverse complement strand
CGAGCTTGGTGAGGTCCTGCACGGACTGGGTCTGCCACGCGTGGTGGTGGAAGGTGCCCTTGCCCGGGAGGATCGCGATGCCGTGGTGGTCGGCGTTGCAGCGCATGAAGTAGGCGTAGTCGTCGCCGATCACGTCGGAGAGCCGGAAGTCGAGGACGCGCTGCAGGAAGAGCATCATCGACTTGCTGTCGCGGGGGTGGAAGTTGAAGTGCCCGTACCGGTCGGGGCCGAACTCCCCGAAGCGGCGCTCGGCCTTCGCCATGCCCGTGTAGATCTCGAACACGAACCCCTCGGGGCCCACGAACGAGAAGCCCTCGGCCACGCCCGGCGTGGACGGCTGGCTCGACAGCACACGGAGGCCCTCGGCGTCCACGCGGCGGCGGATCTCGGCCAGGGCGGCCGCGTCCTTGGCCACGAGGCCGAAGCGGTCCACCGCGTTGGCGCTGTCGTGGGTGTACACGAGCTCGTGGTGCACCCCGGCCGCGGAGAGGAACACCGAGTCACCCTCGCGTCCGGTCTCCTTCAGCCCCAGCAGGTTGACGGCGTCCCAGATGGAGCCCTCCACGTCGTGGGTGCGGATGCCGACGTAGCCCATCTCGCTGATCAGTCCCCAGGACATGTCAGGCCTCCTCGTTCTTGCCGGTGACGACGACGTCGTCGGGGTTGAGTGCACGGGTGCGCGTGAAGTACTCCAGCAGCGGCAGCGGCCAGTTCTGGGAGACGCGACCGAACGCGTTCTTGTACCAGGAGCTGACCCGGGGCGAGCCCCACGCCATCTTGTCGTTGGCCGCGTCGATCTCGTCGTTGAACGCCTCGAACACGTCCTCGCGCACCTCGATCGAGGCGGCATCCTTCTCGACGAGTTCCTTCAGGCAGGCCAGCGTGTAGTCGACGCTGCACTCGGCCATCAGGATGATGCTGCCGTTGACGACCAGGTTGGTGTTCGGGCCGTACAGCATGAACAGGTTCGGGAAGCCGGGCGTGAGCACGCCCAGGTACGCCTTCGCGTTGCCGCCCCACTGCTCGTGCAGGTCGACGCCGTCGCGGCCGACCACGGTCATCGGCTCGAGGAAGTCGGACGCCTTGAACCCGGTGCCGTAGACGATCACGTCGGTGGGGTGCAGCACCCCGTCGGCCGTCCGGATGCCCTCGGGCTCGATGCCCGTGATGCGCTCGGTGACCAGGTCGACGTGGTCGCTGTGCAGCGCCGCCGCCCAGGAGCCGTCGTCGCGGAGCATCCGCTTGCCGCCGGGCGGGTAGTTCGGGATGACGTGCGGGAGCAGGTCGGGCCGGTCGGCGAACTCGGTCTCGATGTAGGACTGCACGACCTGGCGCAGCTCCTCGTTCTTCTCCGACACCGACACCGGGTGGTCCCAGGCGGGGTCGACCTGGACGTAGGGACGGCGTCCCTCGACCGTGGCCCAGAACTGGAAGAAGCGGTACCAGCGGTGGTAGTACGGCACGTGCCGCAGCAGCCAGCTCATCGCGCCCTTGATGGGCTGCTTGTAGTCGGGCGCCGGCAGCATCCACGGTGGGGTGCGCTGGTAGACGCCGACGTGGCCGCCGACCTTGGCCATCTCGGGCACGACCTGGAACGCCGAGGCGCCGGTGCCGATGACGGCGATGTTCTTGCCGCGCAGCTCGACGTCGTGGCGCCACTGGGCGGTGTGGAACGCCTCGCCGGCGAAGGTCTCTTGGCCGGGGATGGTCGGGATGGACGGCTTGTTGAGCTGGCCGACCGCGCTGACGACCGCGTTCGCGGTGTACTCGACCGGCCCGTCCGGACCCTGCCCCTTGACGGTCCATGTGCCGGACGCCTCGTCCCACGTCATCGAGTCGACGGTGGTGCCGAACTTGATGTCTTCGCGCAGGCCGAGCCGCTCGGTGACCGTGCGGAAGTAGCCGATGATCGAGTCCTGGGCGGAGTACTGCCACTTCCACTCGGGCGTCTGGGCGAACGAGTAGCTGTAGCCGAAGTTGCTCGTGTCGAGCCGGCAGCCCGGGTAGTCGTTCTCGAGCCAGGTGCCGCCGACGTCGTCGTTCTTCTCCAGCACGGTGACCGGGACGCCGGCCTGCTTGAGGCGGTGCGACACGGCCAGGCCGGACATGCCGGCGCCGATGACGAGCACGCTGAAGCCCTGGGCGTCAGAGCCGGCCAGCTCGGTGGCCGACCAGGTCGGGTTGCCGATCTCGGGCGGGACGCCGAGCTCGTGGCGCAGCATCGGCACGTAGGCCGGGTCGACCGGGCCGGTGATGAACTCGAGCAGGCTGGTGAGGGTGGCCTCGTCCAGCTCGAGGGGGGTGGGGCCCTGCTCGCGCAGCTGCACCAGCGCTTCGAAGGCGAGGTCACGGGCCTCGGACTGCATCTCCTCCGACATGCCGCCCTGCGCGGGCACCGTCGGGCTGACGGCCAGCGGCGGGCGCAGGTGGCGGGCGATCAGGCGGAGGTCACCCGTGGCCTGGGCCAGGGCGGGCAGGAGGGCCGGGAGCTCGGCGTCCCGGAGCACCTCGCGGAGGAACTCGTCGCTCTCGGAGATCGAACTGTGGCTGGCGTCGGCGCCGGTGACTTCGATGTGCATCGTCACTCTCCCTTGGTCTGGGCGGGGCGGTGGCTGAGCGCGCGGAGGACGCGCTGGGCGGTCTCGTCGGCGGTGCCGGCGATGCTCTCGGCCGCGACGACGCGGTCGGGGCGGATGAAGATGACGCCCGAGGGGCGGGTGTCGAACCACTGCTTGAGGCGGCCCTGCGCATCACCGAGGACGGTGACGCCCTCGGAGGCGCGCTCCTGGGTCCAGGCGCGCTGCACCTCGGGGACGCCGGTGGCGAACACGGTCCCGAGGCGGTCGAAGGCGGCGATGGTCTCGGCCGAGAGCAGGTTCTTGGGGTCGTTGTTCCAGGCCAGGATCGTCCAGTTGTAGCCGACGAGGTCGTCCATGAGCGCGACCCGGCCGTCGGGACCGGACAGGCGGGGCTGGATGAACAGCTTCCCCGTGGCCGTGTTGCCGCGGTGCGCCCCGAGGATCGACTTCGAGACCGGCACGTTCGGGGGCACGACGACTCCGCGGGTGTACTTCGGCATCGGCTTGAACTTCATCGCCGACATGTACTGCTTGACGGGCGGCAGGACGGTGGCGGCGACGCCGACGGCCCGGCGGGCGACCTTCTCGGCGATCCCGCCGCGGGTGGCGAAGGTCTTGCCCATGGTGACCGACAGGTTGACCATGCCCTTGACGTGGTCGCGGCGCTCCTGGTCGTAGGTGTCGAGCAGGGAGTCGGCGGCGTGGCCCTTGAGCACGGCGACCAGCTTCCAGGCCAGGTTCATGGCGTCCCGGATGCAGGAGTTCCAACCCTGGCCGGCGTTGACCGGCATGACGTGGGCGGCGTCGCCGGCGAGGATGACCCGTCCCTTGCGGAATTTCGACGCGATGCGCGCGTTGTGCTGGTAGGCGCGGACCCGGACGATGTCGACCTTGTCGGGGTCCGGGACGTGCTCGGCGAGCAGCTTGCGGATGAAGGCGTCGGACTCGGCCTCCTCGTTGGTCTCGTGCTCGTGGATGAGGAACTCCCAACGGCGGATGCCGTGCGGCAGGCCGAACGTGGCCCAGCTGCGGTCCTCGGCGCCGAAGATGGCGTTCGGGGTGCCGATGGGGTCGTTCTCGGCGTCGACCACGACGACGCGCGCGAGCGTCTTGCCCTCGAACTCGGCGCCGATCCAGGTGCGGCTGAAGGAGCGGCCACCCTCGGAGCCGACGAGGTAGTCGGCGGTGAAGGTGAGCACCTCGTCGGTGTCGACGTTGCGGACCGTCGCGGTGACCTTGCCGTCGGACTCCTCCAGCGCGGTGAGTTCGTGGCCGAGGCGGACCTCGACGTTGGCGAACCGCTCCAGCCCGTCGAGCAGGGCGTGATCCACCAGCGGCTGGATGAAGCCGTTGCGGCGCGACCAGCCGAACTCGTCGGTCTGGGGGTTCATCTCGGAGATGACCCGACCCTCGGCGTCGACCGCGCGCACCATGTGGAACGGCACCGTGTGCGGCAGCACCTCGTCGATGAGGCCGACGGCCTGCATGCCCCGCAGGGCCTCGTCGTCGATGCCGATGGCGCGGGGGTAGTCGATGAGGTCGTGGAGCTTCTCCAGGACCAGGGTGTGGACGCCGGCCTGCCCGAGCAGGTTGGCGAGGGTGAGGCCGGTGGGACCGGCCCCCACGATGATCACGTCGTGGTGGCTCATGCTTCTCCCTTGAAGGCTTGGATCGTCGCGAGGACGGACTGGTTGAAGAGGCCTTGGTCGCTGCCGAGGCCGAGGAAGGTGAACCGCCCCGAGGCGGCGCAGGCCCGCGCGAAGGCGGGGTTGACGCTGAACATGCCGGTGGCCAGGCCCCGGGCGTTCGATGCCGCGACGACCTCGTCGATCGCGTCGGCGACGGGGCCGGACTCCCAGTCGAGCCGCGGCGTCTCGCCCATGGTCAGTGCGAGGTCGGCCGGCCCGATGTAGATGCCGTCCAGACCCTCGACGGCGCAGATCTCGTCGCGGCGCTCGACCCCGAGCGCCGTCTCGATCTGCACGTAGGCGCGCACGGCGGCGTTGGCCGACTCGGTGGGGCTCGGTCCGGCGTACAGGCCGGGCCGCATCGGGCCGAGGCTGCGGCCACCGACCGGGGCGAACTTGGTGGCCCGCACGATGGCGCGGGCCGCCTCCGCCGACTCCACCGTGGGGGCGATGATGCCTCCGGCGCCGGCGTCCAGCACCGCACCGATGGTGCCGGCGTCGGCACTCGGCACCCGCACCAGCGTGCGCGCCAAGCTGTTCGGGACCGAACGGATGATCCGCGTCGCCGACGCCAGGTCGAGCTCGCCATGCTGCATGTCGAGGATGACGCCGTCGTAGCCCTGGGCGAGCGCGACCTCGACCAGGGTGAGCGACGGCGCCCCCACGTGGAGGAGGACGGGCGTGGTCACGGCTTGCCCCCGGCGACGTTCGGACGCGGCGCTCCCGGGTCGGCGAACGCCGGCACCACGGTGCGGGAGGCAAGGTGCAGCACCCCGTCGACCTCGGCGTAGGTGTCGTGGTACTCCCCCATGCTCGCCGGCGAGGCGGGATTGGCGCCCGAGTCGCGGAAGGCGACGTAGTACGAGGTGGACGCCAGCGCCCCGGCCTCGTCGCGGAACACGCGCACGTTGGACAGCACGTGGCGCACCTGCGCCGGAACCTGGACCCGCTTGGCGCCCCAGGCGGCCAGCGCCTCGCGACCGTTCATCTCGCCCATCGGGCCAGTGGAGCGGTAGTCCTCGGTGACGAGTTCGTGCAGGCGGTCTGCCTGCCCGTGGTCGTTGCGGAACGCGTACTCGGCGACCAGTTGCTGGACCGCGAGGATGTCGGCGGTCGTGACGCCCCTCACGATGCCTCCTGGAACCGGGCGGTGACCGAACCCACGCCGCTGATCTCGGCGCGGTACTCCGGCCCGAAGTCGAACCACATGATCAGGCCGATGGAGCCGGGCAGGATCAGCTCGCCGGCCTGCAGGGGGATGTCCTGCTCGATGGCGGTCTTCGCCAGCCACGCGACGGCGTTGATGGGGTTCCCCATGACGTTGCCGCCGACGCCGTTGGTGATCTCCTCGCCGTCGCGGGTCAGCGACAGCCAGACCTGGGACAGGTCGGTGCTGCCGTACTCGACGGGCTCGCCCAGGATGATGCCCGCGCACGCCGCGTTGTCGGCGATCGTGTCGACGATCTTCATCTGGTACGTCTCGTAGTGGCAGTCGACCAGCTCGAAGGACGGCGCCATCCACTCGATCGAGGACTCGATGGTCGGGATGTCCCAGCTGGTCAGCTCCCGGCTGAGCTTGAACGCGACCTCGGACTCGATCTTCGGGGCGACGTAGTCCTTGGGGTCGAACACGTGGCCCGAGTGGAAGACCATGTCGTCCATGATCGTGCCGTAGTCGGGCTCGCTGACCCCGGCCTGCGCCTGCACGCGGGGGTTGGTCAGGCCGACCTTGCGGCCGACCCGGGTGCGGCCGGCCGCGAGCTTGCGCTCGTTTATCCGGCGCTGGATCTCGTAGGCCGAGTCGACGTCATCGGCGGGGATCCACTCGCGCACGAACGGCATCGTGGTCACGGTCTGGTTGGCGTGCCAGAGCCGGTCGACGACCTCGTCGAGGTGGTCGGTCATGCTGCATCAACCCTTTCCAGGAAGTCGAGGACGGCTGCGTTGAAGGTGGTCGGGTCCTCCCACTGCGGCCAGTGGGCGGCGTTGGTGACGAGGACGAACTCGCCGCGGGGGGCGAGGCCGGCGAGCCGGCGTCCGTCCTCGGGGTCGCCCGAGGGCTCGTGGTCGGTCCACACCACCAGGACGGGGAGCGTCTGGGCGGCGTAGTCGTCGTCGGTGACGGCGTTGCGCTGGCGGATCTCGGGGTTCTGCAGCGCCGCGATGGCCTTCATGGACGCCGCGAACCCGGGCCGGGAGTAGACCGCCTGCCGGATCGCGATGAGCTCGTCGCTGATCGCCTCGGGGTCGTGGATGACCACGTTCAGGCGTGCCTTGATGTTGTCGTACGTCGGGTGCGCGACCGCGTCGGCGGAGACGCTCTGTGCCCGGCCCACCTTGGCGCGGCCCACCATGCGCCCGCCCGGCGCGCTGAGCACCAAGGACGCGAACCGCTCGGGGTGCTGCCGCCCGACCTTCAGCGCGATCCAGCCGCCGAGGGACTCACCGAGCAGGTGCGGGCGCTCGAGCCCGTAGTGGTCGAGCAGCGCCAGCAGGTGCCGGGTGTAGTCGGGGATCTCGAGCGTGCCGCCCTCGACCAGCGTCGACCACCCGTGGCCCGGGTAGTCGTACGCGATGATCGCGTGGCGCTCGGCCAGGGCGCGCAGGTTGTGCGTGAAGGCCTCGAGGTGGCCCGAGGTGCCGGCCATCATCACGATGGTCGAGGGCCCCTCGCCGAGCCGCAGCACGCGGGTGCGCACCCCGTCGATGACCGGGAACTCGACCGTGTGCGGCAGGTCCCCGATCTGCGACCAGAGGGTTCGGTGGTGGAGGGCGTCGGCGGTCATGCCGTCCTCGCGGTGACGACACCGAAGCCGCCACCCCACGGCTCGGAGGCCCAGTAGTTCTCCTCGACGATGTCGTAGTTCCCACCCGCGGACAGGGCCGCGAAGGCGGCGAGCCAGGCACGCATCTCCTCGGCGGCCGAGCCGCCCTCGTTGACCATCCACTCGTGCTCCCAGGCGTCGGCCTGGGTGAGGTCGTTGGACGCGAAGACGCGGAGCAGCTCGCGGTCCCACTCCTCGTTCGCCGGCTTCATCGCGACGCCCTCGGCGCTGGCGCGACGCTTGGCGGAGGCCAGGATCTGGGCCTCGCGGGCCTGGCGCATCTCGAGGGTGATCTCGGCGGCCGTCAGGCGCTCCTGCACGGGGCGCTCGGACTCGAGGAAGATCGGCACGGGCGGGTCGTGGGACAGGCCGCCGGAAGAGAGGAAGAGCACGCGCTTGTCGAGCTCGAGCGCGGCGGCGCCGAGGGCCTCGCCGAACAGGCGGATGCGGCGCATCGGGCTCAGCGGGACGCCGAGGGCGTTGACGAACACAGGCACGAAGGGCTTGCCGATCTCGCCCTCGCCGAAGATGAACTCGACGGTCTGCAGCATGCCGTGGTCGACGCGGAGGCGCTCCGACAGCGGGCAGTCGACGTCGCGGGCGATCACGCCGCGGTGCAGGGCGCGGGCGGTGTCGGAGTCGACGGGCAGCGGCCCCTCGACGGTGCCCCAGTCGCCCACGCCGACGGCCTGGGCGCCGATCGCGAACTGCGGCATCATCTCGTACAGGACGCCGTTGAAGTGGTCGGGCCCGAAGGAGACCACGACCTCGGGGTCGAACTCCTCCACGAAGGTCTTGACCCGCTCGATGGCGGCCATGATCTCGTCGTAGATGGTGCCGCCCGGGTCGACCCGGCCGAGCATCGGGGAGTGGCTCACGCTGGCAAGTGCGAAGGTCATGGCGTCTTTGCCCTCTCTCTAGAATATAGATTCTAGTATGAGTGTACTATCCGGCTTCCAGTCGACACAACCCCCAGTTCGGGATGATCCCGGGGCGGGGCGCGCCCCTAGACTGCCGGCCATGGCAGCCAGGACCCCGCGCAGCGAGAGCACCGCCCAGTCGAAGCGGCAGATCCTCGAGGCCGCGCTCGACCTCGCGGTCGAGAAGGGGTACGCCGGCACGACGATGGCCGACGTGAGCGCCGCCTCCGGGCTGCCGATCGGCTCGGTCTACTGGCACTTCCGCAACAAGGAGCAGCTCTTCGTCGAGCTGCTCAAGCACAGCTTCGAGGAGTGGAAGACGGTCAACGGCACGCGGCCGGCGACCGTCCGCGACCGGGTCGAGCGCGGCATCGCGGGCGCCGCCGCCACGCCCCCGGCGGACTGGACCCGCGGCGAGGCGTTCCTCAAGGTCGCGATGCTGCTGGCCCTCGACAAGCGCCTCGGCGGCCTGGGCGACGAGTCCGTCATCCGCCAGAAGTACGTGGCCGTGCGCCGGGAGATGTTCACGACCATCGTGGGCCACATGGCGTCCTTCGTGCCCGACGACGTGGTGGAGGTCTTCCCCGACCTGCCCGAACAGCTGGCGGTGCTGAGCCTGGCACTGATCGACGGCTTCTACCTGCACGCCAGCTCGGCGGTGGGCAAGGACTTCGACCGCTACGTGGGCCTGGCCGGCCGGGTGGTCGACCAGACGCTGGCCGAGCACACGGCGCTGGCCCGCAGCGAGCGCGAGCCGG
>DUOQ01000072.1 GCA_012838755.1 Propionibacterium sp. | reverse complement strand
GGCGGGTGCCGCCTGCGGGGCCTGGGTCATCGGATCACCACCTCCACCACACCAGTGTGCCCCGGGCACCAGGCCCGGGGCACACCGGCGGTTGGGGATCAGTGGGCGTCGACGGCCTCGACCTCGGTGCGGTCACCGCTCCAGTTGGTGTGGAACGTGCCCTCCTTGTCGATGCGCTTGTACGTGTGCGAGCCGAAGAAGTCGCGCAGGCCCTGCGTCATCGCGGCGTTCGTGCGCTCGGCGCGCACGATGTCGTAGTAGGACAGCGCCGAGCTGAAGCCCGGGATCGGCACGCCGGCCTCGGTCGCCTTGGCGACCACCCGGCGCCACGACGGGTTGGACTCGGCCAGCCCCTTGCTGATCGACGGCGCCTCGAGCAGCGTCTCGAGGTTCCCGGCCGCGTACTCGTTGGAGATGCGGTCCAGCAGCTTGGCCCGGATGATGCAGCCGGCCCGCCAGATGCGGGCGCAGGCGGCCACGTCGATGTCCCAGCCGTACTCCTGACCGGCGACCTTGATCAGGTGCAGGCCCTGCGCGTAGGCGATGACCTTGGCGCACCACAGCGCCTGGCGGACGTCCTCGACGAAGGCCTCGCGGTCCTCGACCGCCACCGTGCCGTCGGGGCCGCTGAGGGCCTTGCGGGCCGCGGCGCGCAGCTCGGGCGAGCTGGACGCCGCGCGGGCGAAGACCGACTCGGCGATGGCGGCGGCGGGGACGCCCAGGTTGAGGGCCTCCTGGACCGTCCAGGTGCCGGTGCCCTTCATGCCGGCGGCGTCGACGATGACGTCGACGAGCGGCTTGCCGGTCTCGGCGTCGGTCTGGCGGAGCACCTCGGAGGTGATTTCGATCAGGTAGGAGTCGAGGTCGCCGGTGTTCCACTGGGCGAAGACGTCGGCGGCCTCGGCGGCGGACAGGCCGACGCCCTTGAGGAGGTCGTAGGCCTCGCCGATGAACTGCATGTCGGCGTACTCGATGCCGTTGTGCACCATCTTGACGAAGTGGCCGGCGCCGTCGGTGCCGATCCACGTGCAGCAGGGCTCGCCGTCGTACTGCGCGGCGACCTTCTCGAGGATCGGGCCGACGTGGGCGTAGGAGTCCTTGGGGCCACCGGGCATCATCGACGGGCCGAGGAGGGCGCCCTCCTCACCACCGGAGATGCCGCAGCCGATGAAGTTGAAGCCCTTCTCGGCCATCATCTTCTCCCGGCGGCGGGTGTCGGGGAAGTAGGTGTTCCCACCGTCAATGACGATGTCGCCCTGGTCGAGGTGGGGGATCAGGGTCTCGATCGTGGCGTCGGTGGCCGGGCCCGCCTTGACCATCATGATGATGCGGCGCGGCTTCTCGAGGGAGTCCACGAACTCCTCGACGCTCTCGGATCCGATGAACTCGGCCTCTGGGTGGGCCTCGAGGACGGCCGCGGTCTTGGCGTAGGAACGGTTGAAGATCGCCGTCTTGAATCCCTTGCTGGCGAAGTTGCGGGCCAGGTTCGAGCCCATGACTGCCATGCCGACGACGCCGATCTGTGCGGTGCCCGTCTTGTCGCTCATGTGTGGGTGCTTCCTTCTCTCGGGGACCAGTCACGCCCATCTTGCCCCAACGAGTTCGGCCCCGAGGCGAATTGTCGGCAAACGTCGGCAACCCCTGCACCGAAGGCCGGGGCGGGCCAGAATGGCCTACATGACTGCGCCGTTGACCCTGAATCCCGACCGGTTGTTCCCGGCTGAGCCGCAGACCCGTGCGGTGGCCCGCAAGCTCTACGAGCAGATCAAGGACCTCCCGATCCTGTCACCCCACGGCCACGTCCCCCCGGCCTGGATCGCCGACGACATCCCGTTCCCCGACCCCACCAACCTGCTGCTCACGCCCGACCACTACGTGAACCGCATCATGCACGGCCAGGGCGTCGACCTGGCCGACCTCGGCGTCCCGATGGGTCGCGAGGACTTCTCGGCCGAGCAGGCGCGCAACGCCTGGCGCATCTTCTGCAAGCACTGGCACCTGTACCGGGGCACTCCGATGAAGTTCTGGATGGAGGCCGAACTGGTCGACATCTTCGGCGTCGACGTCCGGCCCTCCGAGGAGACCGCGGACCGGATCTACGACCAGATCGCGGAGAAGCTCGCCCAGCCCGAGTTCCGCCCGCGCGCGCTGATGGATCGCTTCAACATCGAGTTCATCGCCACCACCGACGACCCGCTGGACGACCTGGAGCACCACGCCAAGATCCGCGACGACGCCTCGTTCACGCGCACGGTCGCCCCGACGTACCGTCCCGACAAGTACCTCGAGCCCGCCCGTGACGACTGGAACGGCCTCATGGACGCCCTGGCCGAGAAGACCGGGATCGACACCGGCACGTTCGCCGGCTGGGTCGCGGCCATGGAGAACCGGCGCGCCTTCTTCAAGTCCATGGGCGCGACCTCCACCGACCACTCCCACATCGACATGGTCATGGCCCCGTTGGAGGACGCCGAGGCGGTGTACGCCCGGGCGCGTCGCGGCGAGGCATCGGCCGACGAGTGCACGGCCCTGCGGCGGGCCTTCATGTTCGAGCAGGCCCGCATGGCGTCCGAGGACGGGCTCGTCATGACGTACCACCCCGCCGTCGCACGCAACCACCACCAGCCCACGTTCGAGCGCTTCGGGGCGGACGTCGGCGGTGACATCCCGGTCAGCTTCGAGGTCGTGGAGGCGTTGCGCCCGGTGCTCAACGCCTTCGGCACCCACCCGAACTTCCGGATCATCCTGTTCGGCATGGACGAGACCGTCTACAGCCGCGAGGTGGGGCCGTTGGCCGGCTTCTACCCCTCGGTCTACGTCGGCCCGCCGTGGTGGTTCATCGACGCCCCGGACGCCATCAAACGCTGGCGGAAGGCTCTCACCGAGTACGGCACGTTCTACAAGACGACCGGTTTCATCGACGACACCCGCGCGTTCATGTCGATCCCGGCCCGCCACGACGTCGCCCGCCGTTGCGACGTGTCCCACCTGGCTGAGTTGGTCGTCGACGGGCGTTTGGCGATCGACGAGGCCGAGGAGACCGCGTACGACCTGACCGCGACCCTCCCGCGCAAGGCGTTCAACATCCCGAGTTGACGCGCTCGTTCCTGGCACGCGGCCCCGGGCGGGCGAAGGTTACCCTTCGACCCCCGGGGCCGCGACTTCTTTGAAGTTCGTTGCACGAAGTTGCCAAGTTGCTAGTGTTTCCACCATGGTCAATGAGCCGGGCACGGGGTCGGATGCCACCATCTACGACGTCGCACGCGTCGCGGGCGTGAGCCCCTCCACCGTGTCACGCGCCTTCTCGCGCCCCGGCCGCGTGAGCGCCCAGACGGCCGAGAAGATCCGGCAGGTGGCCGAGGAACTCGGCTACCGCAGTCGCGAGGTCGCCCGCACCGCCGCCAAGAGCACCACGAAGGTGCTCGGCCTCGCGGTCGCCGACATCACCAACCCCTTCAACTTCCGCGTGATCCGTGGCTGCCAGGCCGCCGCTGCCGAGGCGGGCTTCGTGGTCACCCTCAACGACGCCCAGGAGTCCGAGGCCCTCGAGCGCGAGATGCTGCGCCGTTCCCTGCCCCTGCTCGACGGACTCATCATCGCCAGCTCCCGCCTTTCCGACACCGAGTTGCGCACCGTGGCCAAGTCGATCCCCGTGGTGATCCTGAACCGTCGGGTCGCGGGCCTGCACTGCATCGTGCCCGACATGGCGCACGGCGTCCGCAAGGCCGCCGAGCACCTGATGGCGCTGGGGCACCGCAACATCTCCTACCTCGCCGGGCCCGAGGCCTCCTGGGCCGACGGCATGCGCTGGCGTGCCATGCGGGACTCGGCCAGGGAACTGGGCTTCACGGAGCACCGGGTGGGCCCGTTCGCCCCGACTCTGCAGGGCGGCCGCGCGGCTGCCGAGGTGATCGCGGCGCGCCGACTCAAGGCGGTCATCTGCTACAACGACCTGATGGCCATCGGGCTCATGCAGGGCTTCGCCGAGCGCGGGCTCAAGGTGCCCGACCACGTGAGCGTGATCGGCTTCGACAACATCTTCGCCTCGGCCCTGGTCTCGCCCGGGCTGACGTCGGTGGCGGCCCCCCTGACCATGTTGGGCGACTCGGCCGTGCGCTACATCGTGGCGTCCCTGACCGGGCACAAGGCGGCGGAATCGGCCCCCGTGTCGGTGCCGGTGCGCCTCATCGTCCGGCAGAGCACCGGCCCGGCCTGAGCGACGACAGCGTTCGCGCGTGCTGAGGCCGGGC